>JAQXBH010000113.1 GCA_029252505.1 Opitutales bacterium | reverse complement strand
AATAATGCGGGAATTACTCGAGACAACCTTCTCTTTCGAATGGACGAAGGCGATTGGATGGATGTGATTAATACAAATTTAAATAGTTGCTTCCATTGGATTAAAGCACTGGGGCGACCGATGACCAGGAAAAGGTGGGGGCGCATTATCAATATCTCTTCAGTTGTTGGATTAACCGGAAATGCTGGCCAAGCCAATTACGCTGCTGCCAAAGCTGGTATGATTGGTTTAACTAAGAGCTTGGCACGCGAATTTGCAGCCCGTTCCGTTACAGTCAACGCAATTGCACCTGGTTTTATTGATACAGATATGACATCCGGGTTGGATGATCGAGTCAAAGAAGTTGCTTTAAGCACAGTTCCATTAAAAAGATTTGGAAAAGTGGAGGATATTGCAGAAATGGCTTCCTTTTTGTCTTCAGAAAAGGCATCCTATGTAACCGGCCAAGTTTTTACGGTTGACGGAGGCATGGTGATGTGAACAAGAGATAATGTTAAATTTTAAACCCAAAAAAAATTATGTCAGAAAATAACGCCGATCGCGTAAAGAAAATTATTATTAGCCAGCTCAATGTAAGTGAAGAGCAAGTTACTCCGGAGGCCAGTTTTATCGACGACTTAGGTGCAGACTCGCTTGATCAAGTTGAGTTAGTCATGGCTCTTGAGGAAGAGTTTGGTACAGAAATTCCTGAAGAAGCGGCAGAAAAGCTTCAATCAGTTGGATCTGTTATCGAATATGTTGAGAAGAATCTATCCTCCTAATTCTTTTTGCATGGCGGGTCTTTTTCAATTCGCTCGCACAATACATAACTAGTCATGAATCGAGTAGTAGTCACAGGCGTTGGTGTGGTGTCGTCCATAGGAAATGGGATTGATGATTTTTGGAATTCTCTCAAAGCAGGTAAGTCTGGAATTACGGGAGTAACTCGTTTCGAGGCGGGCGATATTGCAAGTCAAGTCGCTTCTGAGGTTACGGATTTTAATGCGGAAGACTTTATGGACCCGAAAGAAGTCCGTCGGAATGATCGTTACACACATTTGGCACTGGCCGCTTCCCGTTTTGCATTAGCAGACTCTAATTTGTCCAGGGATACCTTGGTGCCAGACAGAACAGGTGTTCTCGTGGGTTCGGGTATTGGTGGAATGGAGACAATCGAGAAACAAATGACAACCCTTATTGAAAGAGGGCCCCGTCGAGTTTCTCCATTTATGATTCCTTCCTTGATAGCCAATATTGCCGGAGGAGTTATTGCGATTGACCTTGGTGCACAAGGCCCGAATTTTTCGGTTGTCAGTGCATGTGCATCTGGATCCCATGCAATAGGTGAAGCTTTTCATATGATGCAGCGTGGATTAGCAGATGTGATTTTTGCGGGGGGAAGTGAAGCCGCTGTTACTCGAATAGGTTTTGCTGGATTTTCATCAATGAAGGCGATGAGTACCAAATTTAACAGTGAACCCTCTCGTGCATCCAGGCCATTTGACGCAGACCGCGATGGATTTGTTATGGGGGAGGGAGCGGGTGTCTTGGTTTTAGAAACCCAAGAACATGCCGAGAAAAGAGGAGCCCGAATTTACGCAGAAATTGTTGGTTATTCTGCCACCTGCGATGCATTTCACGTTACAACTCCAGATACAGAGAGTAAGGCACTCACGAAATGTATGAACCAAGCACTCGCGGAAGCAAAAGTTGCCAAGGAAGAGGTCGCGTATGTTAATGCACATGGTACATCAACTCCTTACAATGATCGTTCTGAAACCGTGGCTTTAAAGAATGTGTTCGGAGATTACGCGAAAAATGGATTATGCGTAAGTTCCACTAAATCCATGACTGGCCATTTATTGGGTGCTGCGGGTGCAATAGAAGCCGCAGCAGTTTGTAAGACGATTCAGGATAATGTAGTTGCTCCTACAATCAACTTAGATACTCCTGACCCTGATTGTGATTTAGATTATGTTCCTAATGAAGCTCGTGATCATCAAGTGAATGTTGCCATGAGTAATAATTCCGGCTTTGGCGGGCACAATGCATCTCTTGTTTTCAAGAGAGTATAATTTAATTTACTACTTCGAGCAGGCTTTTAGCTTGCTTGTCCCTCGTTTTCAGCTAAGTTAGGCCTCTTTAGTGCACCCGTAGCTCAATTGGATAGAGTGCCTGGCTACGGACCAGGAGGTTGGGGGTTCGACTCCCTCCGGGTGTGCCACTTCTATTTAGTAGCGATCTACTTTCAACAAAGGTCTTGCCCCGGTAAGACTTTTTTTTGGCTTAATTCTGTAGTGTGCTGTTTCAATTAATCTAAAAACATTGACACTACACATTCACAAAAATTTCCAACATACCCAAATTGATAAGTTCTAGATGTCACAAATGATAGATCGTTCCTCACGCTAATACTAAGGAAGTACCTAGTTGTGGGTCGTGGCATTGATTGAAATAGTCGAACAGCAAGATCATGAGAAGTGATCTCTTGCCCGACATCCAATCTACATCAGTTTTGTCCTCATTGGGACCAATACATACAATCTTCTCAGATTAAAAATAAACTAACTTGTCAACTGTCGGAAGACATGGACAATAATAAAAAAAGTTTAAACTTCCAACAAGTGTTTACTCGCTTTTCTTCTCATTTTCGGAAGAGATCTTTTTTTCCGGTTTTTCATTTGAATCGGATCCTGAAGGTCTTTGATCGGATGAGTTTTTCTTCGCTTCATCTTTGTTCTGAGAAGGAGGGTTCCCCACTTGGGTACTTTCTGAAGTATTTCGTTTTACTTTGGGAGCATCGCTCTTGGATTCTGATTTTTCTTTTTCAGAACTTGGCGCACTTTTACTGTCTTTTGAAATATCCGGTTTTATCTGAGTGTCTTTCTTTTCGTTTGCACGAGCAACTTTCTCAGTTGGTTCTTTTGACGCAGCAGAATTGGTTTTTTTTCCTTCACTCGAGGAAGAGGAACTTGTTTTCGATTCAATCGATGGTTTCTTTGAATCTTTTCTATCTTCCTTTTTACCATCAATCGAGTCATTGCTCTTTTTATCGTTCGAATCAGCCTTGGGGATATTTTTATCCTGATTTTCTTTCTTTACAGGTTTTAATTTTGCCTTTTTTTCTTCCTCTGCTTGGCGGTTTTTTCGAGCATCGATGAAAGAGACAACACAAAGAATTACAAATATTAAAAGCAAACCGGCAGAGAGTAGCATGACCGTTGGTTTGAGACTCGATATATGAATGATCATGTAAGGCTCTTCTTTTAACCAAGTCATTTCAGAGTATGCACCAATGAGCATTTTCGTGACTACAAAAAAGCAAACTAGAGCGACCAAAACAGCAGCATGCATAAAATGCTTGTGCGCTTTGGGGAATTTGTCTGCGCCTAAAGTGAGCAAAATTAATATAATTCCTAGGATCCCTGGGATAAAGGCTGTCCAACTCGTGCCAAACTCAATTTTTTCGTTTGGTTTTGGTTTAGGATTGATATCAATATTTTTCCAATTGCTTGCCTGTAGAGTGATTGGACCAGGCGAATTTGCAAATTCCTTATATATTAATCGGACCTTGGAAGAATTCTGATCAACATTAGCCCAGTCAATCTCGATCGGATCTCCATCTCCTGCTCCCTGAAAATTATCTGATTCCTGCTTCAGTGCTTGCATTGTTTCTCCTTTTGAAGAGGCGTACCAAAAAGATTTACTAATATAACCTCGATCAGTCGCTCCTTGTTCAATGGCATAATTCCCCTGTGATGCATCCTTGGCGTGGTTTAAATTTAAATTATAAATGATCCAGTAAGCATGTTCCCCGGATGCATCACTGGAGGCAAAGCCGAGATCGAGCTCATGGCTCTGGTTGCCATCTGACAGAGTAAGTTGCGCATCCTCCGCCAAAGGCCCCGTTATCTTTATGGAAAGTCCGGGTTCCTGGAACAGGTATCCTGCGATTCCTGTTAAGATTAATAATCCACCAATAATGAATGCGGGAATTTTTATCATATATTTAAAAAATTGTTTTAAATGCATTCATGCAAGCACGGAAACTCAATCCGAGTGAATAATATCCATTTTTACATTCGGAATTTATCAAAATGTTCTTTAAATAGATAATTCTCATGCCTTCCCATAAACATTGCTCTACATTAGCGACTCCAATATTGGAGGAATCAACTGATTTGGATGAACGACTCGCCACCCCGTGGAAGGTGATTGTACTAAATGATCCAGTCAACTTGATGAATTATGTGGTAATGGTATTTAGGAAGGTATTTGGTTACAATGACACTAAGGCGACAAAACACATGATGGAGGTACACGAACAGGGAAAGTCGGTTTTATGGGTGGGAGAAAGGGAGCAGGCAGAAAACTATGCGTACCAATTACAACGTTGGCGCTTACAAACAATTTTGGAAAAAGATGATTGAGTTTAGCCTACAAGTTGAGTGCCATATTATCCAGGCAATCCTTCCGGAGATAGGGAAATTATTTGCATTATCCACCAAGGTCGAAGAATTTTCAGACCTCTTTCCTGACCTTGATGATCCGGAACTTAAAGAATCTTGGATTGATGGTCTCAAGGAGGAAGCGAAAGGAGATCGCAGTGCCTTAGCACGCTTGCTGAAGAGTCCACGCCTTCCTTACGGTAGGGTGGAAGTGGAGGAGGACGATGTGGACGATTTATTGCGTGGACTGACCGAGATACGATTTACGATTCGAAAAACTTCTTTAAAGAATGTAACGGATGAGGAACTGGAGTCTGGCATGCCTTCCCTTCGCTCGAGTAAGCCTGATGTGAGAATCGGATATTTTTCCTACCTCCTGATGGCTGAAATTCAGGAAAGGCTAATCGAGGAAATTTCTTAAACTGGGCGAAGTATTCGATTGTTTGCCACCGCAATACCTCCAAGCATAGCACCAACAATTCCTATGTAGCCCTGATCAGTTCCTGCTAAAAATAGATTTTTGAGAGGAGTTGTGCCAGTTCGGCTCTTTTGGGGGGAACCATACAGTGCACCGTTTGCATGGTGAGTGTACTTTTTTATTGTTCTCGGTGTGAAAGTGTCAGTCATCAGTGTTGCACTCAGGAAATCATTTTTTTGAACACCACCATTAGGTAGATAGCTAAATGCTTTGTCTCTCATTTGAGATGCACATTGTTCTTTTTCTCGCTTGTATTCCTCGTGGTTGAACGAAGTCCATTTTGAAAAATTAGCTGGATTGGTTATTCTCAACCTTGCTTCTTTGATGCCCTCATTCTCAGGGTCTTGGTAATTTTCAGGTAAGCATATGACTCCGGAGGAGAGATCAATACTACCCTTGGGTTGTTCGTATCGAAACTTTTCACTATCATTGTAAAAAACAATGGTTTCATTCCATCCGAAATTACTGGGTTCTCCTGCAAATACAGAGATAGTTTCAATTACTGAAAACTTGCCTTCTTCAGATTGAGTAGAATTTAATTTGCTAGAATTAAATAGTTCCTCTGTTTCAACTACCCCACAGGTCGAAATAATTTGATCAGCTGTAAAAATTTCTTCACTTTCCAATATAATTTCAGTTGCTACACCATGGACGGAATTAATTTTTTGAACTCCTGAATTCATCAATCTCTTTACTCCGAGTTCCTCAATTTTTTCTACTAGTGGATCCAATAATGCTCGTATCCCTAAATTGGGTCGAGCGAGACCTTGTTTAAAAATGGCATCGAATAGCATCACAAAAGTTGCGAAATCAATATCATTTTCTTGAGCAGAACCATAATAACAGGTTGGACAAAGAAGCATTTCCCCGAGGAGTGGATCCGAAAAAATATTACTCAGAATTCCGCGTGTCGACAAGTCGGGCACATTAACAGAATAAGCGTCAAAGGCATCCATCTTTTGGAGTAAAGCTTGAAAATTGTCTTTTTCCTTGGGGAAGTTTTTTTCAATTTCAGAAATAAAAAAATCGAAATCGTTATTAAATCGAATGTCTCGACTTCCAAAGCTTATTCTCGAAGTGCTTTGTGGATACAGTTTTAGACTGTCAAAAGGAATTCTCAGTTGTCTGCAAGCCCGTAAAAGAGGAGATGCTTTTCCAGAATTTGGAGAGGGGAAATTGGTAACTGCATGAAGACCGACATCAAATTTCCTGCCTTTTCTCGCAAAGAAACTATTCAGTCCCCCAACTACAAAATGTTTCTCTAAAATAATTACTTTTTTTCCGAACATTGCTAACCTTACGGCAGCAGAAAGTCCAGATAGACCGGCACCAATTATGGCAACATCGAAGTGATTTTCTTTAGTCTGAATGTTAAATTTTACTTTTAGTCCAATTTTGGACTAGTAATTAAGCCGCTGCAGCTTCGAACTTGGGTAAAAGATAATTCCCGCAACTTTCTAAAGATTCAAGCTGTCTGTACTCCGCTTCGGGAACATCAATGCCATGCTGTTTGCGAAGTTCCATTACAATATCAAGAAAATCCATGGAATCTAGGTCGAGTTGATCACGCAACCGAATTTCTGGCTTCACAT
>JAQXBH010000109.1 GCA_029252505.1 Opitutales bacterium | reverse complement strand
GCCGACAGGTTGTAGTCTAATTTTTGGAGGTAGGCATCTCGATTTCCCTGACTGGTGAGTTGGTAAGCACCAAAATCAGCGGTTTGTTCAATTGCACCGCCGACATAAACGGAGTTATTGGAATCTGCGACCAAAGAAAATGCATCATCATCCCGTGGGCCGCCTGCCCGGAAGGCATGGGTTGGAGTACCATTATCATCCAGACGGAGAACAAAAATATCGCGCATGCCCGCCGATACTAAGGTAAAGTCCCCGAACTTGGCGGTTCCCTGAAAAGTGCCTGAGGCAAAGAGGGTACCGTTATCATCTGCAAAGATTGCATGGCCAAGATCGTCGCCATCTCCACCAAAGTTTTTAGCCCAGTCAATTTTTCCATTGGGGAGAAACTTAACAAACATGGCATCGTTTTGCCCGTCGCTCTTAAGCTTGCGACCACCAAATTCTGTATGGCCTGTGAAATCACCGGCATAGTACGCATTACCTGCTGAGTCAGTAACCACCGAGCGTGAAGCATCTTCATTGGGTCCTCCCACACAGATCGCTTTTCTGTTTTCGATGAGCGGTAGGGAATTTCCAAAGTTTTTATTTTGTTGGATTTCACCAGAGCCAAGTTGAATGGTATGGGATTCCGAACCCGCACGACCAATTCGTCCGATGTAATTACCCTTTGCCGATTCTGTTTGAAGGGGCAGGGCACCAATTGTAATCGACCTCGTTTGTCCCGGATCTCCGCTATTATTTCCGGTTACCCAGACATTATCGTTCACATCTACATAGAGATTACCCACCACAGGAATTGCCCATATGGAAGTAACCTCTCCGATCGGATCGATTTTTAAGAGAACTCCGGTAGAAGAATTTAAGTCAATGGTCTTTGTGCCATAGGTAAGTGATTGATTGGTTGTGCCCACAGTACCCATTGCCCAAGTGTCAGGTGATGAACCACGGGCAAGTTGAGTTATTGAATCGGAGCCATTCGTAGAGAGTGGGATAGACCACGCTAAGTCACCATTACTTTTTAGTTTCAATAGCAGTCCACTGTTGCCTGTGCTTGCAGAGACATTTACTCCATTGACACTAATTGTTCCTGAGGTGGTGGAGAGTGATACATTGACGCCTCCATCAGTCGTGGAAAGCAGATCGGTTACAATAGAACCAGTAATGGATGTAATTGAAGTAATCGTACCGCTCGCGGATACTTTCTTAATGAGGAAGGTTGAACCATTTTGATCAAGGAACCATGCGGCAGAACCATCATTGAGTAAGCTAACTTGACCAATTGGATCAATCGCCCATAAGTTTGAGCCTGATTGATTGTACATAGCAAGGTAGCCACCAGCATTTCCAGACAGGTCAAGGTTTGTTGTATTGGCTGTAAAATTGGATGAATTCGAATCGCCCGCTATCCATAGACTCCCATTTACATCGGTTGAGATAGATTGAACCGATTCCCATTGACTGCCCCCAAGTGATTTTGCCCAAGCAATTTTTCCTGTGGAAGCAATTTTGGCAATAAATGCATCCGTTCCCCCACTGGAAGTGAGTGTAGTAGTTCCCATCGTTGTTGAACCAGTAAATGTCCCGGCAATTGCGACTCGTCCATCGGGATCAGGAGAAAGGTCAAAAATAGTAGAATTTGTTAAAACGGTAGTGAGGCTTGCATTGAAGTCCTGATCAAAACGGGTTGCAAAAGCAGTGGTGTTATTTGCATCTAAAACAGTTCCTGGAATAGAAAGTCCATTACCCGAAAAAGATCCGGTTAACCAAATACCTGCATCATTATCCGGCTTGATAATGAGGTTGGGAGAGAGACCTGTATTATTAATGTCGGGATTTCCTAATGTGACAACCTTGTTCACTAATCCGGTGGGGGCTACCCTCGCTATAAAAAGTTGTCCGGCGGTACCATTACCATCAAAATTGGTTGAACCAATGGAGAAATTTCCGTCGGGAACAATACCGGCAGTCCATCCGTTTCCAAGGGTATCAACTGCAAAAGTCTGATTTGCAGATTGATCACTCTCACTGATCCAGCCCACATTTGTAAATTGTTCTGTTGCACCAAGGTTTTGTCCTTTCGGGAATGTTTGAGTCCAACCGTGTGGCAATACCTCCGAAACGGAGTATCCACCAGGGTAGAGATTCGTAAAGGAGTAGTTCCCTGCTTGGTCAGAAGTGGCATTAGGCTCACCGGTATCGAGTTCACCATTGTTATTATAGTCAAGAAATGCAGTCCATTCTTTAAGAATTTCTTCTCCTGTGTCTTGCACCGTGTTATGATTTCGATCGAACCAAAACTTGCCATGAATTTCACTGGGACCAAATAAGTTACGAACAGGAGCCGGAGTTTTGAGGGCATTAGTAGGTAAATCGGTTGCGAGTTCGTTCACATACAATTGATATTTTGCAGGAGGAAGAGTTGCGGGAAGGGTGGCGTAGGCGGATTGAGTCGCATCGTCGTACACAACGGAAGCAAGTTCAATTGGAGTCGATGTATTATTGTCATTAAGACGATCCAACCTAATTGACCGTACATGGATCGAGTCGGGTGCCATGCGCTCATTAAAAACTGCGACTACTGTTTCTCCCGGTAAAACGGTTGAGTTTTCCCGGGGAAAATAAGTCACTACTTGGGGAGGCACCAAATCGTCGGCAATAGTTAGGGTATGTTCATTACTTGCACCAGGACCGGGCCAGTAGGCTTCATTTCCTCCTGTATCTCTGGCAATCACGCGGAGACGAAGGGTTGCCTGATCTTTGCGAAGAGGAACTTCGAGGGTATGTGCAAATGGGTAGCCTCCATCGACGAAAACTTTTTCACCGTCTACAAAGAAGTCCACATTTTTAACCTGGATGTCATCCTGAACGAAAGCTCGTAGTGTAAGGAGTTTTGCTTCTTCCACCGTTCCGTTCATATCATTTAAGGTGACTGACAGGGTAGGCTTGACTCCATTAATGTCATACGCCCGGTAATTGACGACCTGTAGACCTTTGGTTCCGTCAGCGACATAGGCAAGCCCGTTGTAGATCGAGACCGCACCTGCATTGCCGGGAGTGGGGAAACGAGTTTCAAAGTTTTTCATATATCCACCCGCTCGTAAAAAATCTCCATTATTTTGAACTGTATAAATACTTGGATCAGCTTTCGCAAATTTAGGGCTGTTTCGATGTTCAAGAACAATAGCTAGACCAGACCCATTGGAAACTGTCTGACGCCAACCGCGTGAAGGTGTTTTGGTTCTTTCCGCTCGAACTGGAACTGTAGGATCTGAAAGATCTATACGGTTGAAACCCATTAAGTCGGTTACGTAGGCAAAGTCGTCTCCAACAAAAAGTCTTCGTCCTAATCCGTTTTTAAGTCCCCATTGACGATGTCCTGGAGTATCTACTGAGTTGCGGGGAAGAAATGGACCATCATCGTCTTTAAAACGGCCGTTGAATGTAGGAACAGAATGTAATCGGCTTCTTTGTCGTTGAACATTCTCGAGGGCATAGAGCGAATCCCCATTCATTCCGAGATCTTCGATGGTTTGACCTAAGCCAATCTCATCGATTTTTTGCCCACTAAAAAGATCATAACTCTTAATTTTCCCATTTTCCAATCCGACAAACGCGATCTTACCAGCCACAGCAACCGCGTTTGCAGGAGATTCCTGTGGGATGTTCCATACTTGTGAGGGACTTTCTATACTAGTCAGGTCGAGAACTGTGAGTCCTGCTTTTCCATCCGCAATGACCAGATAATTTTCAGACAGGGCAGCTTTTCGAACCGAGCCTGGGGTATTAAAAGTGGATTGTTTGATTGGACGAACTCCAGATCCAATATCGAATATGTCCACTCCACTTGGCCCATTACCAAGAATGGCAAGGTCGTTTCCGGTAGTAACAAAATCGGAAAAACCGCGAGTGGGAGCAATGGTAGCTAGGATGCCGGTAAAAACAGGATTTCCACCACTCGGGTCGGTTCCGTTGAGTATTTCGAATCCGTCTGGTATTCCATCCCCGTCGGTGTCTGGCTGGCTTTTATTAGTACCGACAATCCGTTCACCCCGGTCACTCAGATAGTCAAAGTCACTGTCTGGTTTGTCGTCATGACAGAGGGGGATGGGAGGCACAGGACCATTCCCTCCATTGCGGGGGGAGATGAAAGTAGTTGAACCAATGACTAGTGTGGTCGGTTCGAGCATCCATGCTTCATACCAGCTGTTTGGACGTACGATTGCGTCATAGGATCCACCAGTTCCAACCCTAATTCTTTGAGCCGCAATCGGAGGCACACGAGTTTCTTCGGCTTCGGAACCAATTCTCTTTAAGAAAACAAATGATTCTCCTTTGTAAAGGTGCAGGTTTCCATTGAGGGTGGCTTGGAGGAATTTTTGCCATGATTGAGCAAATTTTTTGAGCTGTTTATCGAGTCGACTATTTCCTCCCGGGATAGAACGGTATGCTTTTAATGTGGAACTAATTTCCTTTGCAATAAGGGTTCTGTCAGTCTGCAAGACAGCATGTCCTGAGATTCCTGTGGTTTGGCCAATTAATGCGGAGAGTGAAACCGAGTAATTTTCCCATTTGCTGATTTGACTAGAAATCTTTGCTTTTGCCCGATTTAAATCGCTAAGAAATACCTGATGAGCAGAATTTATCTTGGTCTGAGCGGAACTATTTTTTGACGCGATAATTGCATTGTCTCTTATTGTAGAAGCGGTGGTTGAGAAAGTCGTCCAAAAATCTTCTGAACCAAGCAAGGTCGAAACGGTACGGGAAATGGTAGCATGGAGCTTTGCATCTTTTTCCGCGTGCGTTCGAAATTGATTCCAGTCGCTACCTCCCGCATTTTGAGTATTACCAAAGCGATTTCCAGCACCGAGTACATCTTTCGTAAAACTAAGATCACTCTCATTTTGTCCGAAAATGGTCTCTTCTATTCCTTCGGATAGCCTGCCCAAGTTAGTAAAATCTCCCTCGGTAATCGACATAGATGCATGACTCAGTCCGCAAGCTCCTTTTTTAGGTTTTGTAATACTAGGGCCTGTCGTAACAGCTTTGCCAAAAACTTGAGCACCTGGTGAAGATCCATGCCATCCTGGTTGGCGAATTCCCACGCCGGGGTCAGTTTCAAGGAATTTACCATCGGCACTTACTGTCATCGGGCCAGAGATTTCCCACACTCCAGTATCGTGGTCAAAACTCCATAAGGCAGATTTTGCACCGGGAGGGAGGTTGTCGACATTGGGAAATCGCGCGGGCACAGGGATATCAAAATTGGAAGGGCCATCTGTTTGAATGGTAATGACCAAAGGCATTTTTAAACTTTCGGGTAAAGGTTCGGGTAAACGATCAGGAGCAACGGGAGCCATGCCCACACTTCCACCAGTTGTACCATCATCTGATTGTAACGAGCCTGGAGGGATGGTAATAGAAGTAGCAGCCAGCATCGACATAAGGTTCGAATCGTTTCCATCCAAGTATCCCGATGCAAAGGAAATACTCGTTTTTTTTGTGGCATCAACCGGCTTAAGGGCACCTTTTTTTACTAACGGTAAGAATATTTTTCCATCTCTGGAATCAGCTATGTAGGTGCCGTTTTCTGCAAACTTTCCGTACTTGGTGGCTTTTACTGTTTTCCCTGGCACGGCTTCCCACGCCTTGCCCACGAAGGTGTAATAATCTCTATCTTTCCATGAACCTTGACTGAGCGTCTCTCCATTTGGGGCTCCCACTAAGCGTCCGTCCACCATCACAAAAAATCTTCCTATAGGTGCTGAGGAAAGTTGGAAACTTCCATTTGAATCGGTTAATACGCTCATAGCCTCCTCATTTCCAACGACAGTAATGAGAACTCCATGCAAAGGTTTTTCTCCATTTGAATTATCAGAATCAAAAACTTGACCTTCAACAATTGTAGAGGGGTCACTTGCTTCAACACCCAGAGTTGAAAAAGTCCAAGTTTTAATTCCACCTTCTACGCCGTCTCCATCGACATCAATGCCCCTGCCTATAAAATCCGTTAATCCTCCGCCGTTAAGGGTAACAGTTACTGTCGAATTGGACGGCCAGCGAAAACCGTTCAAGAAAAGAGTCGCTTTCATACGGTCTGAAGAAAGCCTGGCGGATGTAACTTGTAGACTGTCCCCTGAATAAGCAAAGAAAGCTTCATTAGTTAAGACAGTGCCCTGTGCAAGGGGCATGTTGAAGTGAATGACAAATTCTCTCGTGAGTGAGATATCACCTTCACCTGCGTAAGGAAATGTATTAATAATTCCTGCGAAAGGGAGCGACTTGATTGATTCGCGCTTAAAGACAAACTCTAATGAACTTTCTACATCAAAAGAATTCACGAGACCATCTCCATTAATATCCGCCTGCCATTTTAAAGTCTCAAGTTCGGTTGTAAAACCTGTACCATGAATATGATTCACCATTTTGATGGTATCAACTAGGTTTACAATTCCATCTCCGTTCATATCTCCAACTATCCGCTGGTTATTTGAAAATGATTTAAAAATTGTTATAAAATAAAGTATTGTTAGGACATATAGGCGCATAATGTAAATTTTAGATGTTATTTTTTAGATTTTGTCAAGGGTCCTAAGGTTTGCTTATAAATGAACATTCCTAGCTTTTTTCCACTTTCAATACCTCTATCGTTTGAAAATCGGTAGTGAATACCTCCATATAACCTACTTAAACCTATTTCCTCGGCACAGGAAGAAAAACGATTAAATTCCCTTTTTTGATTTGGGAACTGGTCGCTTTTAACTCTAAATTTATATTCATCATTACCGTAAATCATGGCGAGAATTGTAGAGGCAGTTCCCGAAAAAAAACTATGTGCGGACACATATTCTGGATGTGCCGGGCTTTCAAGTAGTGAATCCCATTCTTTATTTGCATATTTTTTAGATTGTGGGAATTGATCAGCATGTCGTATGGCATGAATTGGCCTCCATACATGATAACGGTACTTGCACTCCCATGAAATGATACCGCTATCCGCGAGTGCAATGTTAAGCATTGCAAATATTCTGGCTTCTTCAATCAAGCTATACTTCTCTGCCTTGCATAACTCTGTCGCAATATCATTCCAATGGCCCGGTGGAGTTTGGGTATAACTGAAGTCTTTCCAAAACTGGGCAATGAAAGTTTGTTCTTTTGATCGAATTTGGCTGTCTTTACTACCTAAGATTTTTACTTCCTTTAGGGAATCTAGAAATAGTTTATCTGTTGGATGGGGAGGTGGTTGGGGCATGAAATCATCTAATGATTTAATTGCGAATGTTTTTACTTTTCTCCAATGAGGTTGTTCAGGTGGGCGAAAAAAGTTTGGAGTTCTTCTCCACAATCCTGGACTTGTTCTTGGAATGTAGGTTACAGTGGTAGTTGCTCCATCGTTTATTCTGTATTGTAACATAAATCGAGCTACCTGTCGGCCGAATAAAAAGGATTTATCCATCACTTCAGAATTTTCTCTCTTGGTAAAATAGGCAAGTTTTTCAAAGTTTACCGCTCTTGCTGGATGAAGGCTTTTTCCTAAATAGCTTCCACAACCTGCAACCACCGAGTTTAAATCCCATGTTTTGAGATCATGATTGTGGAATTTTAGATAAGGATGATACTTTTTTTCTAGACTATTTACTGCGTCATGAACGGAAATTGAAAAAATAGCCAAATTTCTAACCATTAGGTTTGGTGAAAGAGATTCTTCGCGTACTGCCTTTAAAAATTCTGATCTCCATTCAATGAGTTCGGTTGGTTTTCCAAATAGTAAAATAGTATTTAAATATAACAGTAAAAGGTAGAATGTATTTTTCATTTTTTTCAGTTCGGTATAGTCGTTAAATAAGTATATAATAAAAAAGTAAAGTGAAGTTTTATATTATATATGTGTACCTATTACCTTTTTACAGGTTGTTCACAAGGAATAATTAAATCAATGATTTTATTAACAAAATTTCTTTGTGATTGAACATTTTCGATTCATTCTAATCAAATAGGACTGTAAGTCCCTTGCTTATGATCCGAACCACATTTTTAACTACATTCCTTTTAGTCACTTCCTTTTTTGCTTTGGCAGAAAAGTCGTATACCCATGATGTGGTTATTTATGGGGGCACTTCATCCGCAATTAGTGCTGCGGTACAGGTTAAGAAAATGGGGAAATCAGTGGTGGTGGTTTCTCCCGATCAACACTTAGGTGGTCTTTCAAGCAGTGGTTTAGGATGGACAGATAGTGGGAAGAAAGAAGCAATTGGCGGGATAGCTCGCGATTTTTATCATCGAGTATGGAGGCATTACCAAAGCGTTGATTCGTGGAGGTGGCAAAAAATGGAAGAGTATGGCAACCGAGGTCAGGGTGCCCCTGCAATTGATGGAGACCGTAGGACAATGTGGATTTTTGAACCACATGTTGCAGAATTGATTTTTGAATCATGGGTGAAGGAAAATGAATTAGAGGTCTACCGGGAGGAAAAGTTGGACCGAACTAATGGTGTTCAAAAAAAGGGTGGGGTAATTATCTCAATATCTACCCTTTCCGGAAATACTTACAATGGATCCGCTTTTCTCGATTGTACTTACGAGGGAGACCTTATGGCTTCTGCGGGAGTAAGCTATTTCGTGGGACGAGAAGGGAACTCAGTTTATGGTGAATCATTAAGTGGTGTGCAGACTAAAAATGCACGATCCCATCAATTTAATGGGAAAGTTGACCCCTTTATAATAAAAGGGGATCCGAGCAGTGGCTTGTTATCCAGGATTAGTTCCCAATTACCTGGTGAAGAAGGGCAGGGAGATTCAAAAATGCAGGCTTATAATTTTCGTTTGTGTTTAACTCAAGTGGAGGAAAATCGAATTCCATTTTCAAGGCCTGACCAGTATGATCCCGCACAGTACGAACTCTTACTACGTACATTGGTGCAGGGTTCCACTCATGTATTTGGGAAATTTGACCCGATTCCGAATGGCAAGACAGATACTAATAACCATGGTCCATTCAGCACAGATAATATCGGAATGAATTATCTTTACCCAGAAGCGGGTTATCGGGAGCGGGCGGAAATTATCCTCGAGCATGAAAGGTATCAAAAAGGCTATTTTTATTTTTTATGTAATGATCCTCGTGTGCCTGAAGATATTCGTAAAAGAATGAACACCTGGGGATTGGCGAAAGACGAATTTGAATTAAATGGTCATTGGCCCCACCAGATTTATGTGCGAGAAGCCAGGCGTATGGTCAGTAATTTCGTAATTACTGAATTGAATCTGCGCGGGAAATCAGAGACCCCCCGATCCATTGGAATGGGCTCTTACACAATGGATTCCCATCATGTTCAGCGCTATGTAGCCAAAGATGAAAACGGTATGGCATATGTTCAAAATGAGGGCGATGTACAGGTTCATCCGGGCGAGCCTTATCAAATTTCTTATGGCTCCATTATTCCTAAGGCTGACGAGTGCAGTAACTTGTTAGTTCCAATTTGTCTCTCTTCCTCCCATATCGCATTTGGCTCAATTCGGATGGAACCAGTCTTTATGATTTTAGCCCAGTCTGCCGCCACCGCCGCCGTTCTTGCGATCGAGGAGGATATTCCCGTTCAGGATATCTCCTATGACAAGTTAAAAACTCGATTGGTTGAGGATGGACAAGTGATTGAATTGGAAAAATCAAACCGTGTTGCGTATGGGCGCGGAATCGATCCAGCCCAAATGAGCGGTCTGGTGGTGGATGGTACAAATTTAAGCTTCGAGGGGGAGTGGGTCAAAAGTACTTCACTGCGTCCTTTTGTGGGCAATTCTTATTTCCATGACGGTAATGGAGGGAAGGGGATGCGTACCGCTTGCTTTCCTTTCAAGGCACCTAAAGAAGGACGGCATGAAATAATGGTTTCATATGTAGCTTCTGCCAACCGAGCAGGAAAAGTTAGATATGAAATTAAGGATGAAAAAAAATTATCTTCTGTAATGGTAGATCAGAGGAAAGAGGGCAGTACAGATAATTTATGGCATTCATTAGGCTCTTTTGTTTTCAAAAAAGGAGAAAAATACGATCTGAAAGTTTTTAATGAGGATACTGAAGGTTATGTAATTGTGGACGCTGCTCATATTATCCCACTTGATTAGCTATCAATTAAAATAAGTTTATTTTGAAACTTTTCTTTTGTTCGTCCGTTTTTAAGGTCAGAACATATGCAAAGCATACCCAATCTTTTATCGTCTCATGGTGCTCTACTTGAAATGAGTGGAAACCAAGATCGTGCGAACTGCATACTGAGCGACGATCAGTTGCTCATGAAAGAGGTTGCGAAACAATGTCCAGTTGCAATGGAGAAATTAATTACTCGATGGAAAGATGGACTATTCCGCTTTTTTGACCGTTCACTTCGAAACAAGGCTGATGCGGAGGATTTGACTCAGAGAGTTTTTATCCGTGTTTACCAATCCGCGTCCCGATACCAACCGAAAGCAAAATTTTCCACCTACCTTTTCACGATTGCAAGAAATTTACTGATCGATGAGTTAAAGAAAAAAAACCGTCAGCAAATATCGATTTATTCGGATGAATTAATCCAAGGCCAAGTTGCACAAACTAGAAACGAGGTAGAAGAGTGGAATGAGATACTTGATATTGCAATGAGAGAGATTCCTGAACATTATTCAACTGCATTATTGCTCCGTGTGCAAAGAGAGCTTAGCTATAAGGAAATTGCAGATATAATGAAAGTATCTGAATCAAGGGTAAAAACTTGGATTCACCGGGCACGAACACATTTAAAGCAAACTCTTCTAGAATACAGAAAATAAGATGAAAGATAAGAATGGTCCGGAACAAGTAATTGAAGATTTTCTTTCCAATGAAAGCGCATCATTGAGTGAAGAATTTACTGAATCACTTCTTGTTGATATTAAAAAACTGAATTCAGAAAATAAATCAACAAATAGAGGGGTGAGCTATTTTATCCCCTTTGTCTCCTTTGGTGTTGTTTTTTGTGCACTCTTTTTTTTCACCCCGTTATTCGATTTAGAAGTTACCGTTAATGAGAAAGATGATATTGCCTTGGAGTCTAATTCTTTACCCTCTTATTTACATGAGCCGGAGAAAATAATAATTGAGGATCTCATGGCAATTCCGCAAGAATTGAATGTTTCCGAAAGTTTTCTGAGTGAACAAACTTATGATTTGCTCGTTTTGTTAGATTCGTAATCCAATAGATAATGAAAAATATTACCACTAAGCTCGTTCTCTTTTTTCTGTTTACCCCATTAAGTTTAATTTTTGCAGCAGACCTAAATGAACGAGATGTTTCGGGCGCAAAGAATTCACAAATCAGGAAACAATTTGTCGACAAAAATCAGTCCACGAAGTCGCATCTTAAAAACCCATTGTTTCCAGGCGCAAATCAAGTCGATTTACTTCGCTCATTGCTGGATGCACCTCCTGAAAAGCTCAGGATTTTAAGACAAACGATTGAACGACTCGAGGGCATGAGTATAGAGCGAAAAAAAGAGATCAAACATCGACTTAAGAATTTAAGGAACTTGCGACCTGAGGACAGAACTAAAGAACTCAAAACCCTTCGAAATCGACAAAATATACTTGGTAAATATTGGCAAACGCTGGAGCCAGAAAAACGTAAGAAAGAAATGAGAAAGTTTCATAAACTGTGCTTGGCCGATCGGACTCAGTATTTCAAATCTATTAAAGACGAACAATAGGGTAGGTCTTTAAATTATTGTTGGAAGCTGAAAAGGCCTCTATTTGAAATTTCTCCGTTCCTTTATTTTTGTCTTGTAGAGAGCGTCTAGAATTATTCTATTCTGAATTTACCCATAAATATCTCTTTTTACTATGAATAAAAGCTATCAAAAAACCTACCACTATTCTCGTCGTACATTTCTTGGGGCAGCCGCATCCACTGCGTTCGCTATTAATTTTTTACCTTCTCGGGTTTTTGGTGCAAATAGTAGGCTTCAAGTCGCAGGTATTGGAGTGGGGGGAAAAGGTAAAAGTGATTTTGATCACGCATCGGTGCATGGCGATGTAGTGGCTGCCTGTGATATCGACTCTCGTAGGTTGGATGTAGCGTTGAGAAAGCATCCAGATGCGGTCAAGTTTTCAGATTATCGTGAATTACTAAGCCAATTTGGAGATAAGATTGATGCACTTACAGTCAGTACTCCAGATCATACCCATGCACCTGCAGCGATGTTGGCAATGCAAAAGGGTATCAATGTGTATGTACAAAAACCGATGACACATACTGTTTGGGAAGCTCGTCAAATGACTACCATTGCAAATGCAAAGGGTATTTGCACACAGATGGGAAATCAAGGAACTGCAGAGAATGGCCTTCGTGAAGGAGCCGAATACATACGTGCAGGAGGATTGGGGAAGGTAAAAGACATACATGCTTGGACAAACCGTCCAGTTTGGCCGCAAGCTCCTTCAATAACAGCTCGCCCAAGTGAAGCGATGGATGTGCCGAGTCATGTCGATTGGGATTCATTTATTGGACCTGCACCAATGAGACCCTATCACTCCTGTTATGCACCTTTCAAATGGCGAGGGTGGTATGATTATGGTACCGGAGCACTAGGAGATATGGCTTGTCATACCACTAATCTTGCTTTTATGGGGTGCGAACTCACTCAGCCAACTAGGGCGGAGTCAGTAAATACGGGTCCCATTAATGATGAGACTTATCCTTCCTGGGCCAGTATCAATTTGTACTTTCCTAAGACCGAAAAGCGTGGGCCAATTAAATTCCATTGGTACGAAGGAAAAGTGGGTAATAACGGGAAGGACAATAAGGGAGTTAAGAATCTCCCTCCCATGGATCTTTTTCATGGTCAGACTCCTAAAAATAGTGGCCTTCTTATTGTGGGTACAGATGGGATAATGTATTCTCCTAATGATTATGGAGCCGATTGGTTGGTTTACAAAGGTGGGAAGTGGCATACAAAGAACGAGGTGGAATTGCCTGATCAATCGATTGCACGAAATGGTCGAGGAGACGCGGGGATGAAAGAAGAGTGGGTAAAAGCAATCCGGGAAAATAAACCTGAAATTGCTCTGTCCAATTTCAACTATGCTGGGAATTTAACGGAGGCTATTTTATTGGGTAATGTTGCGATGCGAGTGGGGGGAGAATTTAAATGGAACGCGAAGAAACTTACCACCAATCGTAAAGATGCAAATCAATTGATTTCTAAAGCGTATCGCTCCCAGTGGGGATTTGTACCCGTTTGATTAAGGCTTTTACCTTTTTCACATTTTAAATATCTTTGCCTTGATTTTGGCAAAAGTATGATCTTGTAAGTTAAATTGCATAGAATTTATTTTATCTGAGCTGCTCTCCGATAAATGCCACTATACGGGCTATGATTTTGCTTGTTTAACACATTGCTTTATTCTTACTTACTCAATCGTCATTAATCGGTCGGTAGTAAAGCGGTTGTTAAACTTTTTTTAATGAAATTGGAATGAATGTACCCTATTATCAAGTAAATGCATTTTGCGAGGATTCCTACACTGGGAATCCTGCTGGAATTTGTATATTAAAGGATTGGTTGTCGACCGATGAATTGCAAAGTATTGCCGCGCAAACACATTTACCCGAGACTGTATTTCTTTTTTTAAACTCCCCCAATCAATGGTCAATTCGGTGGTTTTCTCCCTTAGTTGAGATCGATCTTAGTGGACATGGTACATTAGCGGCTTCGCATATACTGTTTGAAGAGGGTTTTTCTGAGGGCGATGATTCAGTATACTTTTCTTCTAATAGCGGCGAATTGAAAGTAACCAAGTTGGATAATGGTACCTTATCTTTGGAGCTACCCTCATTGTCATCACGGATTTGTGTTGCTTCACCGCTACTCATTGAAGGTTTGGGTGCATATCCTAATGAAACTTATATTGGTCTAGATTGTTTATGCATATTTTCTGATGAATCAATTGTGATGGATATGCAACCCGACCCCATTCTTTTGAAACGAATCTCAGGTGCGCGAGGAATTATTGCCACTGCCTTATCAACCGATCCCAAGATTGATTATGTTACGCGCTATTTTGCCCCTGCTTGTGGCGTGGACGAAGACGAAGCGAGTGGTTCAATTCACTGCATTCTTGTTCCTTACTGGAGTAAAAAGCTTAAGAAGGATACCCTTCAGGTTAAGCAACTATCTCCCCGTGGCACTTCATTTAAATGTGGAATGAGCAATAAAGGAATATGGGTAGTAGGAAAAGCGGATACTTTTATGAGTGGGCATATTTCAATCTAAAAAAAATTATTATGTGGGATGGCTTTTACATTATCTGTAAAAGGGATTTCTGTGTGGGATTTTTACAGTTTGATTAAAAAAATTGGGTAGAAATGATCCATCTAAGCAATAAGTACATTGCTTAATTATAACTATCTTCAAGGATTTTAATTTTATAAATCTCCCTTTGACCCTTGTCTCGAGATTAATTGAGATCAGTATTGGTTGTATGCCTCATTTCGTTCGAAAGTTCTCTAACAAGTTTTACCATTTTATTTGTGGCTTTTTGTTGTCTTTTATTTGCGGGGCAGAAGAGGCGAATGAGATTAGTTTTTATAATGATATCCGACCTGTTTTTCAGGCCAATTGCAATGGTTGCCACCAACCTGCAAAAATGAAGGGAGATTATCTAATGACTGATTTCCAATCTTTACTGAGGGGAGGAGAAACGGGTAAACTGGCAATTGTACCTGGCAATCCTGCTGGGAGTTATCTTATCGATCAAATCAAGATTAAACCAGACGGAACGTCTGAGATGCCGAAAGGAAAAAGTGCAAATGCATTGCACCCTGATCAGTACCAAAAAATAGTACAGTGGATTGAAGAAGGAGCGAAAGATGATTCTCCTGCCAATTCCGGGCCTAAATATAGTATTGAAAATCCTCCCATTTATGAAATACCACCGTTAATTCTTTCTCTCGATTATTCTCCAGATGGTAGGCACCTTGCTCTCTCTGGTTTCCATGAAGCTATTGTATACAAATCAGACGGAAGTTCGATTGTAAACAGATTGGTTGGGATGTCTGAGCGAATTGAATCGGTTACTTTTTCACCGGATGGAAAGAGCCTCGCTTTAGCGGGAGGGCAACCTGGAAGAATGGGGGAGGTTCAGGTTTGGGACTGGAGAGCCCAAAAATTAAAATTATCACACTCCGTAACTTACGATACATTATACGGGGTTTCGTGGTCACCGGATGGAGCATTGCTCGGTTTTGGAGGGAGTGATTCATCAGTTCGAGTTATTCAGTCCAATGATGGAAAACAGGTTTCCTACATGTCGGGACATGATGACTGGGTGAGAGGGACTGTTTTTTCGGAAGATGGAAACTCGATTTTTTCTGTCAGTCGTGACAAGACGGTAAAGCAAACGGATGTAAAGTCAGAAAGGTTTATTGGTAATGTAACTACCCACACACCCGGAATTTTGAGTGGAGGGCAGAATTCAATCGCGGTAAGACCCGGGAAAACTGAGTTGTTAGTGGGAGGTGCTGATGGTAAACCAAAATTATTTAGACAAGCCACCAAGGCGGCTCCGGCGGGTGGAGGAAACCCCAATCAAATCCGTGAATATAAATCGCAAATAGGGAGAATTTTCTCAGTCTGCTTTAATATTAAAGGAAACCTTGGCTTTGCTGGAAGCAGTTTGAATGGGAAAGGAGAAATTTCTTGCTTTGAGATTGAATCGGGCAAGGAACTATGGAGGAGGCAAGTCTCCGAATCACCAATCTATTCACTTGCATGTTCTCCCGACGGAAAAACCTTGGCTTCGGGAGGATATGATGGACTCGTTCGTCTGCACAAGGTTTCTTCGGGGGAAATTATTAAAAAGTTTATATCAGTTCCTTTGAACAGGAAGGCGACTAAGGAATTAAGTAATGTAATGACACAAATGGAAAGCGACCCGCCTCTCCCCAATGTTGAGTTGCCTGCGAAGGGGCTCGAAGTAAAAAATCTTATCGTTCGACCAGGTAAGATTTCAATAACCAGATCAATCGATTATTCTCAATTGCTTTTGACCGCGGATTTAGGCAACGGTGAATTTGTTGATGTAACTCGAATGGCGAAATGGAGTATCGAGGGAGAATTCGGTAAGGTGAACCATCGAGGTTTGTTCACTCCACAGAAAAATGGTTCAGGAAATCTTACGGCAAGTGTTGGTGGAAAGAAGAAAACTGTTCAAGTCAAGGTGAGCGGAATGCAAAAAAAATGGACTCCTGACTTTATTGAAGATGTAAATCCCATTATATCGAAACTTGGTTGCAATGCAGGGACTTGCCACGGCGCGAAAGACGGGAAGAATGGGTTTAAACTTTCCTTAAGAGGTTACGATGCGGTCTTTGATGTTCGTGGTTTTTCAGACGATATGGCTTGTCGAAGAGTTAGTGTAGCCGCACCTGATAGTAGCTTAATGCTTTTGAAGGCCTCAGGGAGCGTTGCACATGAAGGTGGTAAACTGACCGATAAAAAGTCAAAATACTATCAGGTGATCCGCTCATGGATCGCAGCTGGGGCTTCTCTTAACGAGAAGGGAGTTCGAGTAAGCAGAATTGAATTATTTCCGAATGATCCGGTGGTCTCGAATATTGGCTCTAAACAACAAATGCGTGTCGTTGCGACTTTTAAGAACGGGGTTAGGAGGGATGTCACTCGAGAGGCTTTTATTACAAGTGGAAATGGAGAAGTTGCAGAGCATGATAATTTTGGTTTACTCACTTCGCTTCGGAGGGGCGAAGCACCCATTCTCGCTCGTTACGAAGGTTGCTATGCAGCCACAACCATGACCGTTATGGGGAATCGTAAGGGCTTTCAGTGGATCGAGCCCCAAGTGAACAATCCAGTCGATCAATTTGTTGCAGAGAAGTGGAAAAGAATGAAAATTCTTCCATCCGTAATAAGTGATGATCTTGATTTTATTCGTCGGGTTTATTTGGACTTGATTGGACTACCTCCCACCGCAGAACAAGTCCTTCAGTTTGTGGATCTCAAAAAACCACGCAGCGAAAAGCGTGGCCATCTTATCGATCAATTGGTGGGGAGTGAAGAGTTTGTCGAGCACTGGACTAACAAGTGGTCTGATTTACTTCAGGTAAACGGAAAATTTCTTGGTCGTGCGGGAGCCACACAATTAAGGAAATGGATACGAGGAGAAATTAAAAATAACACTCCTTATGATCAATTTGTCCGAAAAATTTTGACGGCCACAGGTTCTAATAAGGAAAACCCACCGGCATCCTATTTTAAAATACTGAGGACGCCTGAAGACACCATGGAGAATACGACCCATTTATTTTTGGCCACTCGATTTAATTGTAATAAATGTCACGATCATCCTTTCGAACGATGGACGCAAAACCAATACTATGAAATGGCCGCTCATTTTGCTCAATTTAAATTGGAAAAAGATCCAGCTTCGGGTAAAAACGAAATCGGGAAGACTGCGGTAGAGCGAGGAAAACCACTTTACGAATTTGTTAAGGATGTCAAAATCGGCGAGGTTAAGCATGAGAGGACTGGTGAGGTTGTTGCACCTGACTTTCCTTATCCCGTCAAATTTAAGGCTAAACCAGAGATGTCTCGTCGTACAAAGTTAGCCGAATGGATGACTTCACCCGATAACGCTTACTTTGCGAGAAGTTATGTAAACCGAATTTGGGGTTATCTTTTTGGGGTCGGAATTATCGAACCTATTGATGATATACGGGCTGGTAATCCACCAAGCAATCCTGCGCTTTTGAACTATTTGGAGAAAGAATTCATAGAAAGTAGATTTAATGTCAGGCATATCATCAAGCTAATATGTAAATCTAATACCTATCAACTTTCTGTTGAATCGAGCAAATGGAACGAGGACGATGAGATTAATTTTTCTCATGCCCATCCTCGACGCTTGCCAGCTGAAACCCTGCTCGATGCGGTATATCGTGTAACGGGGTCTGTGACTAAGTTTCCAGGAGTTCCTTCGGGGACGCGTGCGGCATCCTTACCGGATGTGGGAATTAAATTATCAGACGGTTTTTTGAGTACTTTCGGTCGTCCTGCTCGTGAAACTTCCTGTGAATGTGAACGTAATGGTGAGCTCCAGTTGGGACCGATTATGGCTCTTGTAAGTGGACCTACTGTAAATAACGCGATTTCAGATCCCAACAATGCAGTCGCGAAAATGGCAAACGCTCAAAAGGATGATCATAAATTAATCAACAATTTATTTCTTCGTATACTCAACCGACCGGCATCGAAGAATGAGATCGAACAAAGCCTGAAATTATTTGCTGATCAATTGCAACATGACCATCAAGGTTTGACTAAACAATTGAAAGAAGAAGAGAGGGGTATAAAAGAATCGCTTGACGCTAAGGAAAGAGAGAGAAAACTTGCGATCAGTCGGGCCAATGCTGAGATCAATGATTACAGAGAAAAAACTGCACATGCAGTTAAGGTAGCCACTGAAAAGCGAAAACTGGAAATCAAAAAAGCAAAAGATGCAGTTTCCTTATTTGATCAAACGCTCCCCGCACGATTGGCTCAATGGGAAGATGAATATTCGCAAGGGATAAGTAAGTGGGAAAACTTGGACTTGGGGAAAGTCACTTCCCAAATGCCTGGGGTCAAATTTGAAAATCAAAAAGATGGATCCGTATTTGTGGGAGGTCGAAGTGCAAAGGGTAGTTATGTGGTAAAAACGACCACCCATTTGTCCTCGATAACAGGAGTCCGAGTGGAGGCGATGACCGACGCTAGGCTTCCCAAAAAAGGCCCGGGTCGTTCTCCTGGGGATGGGAATTTTGTTCTTACTGAACTCGAAGTTCATGCAAAACCTTCGAATGATTTGAAAAATTGGGAGGTAAAGGACGATTGGAATTTTGGAACGAAAGGCGGAAAAAACAAATGGAAAGCTGGAATTCAAACAAATTTTCATGATTCAAATGAAAGTCTCCTTTTATCTCAGAGCGTACCAAATGGGAGGGTTAGATCAGGAGGTTTTTATCATGTCGGACCTTTTAAGGGGGTAGGCTTTGATGACAAGGCAGGTCCTGAACTCGACTACGCTTTTGATGAGAATAAGGTTTTTAATCATGGTGATATTCAGCATAATTGGAAGGCAAGGCCAGATTGGAAAGAAGGGGTGTTATACGGCACTGTGTTTTCAGCTGAAAACTCATCAAATTATTTAATGAAAGTAATTAACTCAGATGCTCCGACAAAAATCCCTTTGAACTTAGGTAGTGATGATGGAATTAAAGTTTATCTTAACGGCAAGTTGGTTTTGGAAAATAATATTGGAAGAGCCGCAGCCCCAGATCAGGAAAAAATAACTCTTACCTTGAATAAAGGACGAAATCTTGTGCTTCTTAAAATTTATAATGGGGGGGGACCATCAGGGTTTTACTACAAATCTGGAGCAGGCCAAACTTTCAAGCCAAGCCTAGCCATTGATCTTTCTTATAAAAAGGGAAGTTTTGCGATCGAATTTATGGCGAAGGCAAAGAAATCTGCTGTTGCTAAAGTGGGATGGAAAACAGAGCCGGGATCCTATTCTCCAAAAAATATTTCCTCAGGATTGAAGATTCTTAAATCAAGTAATTGGAAATCATATCGACTCAATTTTGTTTCTCTACAAGATTTAAAGGGTATTCAGCTTCTATTGGATAATGGAGTAGCAATCCGTTCGCTTAAGTTATACCGAAATGAAGCTCCCCATAAACTTTCCTTTGAAAACTCCTTGGCCACATTTAGTCAAGGTGGATACCCTGTGGTCTCGGCCGTCGATGGTAAAGTGGCTCCCAGTCGAAATGGATGGGCCATTTCTCCTCAAATGGGCAAGGTTCATTTTGCTTCCTTTCAGGTTAAGGGTAAGGTTATCTTTAAAGGACCTGTTGACTTAACTCTTACATTGAAGCAGCAGTTTCAAAGCGGTCAGCATTCTCTTGGACGCTTTAGATTAGCAGTTACCAATGTTCCACCTCCGGTTTCTTTTGGGTTGCCTGAAAATGTGAAAGGCATCTTTGCGGTTGCTAGAAATAAGCGTAGTTCAGAACAGCTCAAAACTCTTTCCGACGCCTTCAAGAAGAGCAATCCCGAGAGAGCATTACTTACCAAACAGCTTGCGGAAGTAAGCAAACCACATCCCAAAGATCCTCAACTAGTAAAACTGGAGGGAGTTTTAACTGAGGCAAAGAAACCGATTCCCTTGCCCCCTGAGGTTGCTCGGTTACGCAGAGCCGTTTCACTAAGCAATGGGCACTTGCAAAATAAAAGACTGATCGCTGTTCAGGATTTGACATGGGCTTTAATTAACACACCTGCATTTCTTTTCAACCGCTAGGCAGAGAAATTAACATCTTTGAAAATTTAAAAAAACTAAATTAGGATATTATTATGATCGGAATACCGGGACAATTAGGACGAGATTTATGTGACGCTCATTTGCCGATGAGTCGGAGGGATGTATTAAAAGTTGGAGGCTCAAGCATGTTAGGCTTATCCCTGGGTGCTATGTTGCAAATGAAAGCATCTGCCAACCCCCTGAGTGGAGGTGGACCGGGTTGGGGGCAGGCGAAAAGTGTTATCATGATATATTTACAGGGCGGTCCCAGTCATTTAGACCTTTGGGATCCCAAACCAGATGCCCCTGATAATGTCCGCAGTATATTTAAACCGATTCCAACAAAAATTCCGGGGGTTAATTTCACCGAACTTTTACCGAATCTGGCTAAGGTTAATGATAAGTTTACCATGATGCGTTCGGTGAGTTACACACCGAAAGGTTTGTTCAATCATACCGCGGCCATTTATCAAATGATGACCGGTTATACTACAGACAAGGTTAGCCCTTCTGGTCAGCTTGAACCACCCAGTCCAAAGGATTTCCCAAATTTTGGATCCAATATAATACGGATAAAACCTACATCTGAGCCAATGCTTCCATTTGTTATGCTCCCACGCCCACTTCAAGAGAGCGGGGTAGTGGGGAAGGGAGGAACCGCTGGTTTTCTTGGTAAAGCCTATGACCCATACACTCTTTATCCTCCTGGAGACGATATGGATATGCAAAAAATGGCTAAATTGCGGGTGGACGATTTACAAATGAGACCTGATATGTTTGGGGTTCGGCTCAATAGACGGGCTAAATTACGGGATGCCATGTCCGATGCCATGCCGGTAATTGACAAGGCGGTAGAGAAATACAATTTAAACCAGCACTATGATCGTGCACTTGAATTGGTTGCATCAGGACGTGCGAGGGAAGCATTTGCACTAGATCAGGAAGCCGACTCGATTCGAGATTCCTATGGTCGCAATACATTTGGACAGAGTTGTCTCCTCGCCAGGCGGTTGGTGGAGGCGGGGACGCGAGTTGTTGAGGTAATTTGGCCGAAGGTTGCAAACTCTAATAATCACTCGTGGGACACACACAAAGATTTACCAAAACGATTGAAAGATCAATCTGCCCCTATGCTGGATAGGGGATTATCTGGACTAATGACTGATTTAGATCAACGTGGACTATTGGATGAAACGATGGTTGTATGTGTCGGAGAATTTGGTAGAAGTCCTGAAAAAGGAGTGAGTACTTCAGGTAATGGAAATGACGGCGGGAGTCGGGACCATTGGCCATATTGTTATACTGGTGTTATCGCAGGAGCAGGAATTAGACGGGGATATGTTCATGGAGAGTCTGATAAGACTGGATCTGCTCCATTGGATAAACCCATTCACCCTCGCGAATTACTGGCGACGATTTATCATGGCTTTGGTATAGATCCGGAAACTATCGTCTACAATCACCTAAACCAACCTCGTGAGTTGGTCAAAGCTCAGGCTGTGACGGAGTTATTTGGTTAAGTGAGCCAAAATTTTTTAATCTACCTACCTTAATGAAAACTAATGTTGCCATTATTGGTGCCATTTTTTTGCTATTTTTATCTTTTAGTTCCTGTCGGTCAAATGTGGATCCTGCAAGTGCAGATCGGGAGGTACGGGAACTTTTGCGTGATGTGCCCGGTTTTGATTGGGAATTAGATCAGGATTCGAGGTTAAAATATCACGGAAACTCTTTATTCCCCGAGGTCCCCGCAGATGATCCTATTTCCCGCAAAATTACTAAACGTATTCAGGATAAAAGTGCGTATGAAGATGGGAAAAAAAGTGTAAATCTTGTTGGGGATGATTGGAAGAAATCTTTACCTTTAGATGAAAATGGTTTCATTCAGCTCAGTTTAAAAAACGCGATGTATTTGGCAAATTTGCATTCTTCTCAATTTCAAAAGCAGAAGGAAAACTTGTATCTATCCGCATTGGATGTAACTTATGAAAGGTTTCGCCTTGAACCGAATCCATTTGCTGGTGTATCGGCACAGGCAGACAGGGAAACCTCTGATGATGAAATTGATCTGCAATCCCGTGCACAGGTTGGATTTCGAGGGGTCGCGGGGATGGGTGCAACCTGGGTGGCCTCTTTAGCGAACCGTCTTACTCTAGAGTTAAGCAATGGCGATGCAAAAGCTGGAGGTTCTTTGGCAAATCTTACGATTACTCAACCACTATTGCGTGGTGCAAGTAAGCGAATTTATAAAGAACGACTTACGCAGGCTGAACGCACATTGCTTGCCCATGCAAGAAGCTTAGAGCAATTTAGGCAGGGTTTCTTTTTGGATGTGGTAACGGGGAATAATCCGGCTGAAGGAGTGGGTGGGGGAGGAATGCCCAGGGTATCTTCTTTTTCGAGTGGTGTGTCCGGTTACCTCGGTCTTGTTCAGGAAGTTCAAAGAATTAGAAACCAGGAAGCTAATGTAGCTAAGTTGAAGGATAGTCTTGTTCAATTAGAGGCCGCCTTTGAGGCCGGAAGGATTGGGAATCGATTACAAGTTGATCAGGCCAGGCAGGCATTGTTTAATGGACAAAGTGGATTGCTTGCGGCCAAGTCATCTTTTGAAAACAGGCTGGATGGTTATAAACTCTTCTTGGGACTTCCTCCTGATTTATCGGTTCAAGTTAAGGATCAATACATCGAGGTCTTTCGTCTTACTGACCCCGTACTTGTCTCGATTCAGGATCAACTTAATCTACTACTACTAAAAATCCGAAACCCCGAAACTTTGCTAAACCTTTCTGGATTAAAGGATTATGGTAAGCAAACTCAGGATATGAAAAAATCGCTCAATCAGAGTTTGTCGGGATTAATGTTAGATCTTGTTTCGTTGAGGGATCGACTGCCTGAAAGGAAAAAATGGTTTCAACGACTACGAGATCGACCTGACTTAAAGGAGCTGGGGATGGGGGGAAACGCATTTCAAGAACAGGAACTTGAAGAATTAGCCCTTGATTTGAATCAAACCAGTCTTCGGTTAGAAGCCGAATTAAATATTCAATGGGATAAGTTGGAAAAAAGAATGGAAGATTTATCCTCTGTGCCCATTGAGAAAGCAAGGAGTGAGTTAGCTTCTCGGATTAATGAATTGTCGGGCTTGGTTCTTGAGTTATCCTTGACCCGTGCCTCGGTGAGGTTGGAATCGATTTCGATGGTCGATGTTTCGGTTGATTCAAAAAAAGCCCATGACATGGCATCGGAATTACGCTTAGATTGGATGAATGCACGGGCATCCCTTGTTGATTCGTGGAGATTGGCTGATTTGGCGAGGGACGATCTTCGCACGGATTTGGATTTGATTTTATCAGGCGATTTGGGCTCAGATTCAATGGGCTCAGGTCATTTTAAATCAAGCGAGGGCAGGGTTAGGGTGGGGATTGAATTAGACACTCCTCTGTCCAAGGTCCGTGAACGGAATCGCTATCAGGCATCCCTTATCATGTATCAACAATCCCGGCGACAGTACGTATCATTTGTGGATAATATTTTACGATCGCTACGCCAACACGCACGGATGTCCAAGTTATATCAATTGAATTTTGAATTAAGCCGGGCTGCTGTTCGTGGAGCTATTGCTCAAGTTGATCTTGCCCGTTTGCGGCTGAACGAACCACCGCAACCAGGAAAAAACTCTCAATTTGGTGCAACCACTGCCCGTGACTTGGTTAATGCATTAAACGACCTTTTAGATGCAAGTAATTCCTTCCTAAGCGTATGGATTGGATATGAAGCGATGCGAATGCGACTAACATACGATCTTGGAACCATGCGGCTTTCAGAAAATGGAATTTGGGAAGATCCGGGCCCCGTTCTTTCTGCTGTACCTCTTCCATAAAAATATCGTGTTCTTTTGATCCTGCCTTGCTGATTAAATGACCATAATTTATATTGAGAATTTATAATAATGAACACTTCATTAAAATCAGGTTTTATATCCTCCAAGGTGCTTTTAGGTCTAGCCAGTGCTGGTGTTGTATCTTTCGCTTGGTGGTTGATGGGAGATGCTTCGAATGAAAACCTTTCTATTCAACCATTACTAGAGGAGGTGACATCCAATGAATTTGTTCTCGAAATCACGGAGCCTGGTGAGATTGAAAGTGCGGAGAATGTGGAGATCCGTTGTGAAGTAAGAAGCCGAAGCTCATCCGGTATCAGCATACTTGAAATTGTGCCCGAGGGAACATTAGTGAAAAAGGGTGATTTTTTAGTAAGACTGGATGATGCCGCATTACAAAAAGATTTGCTTCAACAGCGAATCGCGGTGCATCAATCCCGCGCATCCCTAGTCAAAGCTCGGGCTGATCGTGAAGCGGCTCTTTTATCTATGCAGGAATATTTGTCTGGATCATTTAGGCAGGAGGAGGAGCAACTCGAAAGTGCAGAATTTGTTGCCAAGGAAAATCTACGTAGGGCGGAAGAGTATCTTGCTTACAGTAAGAGGTTGGCAGCTAAAGGGTATGTTTCCGACGCACAATTGGAGGCGGATCAATTTGCAGTCGAGAAAGCAGGAAAAGAACTTGATCTTTCTCAAACGAAATTGGAGGTATTGAGAGTTCATTCGAGAAAGGCAAAAGTAAATGACCTTAACGCCTCAATCCAAACTTCCGAAGCAAAACTAAAATCAGTAGAAAATTCTTATGAATTGGAATGTACCCGGGAAAAAGAAATCAATGAGCAGATCAAAAAATGTATCATTTATTCTCCCTCTGCTGGAGAAGTAACTTACGCAAATCGTACAAAGTCAGGGTCTGAAGACGGTGTTTTGATTGAGGAGGGGAAATCGGTTAGAGAAAGGCAAACTATAATCCGTTTGCCTGATGCATCTCTTATGCGAGTGATTGCAAAAGTGAATGAAAATCGAATCGAGCAGATTAAAAAAGGCATGTCCTGTTCTATTACGATTGATGCAATTCGGGGAGTTGAGATTAAGGGGGAAGTTGAATCGGTTAGTGAATATCCACTTCCATCGCTTAGCCGGTACACGGCACATATTAAAGAATATGCCACTGAAATTATTATTCATAATCCGCCTGTTGGAATTCGTTCAGGCATGACAGCGAAAGTTTCTATATTATCCGAAAAATACGAAAATGCATTGCAGATCCCGCTTACCGCTATTTTTCGTAAAAATGGAAATGCTTATTGTTTAGTTTCGAATAAGGACGGTATCGGTTTTTCTCTTCGTAGCCTTCAGTTGGGTGCAAATAATTTGAATAAAGTAATTGTGCTTAAGGGGTTAACTGTGGGGGAAAAAGTGTTAGTTAATCCAGATTCCTTTTCCGAAAAATATACATCCAGCTTAGATTCAGACTCCTCAGGTTAGAGGGAATTCTCTTTTTGTATAATCCCCCCTTTTTTAATAGATGAACCTTGCTTTCTCTGTTCGTTCATTGTCTAAGGTTTACCAAATGGGAACCGAGGAAGTTCGGGCACTTGACGGTATTGATTTAGATGTTCCAGAAGGTGATTACCTTGCAATCATGGGGCCATCTGGATCAGGGAAAAGTACTTTATTAAATTTACTTGGCTGTCTCGATCGTTCCTCAGGTGGGAGTCATGAAGTGAATGGAACTGAAGTTACTAAATTAAGTGATAACGAACTATCTAAGGTTCGTGGAGAATCAATTGGTTTTGTTTTTCAATCATACAATTTAATTCCATACCTAAATGTATTGGATAATATAAGAATGCCCCGAGCTTATCTTCGTAGTTCTAAAGATAAACTTGCGACAGCATTAGCATTAGCGCAGCGAATAGGACTGGGGGATCGAGTAAATCATCGCCCTCAGGAACTATCGGGAGGGCAGCAGCAAAGAGTGGGCATCGCAAGATCGCTATCTGGGAATCCTGCTTTTGTTTTAGCAGATGAACCCACCGGTAATTTAGATAGTAAAACTACCGAGGAAATACTCTTGTTATTGGATGAATTAAACCGGGATGGAAAAACAATTGTCTTGGTTACTCATGAAGATGAGGTGGCCCAGCGTGCAAGCAGAATTGTGCGGATGAAAGATGGGAAGATCGTCGAGGATATTAGAAATAAAGAACCTGTTGGACCTGAATCTTCAAGACTAGAGCCAATCCCTGACAGTGTATTTTCTTGGCGTCAAAGAATTGTAAGGTTCTGGCAAAATTTAGTTAAGACTGCGTTGCTTAGTATTTGGACTCATCCAATGCGGTCTTTGTTAACTGGTTTAGGAGTTTTTATTGGGGTTGTTAGTGTAGTCTGGTTGTTGGCGATCGGAGAAGGCATTGCAGAACAGGCGGAGGGTGAAATTATGGCACTAGGTGCTAATAATTTAATTTTGTCTTCAAAAAAACCACCAGAAGAGGAGAGAAGAAATAAGGGGAAGTATTTTTATTCTTATGGCATCACTTCCAATGATCTAGAAAAAATTTCTAAATCGATTCCCTTTCTAACTGCAATCTATCCAACCCGTGAACTTAACAATCGAACTGTTTTTACAAAAGCCGGCAAAACTCGGGCAGAATTACTCGGGTGTATGCCAAATTATCAAAATTTACATAATTTAGAGGTGCACAAGGGAAGATTTCTGTCCGATCTCGATAATCAACAAAAAGCAGAAGTTTGTGTATTAGCTACCGGATTGGCAAAAACACTTTTTCCATTTGGGGATTCAATTGGCCAAACAATAAATATTGCTGGTAATTTATATATTGTTGTGGGGGAGGTTAGCCCAAGAAGCGAATTAAAGGATTCTGATGGCCTTGGTTTCAAAGAATTATTTGAGGACAATGTTTATTTACCCCTGCAAACAGTATGGTCAAAAGTGTTTGATTACTATTATCGAGGATATGACGGTTCCCCTTTGGTCTCCAAAATTACCCTTACTTTGAAGGACCCTCAAAAATTAATGACGGTAGCTCAAATGATTCGCGACTTGTTGGGTAAAGAGCATGAAATGGAAGATTATCAAGTTACCGTTCCTTTGGAATTAATGGAACAGGCGGAAAAAGCGAAACTTACTTTTGTTGGATTAATGGGATTAGTTGCCGGTATTTCACTTCTCGTGGGCGGAATCGGAATAATGAATATTATGCTCGCTACTGTTACAGAAAGAACTCGTGAAATTGGGATTAGGCGTGCACTGGGAGCGAGAAAAGGAGATATTACGCTTCAATTCCTAATAGAAACTATGGCACTAACTGGATTGGGTGGAATTCTTGGAATTGCTGCCGGATTTTTATGTGAGCCTGCTTACAAATTAGGACTTGGCTTGATTGAAAAATTTACCCCTTCCATTTTTGAATCTTTTCCACCCTCTATGAAAAATATGACTCCGGAGTTGGTTATATGGTCACTGCCCTTAGTTCTTATAACCGCTGTACTAACAGGAGTTCTATTTGGTATTTATCCCGCTCGAAAAGCGGCTAGTATGAACCCAGTAGATGCATTGAGGCATCAAAGCTGAAATTTATTTTCAGGGAAACCTTGTTTACACAAAGGACGTACAAATCTTTTATATGCTTCCTTTCCAATTGATGTATACCGAGAGTCGGTAGTCGCAGGCCAGGGTCCTCCGTGATGAGTCGCCGGTCCTGGACTTACACCAGGCGGAAATTCATTCCAAAGTAATCGGCCTGTAACTGATTCAAGTTTGGGAATAATCTTACGACTTAAGAAATCTTCCTTCCTCTCGCAGTGTAGGCTTGCGGTTAAACTACCTTCCAAGGAATCAATACAACTAAACAGCTCATTTTCATTTTTACACTGTATTACCAACGAAGCTGGCCCAAATGCCTCGGCTCGGATTTCGGGTTTTTCGATATATTCCTCGGCAGAGATTTGGAAAATTCGGCAAAAAGCTGGATTTTTACTCTCATGGCTATTCTGTTCATTAGTAGCTAAGAGTGGAACTGTATCTCTAAGGAAACGGACGCTCTTTTCGTAATTTTGATAGACATTTTCGTTGAGCATTGGAAGGATTTCCTGGGCCCGAACAGTTTCTTTAATCAACTGAGTGAGGGTATTATCTTTCTCCGAGTTTATAAAGAAGAGTGCACCGGGCTTTGTACACATTTGTCCAGCAAATAGGTTCACTGCCTGAACATAACCGTGCGCTAATTGGGTCGGATTATTAGAAACAGCTTTGGGCAAGAATACCACCGGGTTCAGGCTGCCCATTTCCGCATGGAAGGGGATGGGGTATTCCCGTTGAGAAGTAATTTGAGATAATGTTGAACCACCTAGGAACGACCCAGTAAAGGCAACGCAGGCTGTTTTCGAATGAAGCACCAGCTTTTCCGTAATTTGATAATTCTTTCCATGAACTAACTGGAAAGTACCTACGGGCATCCCTGATTTTTCAGCGGCTTTGTCGACAAGATCGGCAAGTAGTTGACATGTTTTAGGATGGTCGGGATGGGCTTTTACGACAACCGGACAGCCTACTGCTAAAGCCGATACTGTGTCCGTTCCTACCACCGATATTGCCAAGGGGAAATTACAGGCACCTATTACCAATACTGGGCCGAGTGGAATATTTTGTTTGCTTAGCTTGGTAATGAAGGGACTTTTACCAAAATCTTGGAGAGAAGTCTGAAGCCATTCGCCGGAATTCGCCACATTCGCAAAGATTCCAATCTCTGCAATAGTTCTGGCTAACTCTACTTGAAGGCGGGGATTTCCCAAAAGTGTTTCCTCTTCGGAAACGGCAAGTATTTTTTTACTCTCACTTTCCAGTTCCTGGGCAATTTGAAAAAGAAATTCTGCACGTCTTTTACCTTCCAGTTTCCTGAAGAAATTAAAACAATTATCAGCCTTTCTTAGGCATTCATCGATTTCTTCCTCAGTTGCGTCTGGGAAATAAGCGGGCACGGGATTTTATAAATACATGCTTTCGTAAATATCCGCTATATTGCGGATAGCTAAAGCGTAAGCCGCAGTCCTTCGTTCATTTATTAAGTTATTCGATAGCTGTTGTTCTTTAATCTCCGAATACGCGACTCGCATCGTGTCGTCCAAACCAGAACGAACGAGGTCAATTTCGCTTGGACCGGCTAAAAGTTTATCTTTTGCCACTTGAGCGAGTGATTTTCCAATTCCACTTTCTATGGCCTCTATTATTTTTTGGCCCTGTGCTTCGACAAACCGCCGATCCATGCGCCCAAATCGAACATGAGATAAATTTTTGAGCCACTCAAAATAGGATACTGTTACTCCGCCGGCATTGAGGTAGGCATCGGGAATGATAAAGATAGCTTTTTCGTTGAGAATTTGATCAGCCTCGTAGGTGACGGGTCCATTGGCTGCTTCAGCCAGGACTTTTGCCTGGATTCTCGGGGCGTTTTCGTGGGTAATCACTCCCTCCATTGCTGCGGGAATGAGAATGTCGCACGGATGTTCCAGCACATCATTTCCATTTTTTATAAACTGGGAATCAGGGAAACCTTCGACTTTTCCGTGTTCTAATTTGTATTTAGAGACTTCTTCGACGTCTAATCCCTTTTCATTAATGATTGCTCCATCTCTTTCTAAAATTCCTATGATCAAGGCACCATCTTCCTGCTGAAGGAATTTTGCTGCGTGATAACCGACATTTCCGAGGCCCTGAACGATAATTTTCTTACCGTCTAAGCTGCCCTCTAAATTTGCGGACGATACATCATCGCGATGTCTGAAAAATTCTTGCAGACCATATTGTACTCCTCGCCCGGTTGCCTCTACTCTTCCCTCAACCCCTCCAAAATGAACTGGTTTTCCGGTAACGCATCCTTGGGCATTAATATCAGATGGGTGCAGTTTTTGATATTCATCCGCAATCCATGACATCATTCTTTGTCCAGTTCCCATATCAGGTGCCGGCACATTGATTCCCGGTCCAAGTAATCCTCTTTTATCCAGTTCCTGGGCAAACCTTCTGGTAATATGTTCAAGTTCTTCGATAGAATATTTTTTTGGATCAATCTTGAGTGCACCCTTTGAGCCGGCGTAAGGAACACTGACTATCGAGCATTTATAGGTCATGAGGGCTGCCAATGCTTCTACTTCCTGCTGATCCGCGAATGGGGCATATCGAATACCGCCTTTTGCGGGAAGAACATGTTCACTATGAGTCGCCCGCCAACCGGTAAATATTTCGTATCCGCCTTGTATTTCCACTCCAAACTTCATCTCACAAATCGCATTACAGGTGCGGATTTGACGGGCAAGGCCTTTGGGCAATTCTAAAGCGTCTGCCGCACGGTTGAAGCAGCGGTCTACGCTTTGAAGAAAGGTGGTTGGGTACTCTACACTCATAGTGAATTCCTGAAGTAATTTTTTATATCAGGCAAACTTGAAGTAAAAAGAGTTCGAAAAAAGCCAAAAAAATGACCGTGACTACTGTCCCATGATTTTGATAGCAAGCTTTGTCAATTGATTTGCTTGTCCAATCATTTTAGCAGATGATTGGCTTAAGATATTAAATTTTGCTAGTCTTAGGGATTCTTTGGCATAATCAGCATCATTAATTTTACTATGAGCACTTGATAAATGAATTTGTGAAGTGTTGATATGTTCATACTCGTAATTAATCCTCGATTGGCTGGAACCGTTTTGTGCAATTGCATTTGATATTACATCGGAGAACCCTGAAAACTCAGAAAATTCAAAGTCTCCCAGTGAATAAATGTTACCATCTGTTAGTGACATTTGAGTAGAACTATAAGTTATCTTAATGTCAGTTTCCCATTGCGTTGCAGTCGCCAAGGTTTGACCTCCTTTATTAACAAAGAAAGTAAGGTCTTCCGTATCATTGATAGATGAAACAGGAAATGAAATAGTTCCACCAGTTGCTGGATCTTTACCAAATCGATGATCATTAGAGCTGGCATTACCAGTAAAACCATCCCCGAACACGATATTAGGATTTGCACCAAATAATGGTTTTCCGTAAACTTCGTCTAACAAAACATCTGTGCCTTGTTGTATTGTAAATCGGTCTCCAGCAAAACCAGATTGAATATTCCATGTGACTTCACCATTACGAGAAGTTAACGGAATCGTCAGTTTAGTTTCATTACCATCTCCATTAATATTGGGAAATGGAACATCTTGTTCGTTTGGTTTTTTTTCAATAAACAAGGAATCGAAGATGCCAGTCCTGTGAATATCCAGCGATTTACTGTGATCGAGGTGTTCGACTTTAAGAATACTGGCATGATTAGAAGATGAGGCTAATGATTTCACATTTCCACTCGCAAACAAACTAACTCCGTTAAATTTTTGCTGTTGCAGTTCTCTTAATTGCAATTGTATTTCTCTAAATTCTTCATCGTAATTTGCCTTATCAGAACTGTTTTTTGTTAAATCGTGAAATTGATGTTTGAGTTCGCTAGCTCGGGTAATCATTTTTCCCGCATTCTCAATAATACTATTTTGAATCTGCAGAAAAGATAATGAATTTTGAAAATTTTCTTTTAATTTAAACAGATTTTTTGTTTTACCCGCAAGTTTACTTGCGACTGCAAGTCCCGCAGCATCATCACTAGGAGAAACAATTTTTTGACCAGTGCTTATTCTTTGTATACTTTTCTTCGTGCCTTGAATTGCTTTATTTGAATATTGTCGAGATATTGAGGTACTAGAATCTGAGTTTATATGAAAGGCCATGTTACTATCTAAAGTCGACCGTATTCGATGAACCTTTAATCAATTTTAAATTAAACAAAAAAATCCGCGTAAAGCGGAATTTTTTAAATAAAGATTACTAGTTTGACTGGCGAGGAGGGGGGTCCTCTTTCTCTTTTAGATTTGATAAAGTCAATACAGCATCATTTAATATCTACTTCTGTGTTTACTATAGTCACAAAGCAAAAGTGATAAGAATGTTCTGAATTATGATTGGATCGCAGCATTTTAAATTTAACTGATCTTTTACAGAACTTGGAAAAAGCCAAAAAAAAATCCGCGTTGAGCGGATTTTTTTAATTAAAGATTACCAGTTTGACTGGCGAGGAGGGCGTTCCTCACGAGGGCGTGCCTCATTTACTTTAAGGTTTCGTCCAGCCATTTCAGCACCATTCATTGCTTCGATTGCTTTATTAGCTTCGTCTGCGTCTTCCATAGTCACAAAGCCGAAGCCTTTAGAACGTCCTGAAGTGCGATCAGATATGATTGCAGCTTTTTCAACTTTTCCGTGTGCACCAAATGCATCCGATAAATCTTGATCACTGATTGACCAAGGGAGATTTCCCACATATATTTCCATTTTACTATTTTCTTTGAATTATCCTAGATCGTTCGTAACATTTCGGGTCGGGAAATTTAAGATTAAGCTTCCAAGCCTTTCCATGAATAAACGAATAAAGTGTTTATTGTGACATGCTTTGTGAATAAATCAATGGTAAAACGAGCATAATATTGCTTTTAAAATAGAGTTTCTTTTTGTTTTATTATGATGATATTTTATTTCTTACAGTTTTTCATCATTCGTTTCCCTTAGGGCGAGATAAACATATGGGACTTAGGAGAAAAGGAAATAATCGGTAAAACACGCTTTTGAATGACAGTAAACGTATACCTTTTATCTTTTCTGGTGCAAAGGTGAATAGTAGTCTAGATCATAGCAAGCCGATGTCGTTGCTAGATATTTATCCGACACTAATTGAACTTTGCGCACTTCCTTATAAAATAAAAAATTGGAGTTGTTGGTTTCATTTCCCCAATTACAGGACAAGAATTCACCCTAAATTCGTCCTGTAGTGACCACGCATAATTAAGATAATCACTGGGATCGTTTGGAAGGTTGGAGATTTATCCAGTAAGCAGATGGAACCCGAGAATTGTATGATATTCGAAATGATCCAAATGAGTTGAGAAATCTGGCTAAAGAGCAAAAGTTCAAGAAAGTGATCGAAGAACACTTAGAGTTTGTACCTCAATTCAACAGATCTCCCGCGAAAAGGAAACCGGAGTGGGATATTAACCGTGGATAAATATATGTGATCTGTTAGGGGAAAAGGTTTGCCCTGAAGACAACACCGAGTAGAAGATGCATTAATATGTCAAATTCGTCAGCTTTTGGAGTGATACTATTATATGTTAATTCGAAGTAAAATACTGCCATTTATTATAGGTGCATTTTTTTCTGTCTCATTTTTGGCCGGAGGAGATACATCAATAGACTTCGCCCGCGAAATTTTACCCATCCTCTCCGACAAGTGCTTTGCCTGTCATGGACCGGACACAAAAAAGAAAGACTTGGTCCGACTCGATCTAGAGGAATTAGCAAAGAAGGATCTGGGTGGCTACCATGCAATTGATCCGAATGACCTCAAGGAAAGTGAACTCCTATTTCGGATTGCTGATGAGGATGACCCCATGCCACCTGAGGACTTTGGGAAAATTTTGTCCGCTAAAGAGAAAAAATTAATTGCGGATTGGGTAAAGTCGGGTGCCGAGTATGCCCCACATTGGTCTTTTGTTGCCCCGAGCAAAGGGCGAGTGCAACCAACAGGCAATCCAGTCGATCATTTTATTGCCCGTGGTTTGAAGAGAGCAGGATCTGGTTTTGCCGAGGAACCGGACCGAGCGACTTTGGCAAGGCGAGCGTCTCTTACTCTTAACGGTTTACCCCCCGAACCAGTGGAGTTGAATGAATTTTTAAGTGACGATAAGCCCGGTGCCTATGAGCGTTTTCTCGCTCGCTTGTTTTCGAAAGTCGACTACGGAGAGCATGTTTCCCGCTATTGGTTGGACGCAGTACGCTACGGGGATACCCATGGATTGCACCTCGATAACCGTCGGGGGATATATCCTTATCGGGATTGGGTGGTGCGTGCGCTCAATGATAATCAACCGATCGATGAATTCATCCGTTTCCAATTGGCTGGGGATTTGATGCCCAATCCTTCGGAGGATCAAAAAGTTGCCACTGGCTATGTACGCTTGAATCCCACATCGGGTGAGGGTGGAGCAATTCGTCAAGAATTACAGGCAAAGAACAATTTTGACCGGGTGGAAACAACTGGAACTGCGTTGCTTGGCTTATCCCTTACCTGTTCACGATGTCACACGCACAAGTACGACCCGATCACTCATCAGGAATACTTTGAGTTTCTTGCTTTTTTCAACAATACAGCAGAAGAATCGATGGATAGAAACAAGTATGTTTACGGCGATCATATGACTGTGGCAAAGGATCCAGTGTCGAAAAAGAAATGGAACGATTTTCTCAAGAAAGAATCGGATTTTCTAGAAGAAGTTAAGAAATCGGCGAAATACAGTGGGAAAGATCACAGTCTTTCCTCACTTACCGATTTGCTCAATGCTGATCTTTCTAAACCTGGAAACAAGGTAAGAGGTAGCTCCGCTAATTCTCCCAGAAACCAAAAACCAGAGCATGCAATTGATGATAGACCTGGCACTAAGTATTTAAATCGGGATGGAAATGGAAGCGGGTTAACCATTACTACCCGGTTGGGATTCGTTGCTGGGTTAAGCCTGACTTCAGCTGAGGATGCTCCCGGTCGTGATCCCAAGACTTACAAACTGGAAGGCTCGACCAATGGTAAGGCTTTTTCTCTGATTTCAGAGGGAGAAGTGCCTAGTTTTACCAGGCGCCGCCAAACGAAGGAAATCTTATTTGATAATAATTTATCCTACAACCATTACCGCCTGACCTTTCCCAAGTTAGTGGATGTTTATTCTAAGGAAATGCAAATCGCGGAGATTGAACTTCTCAAGAAAGATGTGATTGCAAAGGATGATCTACTTGCCCGTGCCCAGGTGTTGAATACCGAGAGAATAAACTCCGAAAAGAATTACCTTACCACTACACTTATTGCCCGCGACTTACCGCAGCAAAGCAGGCGGGAGACCAAGATTTTGGAGCGTGGGGAATATACAAAGCCAATCGGCAAAGCCTTGAATCCCGGAGTGTTTGCAGTCTTGGGCAAGATGAAAGAAGGGAGTCCTTCCAATCGATTAGGCTTGGCTAACTGGATCACCAGTGACGAGCAACCTCTAACCTCCAGGGTTTTGGTCAATCGGTTTTGGTTGATGGTCTTCGGCGAAGGTCTAGTGCGCACTCCTGAGGAGTTTGGATTACAAGGCGAACACCCCACTCACCCTGAACTACTTGATTGGTTAGCGGTGGACTTTCGGGATAATGGTTGGGATCTTAAACGTTTACTTACTCAGTTTCTGACCAGCCGAACCTTTAGGCAATCCTCCGCCCGTCGGGTGGATTTCGCTGATCCCGAAAACAGAAACTGGGGTAGGGGGCCTTCCTACCGCTTGGATGCAGAAGTAGTGCGAGACCTTTCTCTTTGGTCTTCCGGGTTGCTCAATCGTAAGATCGGAGGAGAAGGATTTAAGCCTTACCAACCTTCTGGCATGTGGATCGCCTTGTCCCATCCCAATAGTGATACTAAGAACTATAAGATGGATATGGATGACAGTATTTATCGTCGCAGTCTTTACATGTATTGGAAGCGCACATCCCCACACCCCATGATGTCCCTGTTTGATGCCCCCAGCCGGGAGTCCAGTTGTGTGCAGCGCTCCCGAACCAGTACCTCTCTTCAATCTTTGGCCCTTTTAAATGAAACCCAAAGATTGGAAGCTTCCCGCAAATTGGCCGAACGCTTGATTCGTCATTCTAGGCAAGATACTGCACGGATTCATTATCTTTTCGAATTGCTCACCTCACGAAAACCAAAATCGATCGAAATCGAGGCACTTTCTGAATTACTCCAAAATTCAAAGGCTCGTTATTCCGAGAATCCCAGCGATGCATTAAAACTAATGGAGCAAGGGCTTTCTGCTGTAGATCAAAATCTTCATTCAGAAGAGGTGGCCGCATGGACTCAGGTTGCGGCAACTATGCTGGCTAGCGATCCTGCACTTTTATTATATTAAAATAATGATGAACCCAAGCGACATACTCCTTGACAACTCCTTCAATATTAACCGGCGGAAATTTTTTGGTCGCTCGGCCCTCGGTCTTGGAACAGCTGCCATGGCCGGATTATTAGGGAGTGATTTGTTAGGCAAAAAATCTTTCGATGGGATGCATCACCAGGCCAAGGCAAAGCGAGTGATCTATTTGTTCATGAGTGGTGGGCCCAGTCATATTGATATGTGGGACTACAAGCCCAAATTAAACGACGAGTTTGGTAAAGATCTCCCTGCGGAGGTGCGGGATGGTCAACGGATTACCGGAATGACTTCCGGTCAAAAAACTCTTCCATTAGCTCCCAGTAAGTACAAATTTACCAAGCAGGAAAATAATGACCGTGGAGTATGGGTAAGTTCTTTGCTTCCGCACACTGCCAAGGTGGCCAAAGAATTATGTGTCGTACACGGCACTTTTACGGAGGCAATTAATCATGATCCAGCAATTACTTATATCCAAACCGGTAGCCAAATCCCCGGTCGTCCAAGCTTGGGGGCATGGCTAAGTTATGGACTGGGTAGTATGAATGAGGATTTGCCTAATTATGTGGTGATGCATGCCCGGAGTAACCATCCGCAACAAAGCCTGTTTAATCGATTATGGGGCACTGGCTTTATGCCATCCGATCACCAAGGTGTTCTTTTTCGGGCGGCTGAAAACCCCGTTCTTTATTTGAAGAACCCGGCCGGAGTTTCCCGAAGTGATCGTCGTTCCCAGCTCGATGCCCTTTCTGTTCTTAACCAAAATCACTATCAGGATTTTGCTGACCCCGAAGTACTTTCCCGAATCAAGCAACACGAAATGGCTTATCGGATGCAGTCGTCCATTCCTGAACTGATGGATCATCGTGAAGAACCGGACGAGGTTTTTGAGTTGTATGGAGAGGATGCCAAGACGGCTGGTACATTTGCTGCCTCCTGCCTGAATGCTCGACGGATGGCTCAACGCGGGGTACGCAATATCCAAATTTTTCATAGGGGCTGGGATTCTCATGGTAACCTGCCCAGTCAGCACGGTTCCCAATGCAAGGATATTGACCAAGCCTGTTATGCATTGATTACCGATCTTAAACGATTGGGTATGCTTGATGACACTTTAGTTGTATGGGGAGGCGAGTTTGGGAGAACTAATTATTGCCAGGGGAAATTGACAAGAGAAAATTATGGCCGGGATCATCATCCCCGTGCATTCACGACTTGGATGGCGGGCGGTGGAGTGAAACCAGGAATCACCTATGGACAATCCGATCATTACGGATACAACCTGACCGATCGGGACGGAAATGTAATTAAGCCTAATATGGATCATTGGACACAAGACACGATGCATGTGCATGATTTGAATGCGACGATTTTACACCTCCTTGGCATCGATCATAGAAAACTCACTTATCGATACCAAGGCCGCGATTTTCGACTGACCGATATTCACGGTCATGTGGTCCAAGATATTATCGCCTAGGCCGGTCTTTATAGCGTTGGTTTAATCGGGTGTGCCGGCTTTCCACACTTACTTCAATTCCTTGGATGACTATCTTTTCGACACGGGTGCGCAAATCCAATATATCTCCGGAAGCACATAGAAAAGTGGCATGCTTTCCGACTTGAAGTGTACCCATCTCTTTTTCCATTCCCAAGGCTTTTGCCGGTTCAATGGTAATAGAAGCTAATGCTTTTTCCCTACTGAAACCATGGGCTACTCCGTGGGCGGCATGGTAGGGTAGGTTTCTTTGGTTGGCTGTTGCCCATCCACCTAATGGCAGTCCGATAGAGAGTGAAACTCCGGCGCGTGCAAGTATACCGGGAGCTTTGAAATAATAATCATGCGGAGAGCTTCGATGAGGCGGAGCAGAAAAAATATGCCTAAAAATGACCGGAATTTTGTTTTCGGCTAACCAATCAGCGTGCTTCCATGAATCGCGTGCTCCTGATAAAATAATTTGATATTCTCTTTTTTGTGCCCATTGAACGGCCGCCTTGATTTGCCTGGATTCATCGGCGTGGATCATGATCGGTACTTTTCCTTCCACTACTGGAATCATTGCTTCCCAGGAAGGAATTTGTACAAAGCTTTGATCGCCAGACTGTTTGAGCTTTTGATAGGCAATTGCTTGATCAAAGTATTCATTAATTTCGGTAATTCTCTTTATTCTCTCTTTGTCCTGGTCGGCAATTGATTTGGGCTTGGTTTTACTTTTATGGCTGGGTTGCGGGATGGATAATCCATGACCCGGCCACCAAAGGTGAAGTGCAACCCGTTTTTTAATCACCATTTCTTCTATGCCCCACCCGTGTAATTGAAGTAAACCGGAAGTTCCGGAAATCATTCCCCCCATCGGTATAATTAAAGAGTGGGTGATTCCATTGGCCCGCGCAACGGGAATTAGTTCAGAATCTGGATTGACTGCAACCCAGGCCTCAATCGCAGGAGTATGAGTGCCCACTTCAGATAGATCCCTTGTCGGACGAAGTGCGTTGATCTCGGCGAGACCAAGTGAGGAACCGGGACTTATTAATCCGGGGTAGATTTCCGAGTTTTTCCATTCGATAATTTTGCAACCTTTGGGCGTTTTAATTGAATTTCCAATTGCCCTAATTTTCCCATTTTGAATTAAGATTTCACCGGGCTGAAAGAATTGGGACGGGGTGACTTGAATCTTTTTTGCCCGATAAAGCGTTGTCGTTTCTCCCATTAAAAAGAACGGGATAGTCCCAAGGAGGAGATGCAGGAAAATGGATTTCATTGATGAAGACACTGGGCATGGTTTTCATTGGACCTGCAGGAATGAGGGTATAGATCGCATGCACTTTCGAGGGAATAACGGAAAAACTTGCTCTTCGCTTTTTCTGAGGGCTCAATCGAAATTTCTTTTTTCAGTGATTGTTGAGCTTTGGTAACCAGTGACAATCTTTCATCTGCTCTCTTTTTATCGCGTTCGGCGGAGGCTTCAATTTCATGAAAAAGGATTCCGTCTACCCAAGTCTGTACGCAACGGCTTCGGTAATCGAGTGGATTGCCTGACCAGATGGCGATATCCGCATCCTTGCCCACCTTGAGCGAGCCAACCCACGGATCGATTCCGAGCTGTTTTGCCGGATTGAGGGTTATGAACTTGAGTGCTTCCATTTCGGAAAGGCCCCCGTATTTTACCGCCTTCGCCGCTTCAAGATTAAGCCGTCTTGCATGGTCCGGAGAATCCGAGTTGAAGCTGACGACACAACCCCTTTCATGCATAATTGCCCCAGCGTAAGGGATCGCGTCATAGACTTCGAATTTATAAGCCCACCAATCGGAAAAGGTGGAAGCTCCCGCTCCATGGCGGGAGATTTCATCTGCGACTTTATATCCCTCCAGCACATGCTGCAGGCTGCCCACCCGTACACCAAAGCCTTCCATCGTGCGCAGGAAAACGAGTATTTCATCCTGGCGGTAGGAGTGGCAGTGAATGAACCTTTTCCCTCTAATGATTTCGAGGATCGCATCTAATTCAAGATTTCTCCTAAATGGTAATCCCTGTTCGGCTGCATTTTTAAGTTTTTTCTCATAAAAAAGAGCGGCACCGAAGCGGTTTTGAAAAAACATCTTTACGCCCATTCTCGACTGCGGAAAACGGGTGGTGTACTTATCGCCCCAATTGGCCTGTTTCACATTTTCGCCAAGGGCGAATTTAATTCCCTGGGGTGCTTTTTTAAAAATCAACTTATTAGGTGACTCGCCGAGCCTGAGCTTGATAACTGCATTTTGCCCTCCAATTGGATTGGACGAACCGTGCAAAAGATTACAAATGGTAACACCACCTGCTAACTGTCTTTCAATATTTATACTCTCCGAATTGACGACATCTGCAATGCGAACCATTGCGGTGGAGGGGAGGGTGGACTCGTTGACCCGACCGAGGATCATGGCGTGACTGTGGCAATCAATAATACCGGGAGTCAGGTGCCTGCCTTTTCCCAATATAACTTTACACCCCTTGGGCAATTTAGTTTTCAGGTTTAGCCCTATTTTCGAGATTTTTCCGTTCTCAATTAAAATATCATGATTCAGTAAAATACTTTCCTCTTCGCAGCTCCATAGGTTAAAACCGGAAAAAAGAACGGAAGTGGGACGAAGTACCGGTTTGTTCAATCGGGAGGGGTGCTGTGCTAATTTGCTCGTTTGCTCGTTTCGTTTTTCAGTAGAGTTTGAATCTGTAACCCCTTGATCGGGATAATGGAAAAAAGGGCGGCCTTGAATCCAAGTGGATTCAATTCTGGGATTTTCTGTAAAGTAAGTCTCTCCGGATACAATAAAAAAATTGGCAAGTTTCGATGCTTCCAATGTTCCGCAGATTTTATCGACTCCGCAAATTTGTGCTGGATTTGTGGTCAGGCTGGCCAAGGCCGAGTTTTCCGGTAAGCCCCTGGCGATTGATTGTAAAAGGTTTTTATGAAATTCTCCGGGTTCAGTTTCCGAAGTAGTGAAAGAAATAGTACGAGTCATTTCATTCAGAAGGCGGGCCATACTGGGTGCGTGATCCCATGCCCTTAACTGATCCAGGGAAATTTGCTCCCAATCCTCGGGATTGGGCAAGTCAGGAATTGTTGGAAAGATCATGGGGAGGATGTAGTCGTGGTGTGGAGAGAGGGAGATTTTAGGGTTCCGCCACTCATCACCAGTTGCAATAATTACGGGATTGTTTAATTCAAATTCCTGAGCGATCTCCATTGCTTTTGCATTCATGAGGCAACTTCCCGGTTCAATCCAAATAGGAATACTTTTTCTCTCTCCGAGACTACGGGAGAGCGCCCGGACTCCAGTGTGAGGCATAAGTCGTAGGTTAACTGGATTCTTACTTTCGAACCGAGCCCGCTCATTTGTATACTTTGTTTCCAGTATTGTTTGCCGGATAACTGACAATACCCCCATCAATGAAACAGGATAAACTGGAGGAGAACTCTTTTTCCCCACTGGATCGAAGGCAATAATTTGAGAGACCTCATTTTTTAGAATTAATTCATTTGGTTCTTGATCTGATAGAAGTACAAATGGACCAGTTCCGCGAAAAATTCCTTCTGATGGTGCAAGATGAGCAGATGTGAAACCGAATTTCCTCAATTTCCCCCATTTCCTTTCTTCCGTTTGAAGTCCGTCCATAAGTTTCCTTTGTGGGTGAACACCAGATACTTCAAAGCCAGGGCCTTTTTCCCCAGGATCTTGACCGGTGGAGGGGATACCATGAAAGGAAAGGTCTGCGGTTGCGTGAATATGTTCATCATGATTGAGTTCCAAAAATTTTGGGTTCTCGCTGCCTGAGAGCAAATAGGGATCAATAAAACCAGCATAGATTGTTTGATTCGTGCAGTTCCACTCTCTGCATCCATCGGGTATCTTTAGATTTTTTCCAACCGCTTCAATTTTTCCATCACGAATGATTAGCGTGCCCCTCCTAATTTTTTTTTCGGGGGTCACTTGAATATCTCCCCCTACGAATGCATGCAGTGTAATTCCATTAGGACGATCACCAGGGTAGGGGAATTCCGTCTTTGGATATAACGGTTTGAGTAAACAAAAACATACCCCGATAAAGAGGAAAGCTCGAGTACTAGAAATCATAATAAAATATTGGTAGTAAGATGTTGGTACTGAGTATTTGATTATGAAACGGAATTTATGACACTTTAAAATATGTCCAACCTTTACCCTGTGAGTATTGGAAAAAGTTGTCACGAAAAAAAAGGTACTAATCACCACCTCAAGACATTGACCTCAATTGAAACAATTTTTTGATTGAACTCCAATTGGAAATTATAAGTTGAAGAATAGTTAAATTAATCGATAATTGGAACGACATACTTTTTTTAATAACAATCACACATTTTAAAAAATTAAATGATTAAAATATTTGAAATCACAGAAGCGGACGATGAGACACTGGATGCCGTGAATGGTCTATTACCTCAACTTTCCAAGTCCTCAAAGCTGATTAATAGGAGCACTCTACAAAAGCTCTCCAATTCGGAGTGTACACGGCTCTATGTAGCGAAGGAAGACGATACTATTTTTGGAATGCTGAGCCTGGTTGTTTTTTCTATCCCTACCGGGACAAAAGCATGGATCGAGGATGTGGTTGTAGATGAAAGAGCAAGGGGGAAGGGAGTAGGGAGAGAATTGATGAACCATGCTTTGAATGTAGCAAAAGAACTGGGTGCAAAAAGTGCGGATTTAACTTCCCGTCCTAGCCGTGAAGCTGCTAACAAATTATACCAGGCAATTGGATTTGAGGGACGGGAAACAAATGTTTACCGATTTTCAATCTCTTGATTTAATTTATAGTTTCTTTACAATTCCAAATGGGTTCATAAAAGCAAGGGCATGTATTTCAGCTAGCAAAAACTTTAAATCGTTCATCCTCATAATACATAAAATGTTATACTATCATTACATAATATGCAATAAGCTAAAGATTAAGGGATGATCAATCTAACTTAAGAAATGTAAAGTATTGATGATTAGTGTATTTATGAAAAAGAGAAATTAAATGGCATGCGAAATGCCAACATTGTTTCATTCATTTTAATAAAACAATAAACAACACTTTATATTTGAATCATTTCATTAACCATCCCTAC
>JAQXBH010000093.1 GCA_029252505.1 Opitutales bacterium | reverse complement strand
ACCTTTATCAAATCCATTGGCCTGTACCGTCCGAGAATTTGATTGAGGCGTGGGAAACATTACAGGATTTAAAAAAAGCAGGTAAGATCCGTTGGGCTGGAGTATGTAATTGTTGGCAGCCTGAATTGAAGATATTACAGGAAGTGGCTCCTGTGTCATCTAATCAACCTATGTACAGCATGTTGGATCGTAGAATCGAAGAGAATGTCTTGGGCTGGTGTGCTCAGAATAATTCCGGTCTTTTAGTTTACAGTCCTATGCAATCCGGGCTACTGACCGGTAAAATTTCTCACCAGTGGTTAGAGAATCTGCCTCAAAATGATTGGAGAAAGCATAAAACCGATCACCCTGTGGTTAAACCACTCCATTGTAAAGATGGTTTACAAGCCTTCCTTATTCTGCAAGAAGAGTTACGCATAATCGCACAAGATAGAGAGATGACAATTGGGCAACTAGCGGTGTGCTGGGCATTAAGTCCCCAAGCAGTTACCTCTGCTATTGTGGGAGCCCGCAAGCATGGCCAGATTCTTGAGACTGTTCAAGCATCAGAAAATACCCTCTCTCAGAATGACAAAAATTTAATTATGAAATCTATTACAAAATTTGAAGAAAGCCTTGATCATGCCGGATGAAAAAAAAGTAAAACCTGAGGAGGACTCAAAGAAAAAAGTAGTGAGTGAGAAAATTCCTTCCGAAGTTAAGAAACCGGTGAGAAGGAAAAAAAAGCCTATTGCATTATCAAAGACTAAGGAAAAGAAACCTTCCACTAAAAGTGTGGTTGCTAAGCCTGTAGAGAAAAAGGCAATAATTGTTCAGGAGAGTGAAGAAAAACCTCAACCTGTTACCAGTGCTCCTTTGGTTACAGAACCAGTTGTTTCGACTCGTCCGCAAACTCCACGAGAAGCATCTCCCCGGCGACATCGTGTCGATCTCACCGAGATTAAGCCCAACATCAAATATATTGCTGGTCTGAAGGGGAAACGGTCGATTGTGGGTTTAACAGCCTATGATGCGATTATGTCAAAACTTGTATCCAAGGCGGGAGTTGATTTTATTTTGGTCGGCGATTCTGTTGGTACTACTCTTCTAGGGTATGATACCACAATCCCGGTAACGATTGATGATATGGTCCATCATACTGCAGCCGTTCGTCGTGGACAACCTGGTTGCCTAGTTGTAGCAGATTTACCATTTGGAGAAGCGAGCCTTTCGTTTGATCGATTACTTGAATCTTCGCGTCGGCTTATGCAAAATGGGGCAGATGCAGTAAAGATCGAAGGTGGGAAAGATGTGGCAGATGATATTGAAAAACTGGTTGCCACCGGTATTCCGGTCATGGGACACATTGGATTGTTACCCCAAACAGTAAAGGCGATCGGCGGTTATCGTAAGTTTGGATCCAGTCGAGAGGAGGCTGATAGTTTGTATACCGACGCGATTAGCTTGGAGGAAGCGGGTTGTTTTGCAGTTATCGCAGAGATGATGGACGAGCGTGTTGCCACTCAATTAGCCACTCAAATTCTTCCTCCTTTAATTGGTATAGGGAGTGGTGATAAGTGTGATGGTCAAATTCTTGTTACTCATGATTTAATTGGACTAACCCCGAGCCCGCTGCCTTCTTTTGTTAAGCCATGTGCAAGTTTAGGGCTCGACGGGTTAAACGCTCTTACTGGCTATGTCCAAAAAACGAGGAGTAATCCAATCGCGAAAAAATGAATTTTTGCGTGCTTGGTGCTGGTGCCTGGGGGACTGCAATGGCGGTCTACCTTTCCAAGTGCGGTCACTCGGTTTCGCTGATTCCTCGACGAGTTGAACATGCCCTTACCCTTTCTTCGGAAAGACAGAATCAAGATTACTTGCCCGGTATTAGTTTTGACGAGGACTTGCAGATTGGTTGTTCCTTACGCCCCGTTCTCATGGAGTCCGAATATCTCTTTTTTGCTTGTCCATCTCATGCCCTGCGTGAAACTTGCAAGCAGGTCAGTCTATTCCGAGAGGATTCATGGAATTTAAAAGGTGGTATCGCTCTATGTAAGGGACTGGAACCGAAAAGTAATTTATTTGCTCATGAAGTAATTCAGGAGGAACTTGGAAGTGATATAGGTTCCGGTTATTTAACCGGACCGAGTCACGCTCATGATGTGGCTGTAAATAAGCCCACTGCAATGGTACTTACGATGGACTGTGCAGAGACTGAACTGATTCAACTGCAGAGTAATTTAAGTTCTAAGACAATGAGGATTTATAGATCCGAAGATCGTGTCGGAGTGGCATTAGGAAGTTGTTTAAAAAATGTATATGCCATTGCAACCGGCTTGTCAGATGGACTGGGTTTAGGAGATAATGCAAGAGCCGCACTTCTGACAAGGAGTATGAATGAAATGATTGACCTCGGGATTTCACTTGGAGGTGAGAGTGAAACATTTTTTGGACTGAGCGGATTTGGCGACTTAATTGGAACTTGTATGGGCGAATGGAGCCGCAACCGAAGATTTGGACTTGCGTTAGCAAAAGGGGGGACGCCAAAGGATATTATTAGTACTCAAAAAACCGTTGTTGAGGGGTATTGGGCAACTGGGTGTTTTTTTGAGAAATGTGGTTCTCAGGGCGTTGAAATGCCAATTCTTCGTGAGATTTATGGTATTTTATATGAAGGGAAAGATCCTTATCTTGCACTCTCCGATCTCATGAGCCGTGGACTTAAGGCGGAGTCGTTGCGGGAATAATCAACTTTCATTTTAATTATTATGAACTCAGCGGAAGTACCAATTTTAGAAGCACCCAATAAAGAAGATCGTTTGTTACTACATTCATGCTGTGCTCCCTGTGAGGGGGAGGTGTTGGAGACTTTGCTGAATTCAAAAATTCAACCCACTGTCTTTTTTTATAACCCGAATATCCACCCCAAAAAAGAATACGAGATTCGTAAAGCCGAGGATAAGAAATTTTGCGATAAAATGGGGGTGGAGCATATTGACGCTGATTATGATGTGAGAAATTGGTTTGAGCGCGTTAAGGGACTGGAATGGGAACCTGAGAGGGGAGCACGGTGTACCGTTTGCTTTGATATGCGTTTTGAAAGGACTGCTCTGTATGCTCATGAACATGGTTTTAATTTATTTTCCAGCAGCCTGGGTATTTCCCGCTGGAAGAATATGAAACAGATTAATGGTTGTGGAGAGCGTGCGGCCGCTCGCTATGAGAAGCTAGATTATTGGACTTATAATTGGAGAAAAGCTGGTGGTTCGCAGAGAATGATTGAGATTTCAAAACGGGAAAATTTTTATCAGCAAGAATACTGTGGTTGTGTTTACTCCTTGCGGGATACTAATAAATGGAGAGTTTCTCAGGGGCGTAACAAGGTAAATATTGGGGAAACCTTTTACGGAGTAGAGCCGGGCGCTTAACTTTAAAATTTTATTACCATGAATGATTTGACTGTTTGGAACACTTTAGTGGACGAGGCGAGAGAAGTTGCCTCCAAAGAAAGAATTCTCTCAAAGGTTTTGACTGAGTTTATTTTGGAAAGAGAAAGTCTAAGCGATGCTTTGGGGTGGAGATTAGCGTCCCGTTTAGTCAAAAATAGTGTGCCAGAAAGTGATATTCGGGACTTGATCAAAAAGGCGTTTGAGGAAGATGCTGAAATGCTCAAAAGCGTTGAATCTGATTTGATTGCCGTTACCGAGAGAGATCCTGCCTGTAATGATTTTATTAGTCCCTTTTTATATTTTAAAGGATTTCAGGCACTATGTTGTTATCGAGTCGCCCATTTTCTTTGGCAAAAAAATAGAAAAGATTTAGCTCTTTATTTGCAAAGCTTAGTTGCAGTTGTTTATTCCGTGGACATTCACCCTGCCGCAACCATTGGAAAAGGAATTCTCCTTGACCATGCGACTGGTTTTGTGGCCGGAGAAACGACTGTTATTGAAGATAATGTCTCGATTTTACACGAAGTGACTCTAGGGGGAACCGGAAAAGATCGTGGCGATCGACATCCTAAAATTAGATCCGGTGTCTTAATAGGGGCTGGTGCCAAGATTCTCGGTAATGTTGAGATTGGAGAAGGGTCTAGAGTTGGTGCAAGTAGTGTAGTGCTCGATGATGTTCCTGCCCATATTTCGGTTGCAGGAGTTCCGGCCAAAGAAATTGGCACGATTAAAACTGTATCTCCTGCTATGGGAATGGATCATAATTTATTGGAGATGCGAGAATATGAGAGTGGGGGAGGGATTTAATTTAAAATGTCCTTTTATTGACGAAACTACTCCCTTAATATAGACAAAAATTTAATGTTCCCCAAATCTAAACCCGAACAACCTATTTCTTCCAACAGTTCTTCCAGCACTGAGGATAAATTAGACGAGACCATTGTTTCTTCTGATTTCGAAAATAAAGGAAAAAAGAAAGTGGAAGATCTTGAAGTAAAAGATGCTCAATTAATTTTTCACTCGATTTGGCATGAACTCGAACAAGAGGTCGGAGTAGAGAACCTTCATTTCCCGGCTGAGATATTCTGGCTTAATGGATCTCCGGGGGCGGGTAAAGGTACTCAGACTGCATTTATCATGGAATTTCGTGATCTGACTGAGAAACCAATAATTGTCAGTGAGTTGTTGAACTCTCCGGAAGCACGCAAGAAGATTGATGCGGGCTTGCTAGCGGGAGACCGTGAGGTCACCAAGTTGGTACTGCGCAACTTACTTGAACCCAATTATCAGAGTGGTGCCATTGTAGATGGATACCCTAGAACAAAGACCCAGGTTGAATGTTTGAAACTTTTTCATCGTCGATTGACTGAATTGAGGAGCAAATATCTTGGAACTTTTCAGGAGGCACAATTTCCAAAACCTCGCTTTCATATCATCATGCTATTTATTGATGAAGAGGAGAGTGTCCGAAGACAATTTATTCGTGGGCAAAGGTCATTGGATCATAATGCAGAAGTGGATGCTTCTGGAGTTGGGAGAAGAAGGGAGGTACGAAAAACTGACCTGGATGAAGCAGCGGCCCATAGTCGGTACAAAACTTTTAAGGAATCAACCTATGACTCTCTTACTACTTTACGTGATGTATTTCATTATCATTTCATCAATGCACACGGCTCGGTTATTGAAGTTCAACAAAGGATTATTCAAGAACTTAAATATCAAAGTTCACTTGAACTGGATGAATTAACTCATGACCAAATTTCCTCGATTCCTCTGGCGCAAAAACTTTCCTTACATGCCAGGCAACTTTTAGTTCAGAGGCTTGATTCTTATCAGAAATTTCATCCGGAGCTTTTTGAACAGGTCGTGGGTTTGATCAAAAGCAAATTTATTCCTATTGTAGAGAAACACTCTATTTCTGGTTTAGCTTACATTAATTCTGAAGCTTCCGTTTTTGATGATCCACTCGCAGTAGCGATGTTAATTGATATCTTTACGGAAAGAGGTTTCACCGCCGTTGTGGATATTCGAAGAATGGAAGTTCCGTCCCGAATTGATCCTAAGACCTATGAAATTATTAATCGGGTCAAAAAAGTCTACCGAGTAAGAATTAAATTTCCTGGTTCTACAATTCGACGAGGTTTGTAAAAATTCCACACAGCTATTTCTTTAAAATAATTCATGGATCATAGATACGAAAAATTAGCGGACACTCTCGTTTATCATTCCACCAAGTTAAATCCTGGAGAGAAGGTATTAATTCACGCAATTGATATCCCTCAAGATATGACATTGGCGTTAATTCGTGCGACCCGAGAATGTAAGGCGATCCCTTTTGTACAGGTTCAAAATGGACGGATTGATCGCGAGTGTATATTAGGAGGGGAGGATATTCAGTTTGAAACTTCTCTCAACTGGGAAATGGAGAGAATGAAGAGCATGGATGCCTACATTGCGATTCGCGGATCTTTGAATGTTTTTGAAAATTCAGACCTCCCGCAAGAAGATCTAAAGCGGGCAATGAAATTACTGAAACCAGTTCTCGATTGGCGGGTGCAGAAAACAAAATGGTGTGTTTTACGCTGGCCTTCCCCCTCGATGGCACAACAAGCAAAAATGAGTAGTGAGGCATTCGAAAATTTTTATTTTGATGCCTGTTGTATGGATTATGGTCGAATGAGTGAAGGTATGGTTGCTCTAGAAAATCGTATGCGAAATGCGGATCAAGTAAAGATTGTTGGCCCGGGAACAGATTTGAAATTTTCAATTAAAGGGATCGATGCTGTTGCATGTGGAGGAACACACAATATCCCCGACGGAGAAGTTTTTTCCTGTCCTGTCCGCGATAGCGTAGAGGGTACAATAACTTTTAATGCCGATACGATCTATCAAGGTACTTCCTTTTCAAATGTGGTTCTTCATTTTGAAAAAGGAAGAATTGTTGAATCAAGTTCATCTGCTAATTCCAAGAAATTAACTGAGATCTTAGATTCTGATGATGGAGCTAGATTTATTGGCGAATTCGCGATTGCGTTTAATCCTATGATTCGTGAACCCATGCTTGATATTTTGTTCGATGAAAAAATTGCAGGGTCATTTCATTTCACGCCTGGACAGGCTTATGAAGAAGCTAATAATGGAAACAAATCACAAGTTCATTGGGATATGGTAAACATACAAAGGCCTGAATATGGTGGTGGTGAGATTTGGTTCGATGGTGAAATGATTCGGAAAGATGGTGAATTTGTTCCTGAGGATTTACATAAATTAAATCCTGATTATCTTTTGCAAAATTCATAACACGACCTGATTGAAATGATTCCGTCGGCATTGAATCAATTCCTTGCCACTTTGCCCAAAACAGAGACCCATTTACATATTGAAGGTGCTCTGCCGTGGGAACTTTTAATTGAAAAAGATCCTGGAAAATTTAATCCGGTACCCTTTTTTCATGAGCCGAACTTTAAGTACAAGAGTTTTGAGCAGTTTGAATCTATTCTTATCGAGCATGCGATGGGTTGGTTTGATTCAGCAGAAAGTTATCATGAAGCGGCAAAAGCAATTTTTTCAAAACATATTCAGCAAAATGTTAAGTATGTAGAAACCAGTTTTCACGCTGGTATGATTGAGTTCCTTAAACTTCCTGGCGAAGAAATTGTTAATGCAATTTTGGATGCTGTCCCTGAGGGGCTTGAAGTTCGTGTTTTTCTTGGTATCAGTCGTAATGCTTACACCTCCTATTTGGGACCCATACTGGAGCAGGCGATTGGTTGGGGTAACTTGTCCGGTATCGATTTACATGGTCTGGAGTCCTTACCATTCGAGGCTTGGATTTCTCCCTTATGGAAACGTGCGAAGGAGCACGGGAAAATGATAAAGGCTCATGCGGGTGAATTTGGTCCTGCATCCAATGTGTCACAAGCCGTTCAGGAGTTAAAGGTGAAGCGTATTCAACATGGTACCCGTGCATTTGAAGATGACGAGGTAATGCAACTCTTAGTTGATGAACAGGTTACTCTTGATATGTGCCCCATTAGCAATGTTAAATTAAGAGTAGTGGATCGAATGGAAAACCATCCCATTAAAGATTTTATGAAGAGAGGAATTCGATGTACTGTCAGTACGGATGATCCTTTATCTTTTAATAATTCATTAAATGATGAATATATTTCTTTGGCGAATCACTTATCTCTCTCGTACCATGAAATTGCCCATTTAATATCCAATGGCTTCAAGGTTGCCGATTTACCCGAGACGACTAAAAGAAGTTTTCTTAATCAAATTAAAGAGGAAACATCCAAAATGAACACAGTTGATGGCTGAGGAACTTTTTATTTGCCCGGATGGATTATCGGGAAGGGTCGATAAAATTCTTGCGAAGGTATTTCCAGATATAAGTCGTTCTTTAATTCAAAAGGCAATTGAGGGGAAAAAAGTTAGGCGACAAGAAGGGGCATTGGTTGTGGCAAAAACAAAGATCTATGCTGGAGAGAAATTGGTAATAGATTTGTCTAGAGATGACATTGTTCCCTTGGTTGCAAGAGATATTCCCCTTACTATTTTATACGAAGATGAAGAAATAGTAGTAATTAATAAAGTAAGTGGAATGGTGGTTCATCCGGGAGACGGAACTAAAGATGACACCCTCGTTCATGCTTTGCTCCATCATTATCCTACTGGTTTATGCCCAGTAGGAGCACCTGAAAGACCCGGCATAGTTCACCGGTTAGACAAGGAGACAAGTGGCGTTATGGTAATTGCAAAATCAGAAAGGGCTTACTATTCGCTGGTTGATCAATTTTCACAAAGGAAAACTGATAAAGAGTATTTAGCCTTAGTTTTTGGGGAACTTCCCTCGGAGAAGGGAAAAGTGGATAAACCAATTGGTAGGCATCCCAAAAATCGGACTAGGATGGCAGTGGTTGAATATGGAAAGTCTGCATTGACTGAATGGGAGACCATCCGAACATATCAAGAATCCTTTAGTTTTTTGCGTGTTAAGATTCACACTGGCAGAACGCATCAAATTCGTGTCCATCTGTCATTTCTTGGACATCCATTGGCCGGTGACTCAACTTATGGAGCAAAGAAACACCCTAATTTTAATCGAGTGATGCTCCACGCACATTGTTTGAAGCTGACTCATCCCGTAAGTGCTGAAGAGCTTACTTTTAGAGCCGAACTACCACTAGATTTTAATACCTGTTTACAGTCATTATAGGGAGATCTTGATTTGTCAAATGGATGGGTAATCTAGATTTAACTAATTTCTTTTAGGTTTTTGGTAATGAGCGAGAATGCCTCATCCACATCATCTACAATTTTAAATAATTCTATATCTTTGGGTGAGATAACACCCCATTTAATAAATTGTTCAAAATTGATTAGTCCTTCCCAAAATTCGCGCCCGTATAAAACGATAGGCATTTGTTTACCCAGTTTTTTGGTTTGGATTAATGTTAATGTTTCAAAAAGTTCATCCATTGTCCCAAATCCACCAGGGAAGACTACCACTGCTTTTGCGTGGTAAAGAAAATAGAATTTACGGACAAAGAAATAATGAAATTCAAAGGATAATTCTGGGGTCGCATATTGATTCACTCCTTGTTCGAAAGGAAGGCTTATGCCTAATGCGATTGATTTACCTTTGGCGTCATTGGCACCTTTATTTGCCGCTTCCATCATGCCTGGTCCACCTCCTGAACAAACATAATATTTATTTCCTGGCACTTCTTTAGTATCGGACCACTCGGTTAGGCGACGCGAAAGTAATACGGCTTCATCATAGTATTTTGATAATAAAACGATACTTTCTTTTTGGGCTAGCTCCGCTTGATCCTGATCTGAAATCGTTATTTTTGAAGACAGGCTTTTTTTGAATAATGATAGTTCATCCTGAGCTTTCTCCAGAGGTTTTGAGCGAGCAGATCCAAAAAAAACGATTGAGTTTTCAACTCCCTGTTCACGTAACCGAACTTCTGGTTCAATTAATTCACATTGTACTCGGATTGGTCGTGCTTCATGGCTGTTAAGAAACTCTTTATTCGAATATGCTTTGGATAATTTTTTTGTCATATTGATAGTGTCGCTTTTTCTTAGGTAAATGAAAAGTTCATTCAGAAAAAATAAAAAATGACTATTTTACTAAAGTTGCGAGTTTGACGACCGATTATGTTAATTAGCCGCAAGGATGCAGCCTCATTTATTACTGATTCAATCCACAGGAGGTCGATTAGAATCACAGCCAATAATAATGTCTAGGACATTAAATTCAAATTGTTGTGATATTTATTCAAGACTATCTGGAAAAAAAGGAATTGTTAACTATGAGTGATGAATCAAGCCAAACTGCATCTGATTTTAGTACCCAACGGGATGTGATTTCATTCCCCGCTGAAGCAGAGGAGGATGTAACCAAAGAAGAAATTGGTAAATGGGTAGATCAATTAATGGAGATGCCTGAACCTAAAACTTCGCCTTCTATGTTCGTAGACGAAGGATACAACGAACTTGATGATCCATTGACCTGTGTTGCAGAAAGAATTCTTTCGGAAGAAAGCTACTTTTAGTAAGCAATATTCTGACGAACTAGGTATCTTATTATGAAATCGACGAAGTTTAGTAAGAGGTTGAATATCAACTTTTCGTTAAAGATTTAGATAAAATGGTCGATCATATTGTTAGCTACATGGATGTAGCCTCATTAAAATTTGGTTCAATCCACAGGAGGTCGATTAGAATCACAACCACCAATTTTGCCGAACAGGCATTTTATTAATTTGTTGTGATATATATTCAAGACTATCTAAAGAAGGAAAAAAACTTGATGAGGAGTGATGAATCAACTCCTTTGAATTCAAGCTACATCAATCAGAGTGATATTATTATATTTCCCTCTGAACCTGCTGAAAAAATCTCCAAGGAAGAAATTGGCAAATGGGTTGACCTGCTAATGGAAATGCCAGAAGCAGAAAATTCTGATTCTGATTTTATGAATATGGGATTTGAGCAATTCGATGATCCCTTGAGTTGTGTTGCGGAAAGAATTCTTTCCGAAGAAAATTATCTGTAGCGTTTAACTCTTTTTGGGATATTCAAAATTTTCGACCACACAGCTTCCTACTTCGAGTAAATTCCATTTCTCGTTTTTACTACTTAAAATTACCACTCCACATGTTGGAATACTTAGGATTGAACTCGATCCCAATAGGTTTGCAAGATGTGTAACCATAGGGTTGTGAAATACTAATGCAACGGAGCTTATTTCCGGGGGGAATCTTTGAATTTTATCCAAAATTGTAGATGGGGATCCTTCGTATAGTAGTTTATCATATTCTACACTTTGCAAAGGACACCATTGAGCTTTGATTAATGCGATTGTTTCTTTTGCTCGGCATGCAGTCGAAGAAATTATTTTTTGCGGAGAAGTATAACGTGCTTTTAGCGTTTTGCCCATATTGGAGGCATCTTTTAAGCCTCTTGCATTTAATGTTCGTTCGTGATCTTCAATTTGGCTGCTTTCCCAAGAAGACTTTGCATGTCGAATTAAGAATAAGTTTTTCATTTCAGTAATTTTTTTTCGTATTGCACGAGTCCAACTAATCTTCACCATAACCATCATGAGATCAATTATTCTTTCGTTCGTATGGATCAGTTTTTATTTTGGGGGATGTAGTGAAAAGGAGCCCGAATCTGTTACTCAACTTACAGAGACCGCTTTCAATGAAGTAGAGACGATCGAAGATTTGGTGATCGATGATCGTTTTAATTCAAAAGACCGTGAAGTCGATAAAATTTTGGCCGATTTTGAAAAACCACTCGCAACTTTTCCCACGATTGAGCAAAGCGAAGCAGTTACTCAAAAAAATGGTCGTCTATATCGTAAAGATTTATGGGACGAACCTTTTACCGGTACTGTGATTGAGAATTTCTCCGATGGATCGCTTTCATTAAAAACTTCTTACTACAGAGGGTTACCCCATGGGCAACAAGTCAGGAATTTTTCGGGTGGGCAAAGAGCCCTTGAAGCAAACTTTGATCAAGGTGTGCTGGTTGGGGTTAAATCGAGATGGTGGCCCAATGGGGTAGTAAGGGAAGAGGCTTATTGGAGTGAAGGGAGGTATATTGGTCGTCGTTTATGGGATCGAACTGGACGATTAATAAAAGAGGAAATTACACCTCAAAGTTAGCTTCTTGTTTTTTCGCTTTCCTTAATTCTTGATACATACTCGGAAAAGTCTCCGATTCGGATAATGGATAGGTTTTCAAACACCTGCCTTCTTTCAATTGCACGAAGTAATTCGAATGATTCGTCGCTTATGTCGTCCGGCACTACTACTACGAGATGACGAGACTGGAGTCTGAAATTGGTATCGCTGAGAGTTTGAATTAAAGAAATTTCGTCACTTTTTTCCCAAGTATTTCTAATTTCAACTCCAAGTGATAAGGAAGGAATCCACAAATCTGTTTCGCCGACTGAGTATCTCTTTCTTACATCCAACTTAAGGGCTGATAACTTGTATTCGCAAATGTGAATCAAATCCATAATCGAAGCAGAATTAGTTAATAATGATTCTTTTTCTTTGAGCACCAGTGATGAAAGGTAGGCGATCAAGTCTCCATTATGAAGCATCTGCATTCTTTCTCTCGCAAAACTGCGCAAGTGAGCATCTGGAAACAGAGTGTCCAAAGAGAGCTTTTCGTTTTTATTCTGCGCTGGATTAAATGTTTTATTTTCAATTTTTAAGATAGCTGTTTCAAGATCTTCTGGAAAAGGAATCGTGTGCACGCGAAGATCGTAACTTGCTTGGTTTCTTGACATTTCGCTCAGCTTCTCTCGAAGCCATATACCAAGGTAGAAAACACTTTTATTATTTTCATATCCAGCTTCTCTATATCCTTTTACTTTTTCCCTAAATGCAAATACGCCCTTATCATAGTACTCATACGGTCCATCCAATTTATTTACCGATGCGGCAACTTCTTCAATTAAGTCTCGATCATCTTTCCAGTCTCTTCTCCTTCTATGATAAACAGGAGTTCCAATCGTCGATGCTCTCGGTCTTTCAAATCTAGGCATTCTTAGAGAATAAGATAATGTAAGAACACTTTCAATCTATATTATCTCAGGAAGTTTAAACTTTTCATATTGTTGCATTGAATGCGGAACAGTGTTTGAATTCAATACCTTATGAGAATCATAAATGTTAAATTTTTCTTTAGTATTTTTTTATTACTGCTGATTTCTTTAACTTATTCCTTTGGAGAATTAGACAAATCAAAAGTTCCCCTATCCGGAAACGAAGCAAATAGCACACAGTTAAAAGAAGAGATTATTAGAGTAATAAAACCTGGAGTTTTTGACTTTCAATCCCGTGATTTTATGGTTCGGATGAGAGTATGGGGAGTAGAGTTTCCCAAGCGGGAACAACCAGGATACAATGAAGCAATTACATTTAGTGAACAAAAACTACTATCTGCCTCCCCCAAAATTCAAATAAGGCAAGAATTTGATTTGCAAAATTTGAAAGTTGTGGAAGTTGTCATCATGAACGGTCAAATGAATTTTAGCAGGGAGGCAATTTCACTTGGAATTGGTTGGCATTCAGAAAAAGAATCGAATCGATACGGTCCATTTGTAATAGCTCAGTTAAAAGCTAAGCGATTAAATTTAGGAATTTGGGCTAATAATTTCAACTACAAGCAAATTCAATCCCCTTCGTCCATTCCCACACCTCGCCTCCCTGGAATGTACAATAATCAACGATCTTTCGTACCTTCACTTAGTTTCTGGGTGACTACTTTTGGTAAGATTCACCGACCAGGGTGTTCATTTTATCAAAGAGGGCGGGGTAGTTTGACCTCAAAACCACAAGGTATTGATTGTAGAATATGTGGAGGACGAAATTCAAAATAATAGATTTACAAAAAAAATTGTTTTTTTTAAGCGTGGTATTGTACAATTCCAAAAAGCTTATATAAAAAGATCATGTATTTACCAAACATCAACGAATTCCCAAAGTTTTCTTTAAAGCGTCTTCTCAGTACTTGTTTTGGCAACAATGATTCCGGAGGTAAACGAATTTGTATATTAATTGATCTTCCTGACCTCGCTTTAATGCACGGTCACAAATTTCTGGATTCAAGTGATTTTTCTGTTCAGAAGTATGCACACGACGTGTTTCTAAATGATTTAAAAAACGGAGTATCGCAGGATCTCAATTACTCGGGTAACGACATATTTGCATTCAAAACAACTGGCGGCAGTAACTTAGATCCGGAAGATGCAGCTACTAATTTCGATGGTGATTCTCTTTCATTAGAAAATGATATTTATCCAAAATATGATATCATACTTGCGATTACTGACTATTCACTAACCGCACCACTGACTGCTTCGGCAAAGATACATGGTTTTCGTGGTGCTACATTGCATGGTGTGAACGATATAATTTTGAATTCAGGTTTAGCGGTTGATTATAACGAAATAAGCAAGCAATCCGAACTTTTTAGAAGTGTTTTAGATCAGTCTGATTCCTTTGAGCTCGATTTTGAAGTGTTGGGAACAAAGTCCACCCTCACTATTAACTGCCAAAACCAATCGGCACAGAAAAGTCATGGTCTGTGCCCGGGGGGGATTCCCGATGTTGCAAACCTTCCTGCCGGAGAAGTTTATTTTGTTCCTACTTCTGCTTCCGGTTCATTTCCATTTCGCTTTTCGGACGGTACCCTCGCTCAGATGGAGGTTGATAATGGAGCGATCATAAATGCGTCGCTCATCCGAGGGGATCAACAGAAAGTGGATGACCGCAACCTGCAACTCAAGGAAGATCCTGCAACCGGTATTATCGGTGAACTTGGCTTTGGTACACAGTTACTACCTTTTTCTGGCAAGGATATTCAAGATGAAAAAATATTAGGTACTTGTCATGTTGCCACCGGAAGGAGCGATCATTTAGGAGGTTCATTAACTCCTGACCTTTTTAATTCCCGGATGAATGCATCGCATGATGATATTTTATATGCACCGCCAAAGACCCCTGAAATTAATGTTTCGGAAGTCAGAATGAGCAAAAATGGTGAGAGTATTAGTATTCTACAGAACTTTCAACCAACTGCTTTTTTACTGGATCATCTCTCCTCTGAGTATCCGGTAGAAAAATTTCTAACAAGTGTTTCCTAACAGATTATTTTATCTATCATACTTAACAGGATTTTTCCTGCTCACATTTTCTGTTTTCGGTTTTCGACAAGCACCTTCTGCTCCTCGAGCCCCCTCTGTTAGTAAAGTTCGTTCGGTTCCAAGCTTTGGTTTTCCCAAGCGTGCTCCTTTTGTGTCCTCCGCTCGAATTGCCCGTAAGTCGCCAAGTGCTCCTCGTTCACCTACTGCAAGATATCCAAAGCGTGTCAAGCGCACGCCTTTAGTCAAACGACCTAAGCCAGTCAGAAGTACTCCACTTGTACAACGTGTGCCTTCATCCAAAATAGTCCCTTTCGTAAGACGAGCACCGAAGAGGTCTTGAGTATGATCTCCCCGATTGTACTCGGGTAAAAAATTTCCCTAAAAGCTTTGCAATACTAGCTTATATTTAGGAGGTTATTGTTAATGCTCGTGCGCTTACCTATATTTACTCGTTTGAGTAATTGCATCCTTGCTTTTTGTAAAGGGTTGCTGGTTTGTCTGTTTTTGCTTTTTTTGACTTCGCTCAGAGGATTTTCCAATAACCAAGATGGTAATATGAGTCAGGCATTCTCGGTGGACTGGAATGGTACCGACTTCTTACTGAGTGGGGATGGGTTGTTACATTCTTCTTTTCCTACTTTATCACTATACGAAAACAATTATTATGTTTTTAACAATAACAGCACAATCGCTGTCCGCTTATCTATTGGTGAAGATAACAATACACAATACCAAGGCTTCGATATTTGGAACAATGGGTCCCATAGCGATGACGAATATTCATTGTTCTCGCCTGAATTAAATTCTTCCCGCGTTCTTTACTACTTCAATCCCGAAGATAATGCTTCAGTTGGTCAAATTAATATTTCTCCTCATGATTCACAATTTTTTCATCCCCAAGTAAATGAAACTTCTTTAAAGTTTGGTCAATCCGTTGTGATTAACGATTGGAACCAAACTATTATCGGTTCTCCGGGAGAGACAATATCACATGACGGTGCAATCCATGTTTTCAACAAGGAAGTAAATGGGAGTTACTCTTACCTTGAAAAAATAATTCCTTCTGTCTCTGGACAAAATGGTCAATTTGGCCATGCAATGGAAGTAGAAAACCAATTTCTTTTTGTGAGTTCCCCTGATAGTTCGACCTCCTCCGGTTTAGTTGATATTTTTACTCGTGAATCAAATGGAAGTTATGGATTTACGGAAAGTCTAAATACTGTTGGGGAGAATTTGGACAGTTTTGGTTGGGATATTTCGGCCGCTGACAATTATTTGGCAGTTAGCTCACTTCAATCAATCAATAATGGTGGAGGTAAAATCTCAATTTTTGAAAATAATGGTACGAATTGGGGGATTGATACTGTTTTGCGTGCAGACGACAATCAAAGTAATGACGAATTTGGCTACTCATTAAACCTTTCTGGCCCTCGCCTACTTGTAGGTGCACCGAAAGCGGACGCGAATGGTACTGATTCGGGTGCAGCCTACATTTTTGAGCAAAATGCATCGGGATGGTTTCAAACTGCAAAGTTATCTCCGATTGGCTTATCTGCTGGCGATGAGTTCGGTTATTCAGTATCCCTCGCAAATAATCTAGCCTTCGTGGGAGCGAGGCAAAAAGATGGAAATGGAACTAATGCGGGTGCGGTTTACATTTTTCATCTTAATGGCCTGAATTGGGAACAAGTTTCAATAATTTATCCACCCCAAGATCAATCCAATCAGTTTTTTTCTTCCGACTTGAAAGTAAACACGGACATTCTTGCTGTCTCATCACCCAGTCAGGGTGAGGGATATGTACATTTATATCGTGTGGAAAGTAATGGTTCGAATATTTCATTGATTTCGAGCCTTAGTCTTGATGAATCCAATTCCACGGATCAGGGTTTTCTTTCTATCGCGTTGAAAAATGGAACCGCGATAGTTGGAATTCCTGGGGATAGTACTTTTGCAGATGTCGGGGGAGGTGCTTTAGCGTTTCATAATGATGCCTGGCAAATGAAGGTTTTACCTGATTTGGCTCCGATTATTGATTATAATGCATCGATCAATCATACCATCGCCGAAGATAGTGGAATCTATCAATATGACTTCAACGGTTCACACCCATTTGATTCAGATTTGATTTGGTCTCTCTTCCTACATCCAGATGGCAATGCAACTTTTGATTTAAATTCTACCACTGGAATGTTTTCTTATACTCCGGATGGGAATTTTAGTGGAATTCATTCATTTCGAGCGACTCTTTCAAATGAGAATTACTTCGATATCGTTGATTTTAATGTAACCGTCACCCCGGTTCAGGATGCGCCAATATTTATTACCAGTTCTATTCCGTCTGGCATGGAGGGAGATGATTATAATCAAACTATCTCAGTTTTTGATGCTGATGGTGACAACCTATCATTAAGTTATAACTCCACTTTAGTGGGTTTAGGTCTTACCGGCTTTACTATTGCTGGCATTCCGGGCGGAGGAAGTGCCAATGGACAAGCATATCAGGATTACAATGTAACTCTGTCGCTTAATGACGGGACTGATATTGTCCAAAAATCATTCAATCTTCAGATTCTCAAGCGCAATAACCCTCCACAAATTTGGGTGAATGGAGATTCTAATCTATCAGTTTTACCAGATATTATTTTAAGTGAGGATTTTAATGAGACTTCATGGTATGCCTCTTTACCACTTTTAGACTACAATGACTCAGACGGTCATCGAGTTGATCTAAATGTCACAGTTTATCCAACCCACGGAAATCTTACTTGGGACATTAATGCAACCGATTTGAACAGAAGTATTTCCTACACTCCTCTTGTGCCTCATTTTAATGGAACCGATTCCTTTACTATGATCCTAAGGGATATTGATGGGGAGGGTAATAAATCTACTCTATTAACTTTTAACTTGGTTATTTCTCCGGTTAATGACCCACCTGAAATTTCGTCCGTGCCTGCCTTCACTGACGTAAATGAAGGTAGTATGTTTCATTACCCACTGGTGTTATTGGACCCAGACCTTAACGATGTGGGAAGTACAGAGTTGCTCAATGTGACGGTTGAAAACCTTCCTTCCAACGGATGGTTAGAATACAATTCTACGACTCAGATATTATCGGGTACGCCATCTTGGTCGGACTATGAGGAAGTGGGACCGAGGTTGATCGTGATTAAGGTGGTGGATCAAGCCGGGTTGGAGGATACTCAAGCTTTTACTCTTCAAGTGATCCCAAATAACTATCCCCCTGTAATATCACAAGGGGCCACTTTTTCAACTTCCCTGAATGAGGATTCAATTATCAATACATGGAGTGGTCTTGATTTATCCGTTACAGGATTAGACCAGACCTTGGGTACTTTGACTTGGGTAATTTCGCAGCAGGCTCAAAATGGAATTGCATCGGTCACAGGAACCGGAACCACACCCTCTTCCCTGAGCTATCAACCTGATGGTAATTTTTCGGGAACAGATTACTTTTTAGTACAAGTTTTTGAATCTTTGGACCCAAATGCTTCGGATGTAATTCGAATTAATTTAAATGTTTTGCCAGTTGAGGATGATCCGGTTTTTAAGAGTTCGACCTCAGGCGTGGCCATTCAGGATTTCCTTTTTGACTATAATATTACAACTTTCGATGCAGATCTTGGCGCAAATGTGACAATTTCTTCCCTTGTCCCACTGCCTGGTTGGTTAAACTTAAGTGATTTCGGTAATGGTTCGGCACGATTGAGCGGCTCACCTAATCAATACGATCTTGGCAATAATTTAATCGTGCTGGAAGTTCGTGACCAAACCAATCGATTTGCTGTTCAGGCTTTTATGCTTGTTGTATTAGACGAAAATAACAATCCGGTCATCGCTCAGGGTGAAACTACGACCTTTGTTCATACCGAGGACCTGACTTGGAATGGAAGTTCGCTCATTTCAGCAACCGATATAGACGGACAATTCTTAAATTGGACTCTTAAATCAAGCCCATCCAATGGAAGTGCTCAGGTTTCTGGTCAGGGTTCATCGCCTCCTGTTTTAGACTATACTCCTGATTCTAATTTTTCAGGTTTTGATTCCTTTCAGGTTGAAGTGAGCGATGGAATCGGAAGTGATTTAATTACTATTAATTTGAATATTCAAAATGTTGATGATGCTCCCGTTTTTTCGATTCTTCCCACCGATCAGATTACGATCGATAACCAAAATTTTACCATTTCTCCAAAGGTGTATGATGCAGATAGTCTAGTTGGAAGCGAAATTCAATTGACTGGACCATCATGGCTCGGAGTTTCCTCTTTTGATCGTTCTAATGGTGTTATTCTACTGGAAGGAGTTCCAGGAGAAAGCGACGAAGGCAATTCATCCTTTTCTATACGTATTACCGATTCAACAGGTTTATATAATTCCGCTGAGTTCGACGTTCAGGTACGCGTTCTTAATTATGCCCCGATTATCAATTCAGGTTTGGCTTCCGTTTCGGTTACTATGGTTGAAGATCAGAACTCTACTTGGATTGCACCTGTTTTAGTGGGAATCGATATGGAAACTCCCTCATCTAATTTGGTTTGGTCTGTTTTTTCACATCCTAGCCATGGAACCGTTATAATATCTGGAAATGGATCCAGTCCGGCTACTTTTGATTATTCTCCTGACGGAAATTTTTCTGGCTCAGATTCCTTTACAGTTAAGGTAACCGATGGGGGAGGGATTGAGGGATCACCTTCTAAATATGATACGATTGTAGTAAATGTGGAGGTATCTCCTGTCAACGACCCTCCGGTTTTTATTTCCACCCCATCTTACAGTTGGAATGATGAATCAGTCTATGTTTACAACGTCAATACCTATGACGCAGACTGGAATTATGAATGGCATTCCATTGATCTCAATGTCAGTGGAAATCTACCGGAATGGTTAACCTTTAAAGATGAGGGAAATGGTACCGGACTTCTTTATGGATTAGCCACAGTTCAAGAGGAAGGAAATTATACTATTTCTTTTGAAGTTTTTGATTCTAATCAAACTTCAACGATACAGAACTTCACGCTGGAAATCAGAATCGATAATTATCCGCCAGTTTTTAAGTCAGTCAGCGAATCGAACAAAACAATTTCTGAATTACTTGTATATGTTGATGAGGACTCTAATCTAAGTAGTGCCCGGGGCGGATGGGTTGCCCCATCAGACTATATCGCTGAAGACCCTGATCCGACAAAGCCATCAGCAATCCCCCTGACTTGGACATTGGCAGAAAATCCTAAAAGTGGGGCGAGCGTAGTAGTTCAGGATTCTCCCAATTCCGGTGAAATTGACAGGCAACGACCTTATTTATTTTCTTATTCCCCTCGGGAGAATTTTTTTGGAGACGACATCATAAAGCTCAAAGTGAGCGATGGTAATCGAAGTTCAATCCTTCCTGTACGGGTAAAAGTAAGAGCTCTTCCTGATGCACCCACTTTTACCACATCGTTTGAATCTGTATTAGTCGCAAAAGAAGGAGCTCAGTTCAGCTTGGATATTTCAACTGCTGACCCTGATAACAGTCCTCGGACTATCAAGGTTTTTGGACTACCATCAGGGGGGGAATCATGGCTCAAACTGGGGGACCAAAATAGTAGCAGTGGGAGCGCTCGCTTATTTGGTGTTGCCCCTTCTCAAAGTAGTGGTGATCGTTATCAACTTGCCTTTGTTGTTACCGATGATACAGGTCTATTTTCTGTGCTCAATTGTCAACTTATTGTGGATGGAAAGAATATAAGCCCGGTAATTAATCCAAGTTCGATCATCACCATTCGTTTCGATAGTACTGGTCAGGCACATCCTTCTGACATCGCTCGATTATATGCAAGCGATACCGAGGGAGAAAATCTTGTATGGAGTCTTTCTCCCAATTCTTTACCCTCCTTTGGTACGGTATCTGTATCAGGAGATGGAACTTCAAACCCTCTGATTAAATACCTTCCATATTCTTCTGCGCAAAAGGATCGCTTTGGAATAAGGGTATCCGATGGAGTAAGTTTTGATGAAATTGAAATTATTGCCATTGTCGTCGAAAACTTCGATTCATTTGATGTTACTGAACCCACGATCACTTCTACAACGGCAGGGCTTAGCATCACTGATCATTTTAAGATATCTAATCTGACCCGCAACTCGGTTACTCAGGCAATAATATTGCAAGGCCCGCCATGGTTAAAAGTCAAAAAAGTGGCTTATGATTTATTTAAGTTAGAGGGTATGGTTCCAGAGAATGTTACCGGAGACTTTGCAATCAAACTCTCCTTTTTGGAAAATAATGAACGGAAAGCTCTAAAAGAGTATAGTTTGAAAGTTTTAAATATTTCTCCTCCCCAACTCATTCTTAAAGGAGATCAATTTATTCAATTAAGCGTGGGGCAGATATTTTCTGAACCGGGTTATCTTTCCACTGCTCAAGACGGAAGTGATTTAAATGACAGTGTGGATATAAATGGTAGTGTCGATATGAGTCAAAAGGGTATTTATCAAATTACTTACCGGTCGGCAGATTCATCAGGGAATTTCTCGGAATTGAAAAGAACTATTCAAGTTGTGGATCGAAATGACAGCGTTCGTATATCGAATATTACTTCAATTGTCCCGGTAGGACTTGATACTTTTTCAGTTTTAAAAAACGGATCGTTTTTACTTGGTTCATCGTCTGAGTCGGAAGCAATAGTATCAAAATATGAGAATCATGTAGAGCTCTCCAATCCAATTCATACACTAAGATTTAAAGCACAGAAAATTTCGATTGAACAAGTTTTAGAGCTGAAAGATGGAGGTTTTTCGGTATGTGGCGTGTTTCGGGGGAATTTAGAATTTGGTAAGAATTTAGTTTCAGCAAAAGGAAATCATAATGCTTTTATTGCGAGACTAGATAATAATTTCCAACATGTTTGGTTAAAGACTATTTCCTGCTCTTCTACCTTGTCCAACTTAGAACAAATGGAGATGATGGATCAATCCATTCAAATTGCTGGAAACTTTCGAGAACAACTTAAACTCAATTCTCAAAACTGGAATGCACAGGGTGAGAGCGATAATTTCGCCATGAAATTAACAGATACCGGAGAGTTGATATGGCTCAAGACTTATGGAGGAGAAGGAACAGAGGAAATGGTCGGGATGGGAGAATTATCAAATGGGTCTTTTGTTGCAGTAAGCAACTCAGTGAAAGAAAACTCTCCCTCCTATTCTACTTTAGTTAAATTCAACAAAGACGGAGTCGTGACTGGAGGGAAATCCTTCCCAAATGTGAACTTTAATCAGTCGACCGGACTTGAGTGTATAAATGATTCAATATTGGTTGTTGGGCAATTTGAAACCCAGTTAATCATCGATTCTATGGCAATTTCTTCCGGCTCCCCTTCGAGTGGGTTTACTTTATCCTTTGATTCTGCTCTCGAATTAAATTGGATGAAATCCTTTTCTTCCACTGGAAGTACTACAGTACAGGAAGTCCAAGCAGATCGATTTGGTTATCCGATTGTTGTTTTAAATTACGATGGGAATTTGTCGGTTCCTAGTAGTTCGCTCATTCATGAATCGTTAGGATTGAATGATTTGATGCTTGTTAAACTAGATCCTATTACTGGAGCAATTATTTGGAATGAACCAATCAGCACAGTGGCGAATGATTTCGCCACAGAGTTTCAAATCGGTCCGTTTGGAACAATCTTATTAGGGACTTCTCTCTCAACGCCTTTTAACTTGAACGAATTTTCATATTCTGTGGGAAATCAATTTTTGGTACAACTTGAGTCTATTCTGGGGAAACCGGCTTTTGCTCCTTTTTCTAATTTGAATCTCCAGGAAAATACTTTCTTTCATCAGGAAATTAGAGTTCTCAATCAACCATTTGTTCGGATGGAGTTAATTAAATCTCCTCCTTGGATGAGCTTTCAAGATAACCTAAATGGTACTGGTATGCTTGGTGGTGTTCCATCCAATACAATTTCCAGTACGGGAAATATAAAGGTTCGTGCATACAATGGAGATGGGGGTATTTCTGATTTAGATTTTAATTACTCTGTTACAAGTAATCCCCAAGTAATAATTTCTAATCCAAAATTAGCATCTTTTTCTTCTGCACTTAATTTTGGAAAAGAAGTCAATATTTCTTCTACTGCCCCTTCATCAGATGGAAACTACTTGATTGGTGGAACCTTTTCTCAATCAGTGAATTTAGGACAAACTATCCTTCGCAGCCAAGGTCAGACAAATGGTTTCGTAGCAAAGCTTTCTTTGAGTGGAACCATAGACCGTTCGGTGCAATTGATAAGTTCAGGTGATTTATCTGTAGGGTCAACGATTCTTGGACTCGATGGCGAAATTTATATCATTGGGGACTTTAGCGGAGATCTTCAAATTGGCCCATTTAGTATTCAGTCTTCAGGTGGTCATGACTTATATGTGGTTGAATGGTCAGAAGATGGATCTTTGAAAAATCTTAGCTCAATTGGAAGTTCTTCCAATGAGTACTTTCAGGACGCTTGCTTTTATCAAAATAGTCTTTTTTTGACAGGACAATTCGACGGAACTTTTTCCCACGGTATGTACACGGTTAATTCCAAGGGAGGAGAAGACGGCTTTATTTTAGAAGTCCCCTCGATTGATATCTCTTCTGCTTCTTGGTTACAAAGTTTTGGAGGAATTGAAGACGACAGGGTCGATGCTCTTGCTATTTCATCAATGGGAAAAATTTTCCTCGCTGGATCTTATCAAGGAATATCTTCTTTTGGAGATATTACCCATCAATCACTTGGTCTGTCCGATTGCTTTGTCGCAGAACTTAATAATAAGGGAATTTGGCAAAATATTTACTCCGGTGGCGGAGAAGGGGCAGATAAGGTTAATGGCCTCTATCTTGAACAAGAAAACCGATTAGTGATTGCTGGAAATTTTCGAAACTCTATGAGTTGGGGAAATCGAAAAGTGGAAAGTAACGGAAAGCAGGATGGTTTTATTGCTGTTCTTACTGATAAAGGAAATTGTATTTCCTTCAATGCCTACGGGGGTACTGGAAATGATTCAATTGACTCAATTCACAAAAATTCGATTCACACATATTTTGTTGGTTCTTTCTCCAATGACATCAAATTAGGCGAAAAAATATTTTCAACATCCGGTAAGAAAGATTCTTTTTTAGCAAAGCTTAACCAAGAGGGTACCAGCGTAATTGATGCCGTGCAGATTGGAGGGGCAGGAGATGACTTAATGAAATCTATTACCAGTTCATTTCCAGGGCATAAACTGACTACAGGAATCACTTCAGGAATAATGGATTCAAGTGGATCCTTATCCACTGCAAATAACGGATCTTTTAATGCGTATATAGCACTATGGGGACCCAAACAGTTTACTCCCATTCTTTCTCCTGCGCCCAAAACAAGTATCCCTACATCCAGTATGTACCGTTATGAATTCAATTCTGGACCTTGGCCGAGTGGAACCGAGTTAACACTCAATAATGTGCAAAAGCCGAATTGGTTAAATATAGACCTCTTTTCGGATGGCAGTGGTTTAGTTTGGGGGAAAAGTCCAACTACAATTAGTCCTGATGAAACGGTGAGGTTTGATATCAATTCGACCGACCTTCCAGGACTTACTGCTCAATGGAAAGTTAAGATTCTAGTGAATGGAAGTGCTTTCTCCATTCTTGGAAACCCAGTTTCAAGCGGAGTTCAGTTTAAGCTATATCGATCCGAATTCCTACTTACTGGTTCATCGTTTGATAATATCTTATTAATACCCGAAGGTTTTCCGAAATGGTTACGATTAAACCGCATATCCAAGAATCGATTTGTTGTCGAAGGAACTCCATTAGAAAGGGACACTGGAACTTTTCCGATTCAAATATTTGCGGACCAGTTCATCGATCAAAACTTTAGTTATCAAGAAACTCTTGAATATTCTTTAACTGTTCAGACTAAAATGTCTCAAGAAGCAACCGAGACTAATTTGGGGGATTGGAAAACCAATTGGCTAGGTTATTTTAATACATTTGATAATTCATGGACTTATCATGAAGATTTTCTATGGATTTATTTAGTCGCTAATTCTCAAACCGATAATATCTGGTTTTGGACCGAAAGATGGGGATGGTCTTGGACTAATACAGAAAATTGGGACGCTGATAAGGGGGAGGGCTATTTATACAACTCTTTAATTTCGGACTGGTTGTTTTTCAGAAGGAAACAAGGTGATGTACCTTCTGCAATTTACCACTACAGTTTAAAGAAATGGCATCGCTATGAATAAAAGCTAAGTGATGCCTTATTAAGTAATTTGTAATTTTAAGCAAATATTGGAGCAGCCAACTGATCTTCGATTAAGAGAAATGACTCAATCGATTTCGTTAGACTTTCTTGATCTAGACCGACTTTACTTCTTAATTCATCTACCGAGTTTCCGTGCTCGATGAATTGATCAGGCCAACCAAAACGCTTAACTGCTATTGTAGTATTATTCTTTTCGAATACCTCAAGAATACTAGATCCAAATCCACCCATGAGAACATTATCTTCAAGCGTAACGATGTACTCGTGTGATTCAGCATGTTTAAGTAAACATTCTTCGTCTATGGGTTTAATAAATCTTGCATTTACAACTGAGATTTTTATTCCGTATTTCTCTAACAAGTGATCGGCAATATGAAGTGCAGATTGAACAAAATCCCCAATTGCCCAAATCGAGCAGGTAGAACCTTCTCTTATGATTTCAGCTTTTCCAATTTCAAGGGGGACGGGGATATGTTTTCTTTGTACGCCAACGCCTTCTCCACGAGGATATCGGATAAAAGAGGGAGATCCTGAGGTTATACCGGTTGCCATCATGTCTTGTAATTCATCCTCGTCCTTCGGTTGCATAATGATTCCGTTTGGTACGCATCGCAGATAGGATATATCGAATAAACCATGGTGGGTGGGACCATCATTAGGAGAGAGTCCAGCACGGTCTAAGCAGAAAGTAACCGGAAGGTTTTGTAAGCAGACATCATGAATGATTGGGTCATAAGCCCTTTGTAAAAAAGTGGAGTAAATTGCACATACCGGAAGTTTCCCACCAGTTGCCATACCAGCAGCCAAAAGAACGGCATGCTCTTCGGCAATGCCCACATCAAAGAAGCGTTCTGGGATTACCTTATGTAGGGCGTCCAATCCAGTACCACTTGGCATTGCCGCAGTAATACCGACAATGTTTTCATTCTCTGCGGCCAATTTGGATAGGCATTCTCCAAATACATCCTGATATTTGGGCGGGGAAGTTGTAGAAGACGGTTTGCTTTGACCTGTCTGCTTGTCAAAAGGCCCTGATCCATGCCACTTTTCCGGTTCTTCCAAAGCCACCGGAAACCCTTTTCCTTTTTGGGTAAGAAGGTGTAGGACAATCGGTTCATCGGAGGTTTTGGCAAATTCAAAAAAGCGCACTAATGATTGCACATCGTGTCCATCAATTGGACCGAGGTAACGGATGCCCAGTTTTTCAAAAATGCTAGAGGGTGCAATTAATTCCTTTGTATCTCGCTTTGCCTTCGATAGAAATTTCATCAGTGAAGGACCACCGGGAACTTGAGTGAGGAAACTTTCCGCGTCTTTGTGTAAACGAGTGTATGCGGGATTGGTGATCAACTCGTTAAAATACTTGGAAAACGCACCCACATTTTTGGCGATTGACCACTCATTATCATTCAAAATTAATATGAACCGCTTTGTCGAACTGGCAATATTGTTCAGGGCCTCCAAAGTAATGCCACAGGTAAATGCGGCATCCCCGGCAACCGCAACCACATGCTCATCCTTCTTATTAAGGTCACGTGCAATACAGCGACCGAGAGCGGCAGAAAGGGCTGTGCCTGCATGACCGGCTCCAAACGCATCGTGTTTGCTTTCTTCGCGAGAAAGAAATCCACTTAATCCGTTTGATTGACGAATTTTTTCAAACCGCTCGTCATTTCGACCGGTAAGCAACTTATGTACATACCCTTGGTGGGAAACATCCCAGAAGAAAGAATCCTGCGGAGTATCAAAGGCAATATGCAAGGCAACGGTTAACTCGACCACGCCAAGGTTGGGACCGACATGGCCACCGTTTTGAGAAGTAGCATCAATTATTCTGTTACGAATTTCCTGGCAAAGAATCTCGATCTGTTCGTGATCGAGCTTTTTTAAATCAGCTGGACCAGTTATTTCTTTCAATATCTCGGTATTATTTCCCATCACACAATATCTTCAAAATCTTTTTTTATCAATTCTTCATCCCTTTCCTGAACCTCTTTGATGTTTATTTCCGCAGCCTCTATTTTTTCTCGGCAAAGTTTTAACATTTTCACGCCAGTTTGGTAGTGAGTAATTAAAGAGTCGAGGGGAGCCTCACCAGACTCCATTCGTTGAATGATTTCTTCAAGATTGGCCAAGGCTTGCTCAAAAGTGAGATCATTTTGTCCTGCGGTTTGTTTTTCAGAAGTTCCCATTTAATAAAGATATTTTCTATAGCATTTTTACTTAATCGCAATTCAAATTGAATTAATTGAACATCGTCATGTCTTTAGCAAAAAAGAGTATTTTGACGCAAAGTTATATCATTTTCCTATCTTTGAATTTCCGACATGTGATATCATTTACGATTACTGTATTCACGATGAAGCTGTGTATCAGTTTTGTGGAGCCTCTTTAGTCGACAACTTGAAATTGAATTGATAGGATGAAATCTATGACAGATTTGCAAATGATTGTGGTGGTGTTGGCAGTGTGCCAATTTTTATTCGAGTATTTTCTTAAGGTTCTGAACGAGAAGCATGTGGCTAATTTGATCGGAGCTCAACCGGAAGAATCAAAGTCATTGATGGATGACGAGACCTGGAGAAAAGCGAGTAATTATTCAATCAGTAAGAGCCGGTTTTCAAGAGTAGAAGAGATTTTTGGTTTTGTGATCTTCTTTCCCGTGTTTTTATATGTCTTGCCCACGGTATTTGAAATTTGGCCGGTGACTCTTTTTGATTCAGTTTGGTGGGGTGCTTTTGTGGCAACTGCATTGCTCAATGTTCTGCAAATACCAGGTCTCTTTTTTGACTGGTATAATCAGTTTACCTTGGAAGAAAAATTTGGCTTTAATAAATCTACCAAAAAGCTTTGGGTTATGGACAAGGTAAAAGGAATGATTCTGGGCTTTGTTCTTTCCTACCTTCTTTTGGCATTATTGATTTGGTTGTACCGGACAATTTCGGAGGCTTCTCCTGCGTATTGGTGGGCCATGGCATTTGTTGTGTTTTTTGGTATACAACTTTTAATGATGGTTCTGTACCCCAAATTAATTCTTCCTCTTTTTAATAAGTTGACTCCGTTGGAAGATGGTGAATTGAAGGATCGACTAATGGCCCTGTCGGATAAGACCGGATTTAAAGCAAATACAATTGAAGTGATCGATGGCAGTAAGCGCTCGGGACATTCAAATGCCTATTTTACCGGCTTTGGACGATTTCGACGAATTGTATTGTATGATACACTGATCAAGCAGATGTCCATTGAAGAGATTGAAGCGGTACTTGCCCATGAGGTCGGACATTATAAAATGGGGCATATTCCTAAGCGCCTGGTGATGTCTTTTGTGATGGGGTTAGCGGGCTTCGGTTTAATGGGGTACTTACTCGAAAGTGCCTGGTTTTATAGTGGACTGGGTCTAGATGTTAGTTTGATTTCTTCTTTGAGTCCGTTGATTATTGGATTGTCCCTGACACTTGGCTTTTTTACCTACTGGCTCACTCCCGTCAGTAATTTATTTTCGAGGAAACACGAATTTGAAGCGGATCATTTTGCCAAAATTGCTGTAGGAGGGGAAGAGCCGTTAATTTCTGCTCTGAGAAAACTGTATGTCGAAAATTTATCTCATCCATTGCCTCACCCATTAATGGCAGGATTTCATTATTCTCATCCGACTCTGTTGGAAAGAGAAGGTGCGATGAGGGCAAACTAGATCGTACTACTTTGTAGGTGTGCCGAATTTTCGGCACAATACGGAGTGCGTGATTAAGCCAAGAAGTACTCCAGCCAAATTCATGATTAAATCGCCAGGGGAGGGAAAACGATCGGGGATAAAAGCCTGTGCCATTTCATTAATAATTCCGTAGAGTGTGGCGATATAAAATGCCTTGCATTTAAAAGCTGAAGATAAGGAACGAATCGGTCCGAGGTACCAGGACCATAACCAAGCAAGTCCATAAAAGAGTGGCAAGTGACTGAGATCCTGCAGCCAAAAGGGGTAGTCAAAGAGTTCCTCGGAAAAGCGGACAAAAAGTTCATTTGCATTCAGGTCCTTGAGACTGTCTGGCTTGGGGAAACCGGTGAGCACTTGAAGAAAAAAAGTGTAGCCCAAGGGCAGGGAAATCCAAAGCCTACTAGTTGGTGAGTTGCTCCAAAAGTGAAAAATTGTCTTCATTGCGGATTTGAAAAGATTGCTAGCTTAAAAACTTTACGTCATTGAAATCTTTTAAGTTATTAATTTACTAGTAAAACTTTTACATTATGCCAATCTATGAATTCATGAGTCGAGAGAAGGGAAAGATCTATTCATTCTTTGCCCATTCCACTTCATACTCGGATAAAACGCCTGAATGCCCGGACGGCAAAAAGTATAAAATGGAAAAAGTGATGTCTGGATTTTCGATTACCGGAAAAAAGGAAGAACCTGTTGAAATGCCCGAGCAAGGTTCTGGAGATGATGCCAATGATCCATTTGCGGGCATGGATCCCAATCAAGCAGAAAAGGTAATGAAGGAGTTGGAGGGTGCTATGGGGGGGATGGACGAAGATAACCCAGATCCCAAGCAAATGGGGCAATTGATGCGCAAAATGTGTGAGATGACAGGGGAAACAATGGATGAACCTATGGAGGAAGTTGTACGCAAACTCGAGGAAGGCGCCGATCCGGATGAACTAGAAAGTCAAATGGGAGACTTTTTAGGAGATGAAGAACAGCCTTCCGGGATGCAAGAGGGAGAAGAAGGCGCCTCTCAAGAAACAGTTAAGTCCAAGATTAAGAAGTTTATGAAGAAAAAAATCATTCGCGATCCTGAACTTTATGAATTTTCAGACTACTTAAAAAATTGAGAGAATTCTGTACTCGATTACTCCCACTTTCCTGTATTTCTTTGCTGCTTTCGTGCGGAGAGGATTTGACAGATGAATCTCCCCGAGAACTCCCAACTGAATGGATAGGAAAAGAAGAAGATTTTCAAAAGGAGTTCATAGTCGAACCTGATGATAACATTTCGATTCTTTTGCATCGGGAAAGTGCAGCGCCGTTCGCAGGAAAGTTAGAAAGAAACGGATCTAAATTAAATACAATCCAAACTTTTAACGATGGTCGGTTAAACGGAAAGAGTATTAAAAAGTCAAAAGATGGTTCTTGGGTGGAAGCAAATTATTTAGACGGACGACTTCATGGAGATATGATTTTCTATGGAAAAAATGGAAAAGTAAGATCCATACTGCGTTATGAGCAGGGAGTTTTGACAAAGTGAATTGTTGTTTTATACACAATATTATTGATTAGTCGTTTTAATAAATGCCCTTGTAGCCCGTTTCGCACGTTTCACATTTTGAGATGGCTTGTCTTCATCATCGGTTTCTAATGGGATAAATAAGAAAAATGTAGTCCCTTTACCCTTCATTGTTGAAAATCCAATTAATCCATTGTGATCCTCGATGAAAATTTTGGCATTATATAGTCCGAATCCTGAACCGCTCCCTGATGACTTTGAAGTAATGAATGGATCAAACAAGTTTTCTTCAAGTTCAGAGGGAATTCCTTTTCCATTATCAGTGAGCGCTAGTTCCGCACCTTCTGCTGGTGCGGTTGTTTTATTTCCAACAGCCCCTTTCATTATTATCTGTCCTTTTTTGACTTTTCTTAACGATATTTTAATTTTACCCGTTCGGTCGATTGCATCCCTTGCATTAATTACTAAATTGAGAATCATCTGCCTAAATCCAGTTTCTTCAATAAATGCCGGCATAGTTTGAGTGCCGAAATCGGTGGTTATTTTAGCACTTCTGGGAATGATAATATCAACCAAGTCCATTTGATCTTTTAGTAGTAATCTAAGATCGTGAACGGTTCGTGAAGCAGCTTTTTCACGGTGTAAATCAATAATCCTACGCACTAACTTTTGGGCCTGCATCGCACTTTTTTTAATTTGGCCCAGTCCTTTGGCCATAGGATCGTCCTTTGCCATCATGCCATGATATAATTCGCTAATTGAATAAATTCCTGCCATCAAATTACTAAAGTCATGCACCAGTCCATTTGTGAGAGTGGCAAGGCCTTCCCGCCAAACGGAGTGTGACAACCTGTGCTCAGCTATCGCTTGCCTTGTTATATCGACAAAAACCCCATCGTATCCAAGAAGTTTGTTGGTCGCAGTAATGATAGGAGTACGAACATCTAATAAATAAATAATCTGACCGGTCGGTGGAATGGTAACCCGGTAGGTAAAGCTAAAGGTTTCTGGGTTTTTTCCGTTGGTATTTAATTCTTTTAAAAAGTGTTCTCTGTCCTTTTCGAATATTTTGCTTAAAAACAAGCCACCATTTCGAGCCAACTCAGAATGTTCGGACGGAAATATTTTTTGGATCCCCCGCGACAAATAACTAAACGTCATATCAGGTCTTTGCGTAAAGAAAATCCCCGGAAAGTTACTGATATAGTCTGACAGTCTGCTTTCTGCTTTCTGAAGTCTTATCAGAGTGTTTGCTAGCGCCCGTGGATCATTCATTAAATCGCCCATGAATGCCTTTTTTAATGAATCGTGCGGAGCTAGGGCAGGGGACAAAGAAATGACAGAGTTGTGGGAATAACTTACATTTTGAAAATGAATACCAACGGAGGAACGGTGACTTTCTGGTGACAACGGGAAAAAACATTCGAAGTCCTTCCGAAAAAAATCTTTTGGTAGAAGAAGTGACCAACTCTTTTCAAGAGAAAGAAAGAATGGTCGGAAGTTTTCTCCTATTAAGTCTTTTGCTCCCTTCCCGACCCAAGATGCAAATGCATCCGAAACTTTTTCAATCTTTCCTTCAGGAGTTAAGCCTACTTGACAATTTTCAAAATTTGGTGATTTCACAAGAGTTTCAATTAAATATTAAATTACTGGTTTAGAAAAGAGAGAACGACCAATGGCAACAAAAGAAGAAATTTATTCCTATCTGGGAAAAAAATGCTAGGTATGAATTAATTTTGCTATACTTAAGACCCGTGGTTCTAAGCATCATCTAACTAAGACACTTAGTTTAAGCCCGAAAGACTATTTGGCACAAGTATTGCATTGTGTGTGCCACATGGCAGTCGTACTCGATAACTTATACAGTCAAGAGAATTACCTAATCTCTAAAAAACTCCTTGATGCAACTCATTTGCGTCACGAGGCACTCTCTAACAATATTGCGAATGTAGAAACGCCTGGTTTTAAAAGAAGAGACTTACCTAAGACTTTTTCTGTGGAACTTAGAAGGGCAGTCGACAGAAGCGATTTTCGTAGGGTGAAAGGACTTCTTCCTCGAAGCGAAGAAGATCGACAAGCGAAACCTGTCCGTATGGATGGTAACACGGTACAAATCGACGAAGAAATGCTTGCAATGAATCGTAACGCTTTAAATTATGAGTATCTTACTGGCGCAGTAGGAGGTTCAATAAAGGAACTGAACAAAGCAATTAGGGGTCGCGTCTAAAATATTTCATTATGAGTATGAACCTTATCCCTGGAATCGAGTCTACTGGCAGTGCATTATCTGCAGAGAAGATCAGACTTGAAATTATCGCTCAAAACATTGCAAACTCGAACACTACTCAGGATGCATCTGGAAATGTTTACAAAAGAAAAGAAGTTTCTTTTGAGGAATTTATAAAAACTCCGGAGCGCAGAGTTCCCGGTTATGTGGACGAAAATCTTTACCAAGGCGTTCGGGTTACTGATGTATTTGATGACCAAACACCTGGTCGCATGATCTTCAACCCTGGTCATCCTCATGCAAATGAAGACGGTATGGTTGAAATGCCCAATGTGGATGTATCCCGCGAAATGATTGATTTAATAAGTGCTTCTCGTGCTTACGAAGCTAATTTAACTGTAGTCAAAACTTCCCGTCGATTAGCTCAGCAAGCGCTCGCTATCGGTAGATAATTTATATTGTGAACGAAATATCATCACTTCCTAGTCTGAGCGATTTGCTCACACAAAACTCTAATCTTCAAGCGAACAAGCAACTCGATCGTTTTGCGAAAACGAGCGAATTAGGTCAAGGCTTTGGGGCAAAAGAAGCCCAGCAAACTAATGCGGTTGATTTTGTTCCAATTGATAAAACTTCGCCCACCGACCGAGTTACTGCACCCGGTTTTTCTCAAATGTTCGAAAGCTTTGTGAAGGGAGTTGATCAAAAGAAGAAAATTTCAGCTCGTGAAACTCAAGATCTTATACTTGGGAAATCTGATAACATCCACGAAGCGGTCGTTAAATCACAAGAAGCGGGCGTGGCATTTAATTTGATGATCGAGGTGCGCAATAAACTAGTTGAGTCCTACAAAGAGTTAATGAGGATGCAAGTTTAGTCTTCAAAACTTTAGTTAAATTATATGAAAGAACGATTTAGTAAGCTTGCCGAACTTTGGGACGGTTTGAATTCAAGTAGAAAATTAACCCTAGTCGTCGCCTTAGGCGGGATTTTAATTTTAAGTGTCGGGATTCTTAGCTGGTCAGGTGGGAGCACTTCAATGCGCGTTTTGGTAAGCGGAGCTGATGCCGATGACCTGAGCGATGTGGTGGATGTGTTGCGATCAAATCAAGTCGAATTTGAATATAGTGAGAGCGGAGACACCATTTTAGTGCCTGAGGATAAACGTGCAGCGATGAGGATGGAACTTGCCATGAAAGGTTTGCCAAGAAGCGGTGATGTAGGGTTTGAGATTTTTGATGAAGGAAATTTTGGGATTAGTGATTTCGTGCAACGAACTAATCACACACGGGCAATTCAGGGAGAGTTACAGAGAACAATTGCAATGATGGATTCAATCAAGTCAGCAAAGGTTTTTATTGTTAAGCCTGAAAATAACCTTTTGCTTAGCGAAGATCCGAATGATAGGCCCAGCGCTTCAGTATATGTCGATACCGGAGGGAGTACACTTGATAAAGCTAATGTAAATGCAATTCAGTTTCTTGTCTCCAATGCTAACAAAGGAATCAACAAATCGAATGTGGCAGTAATGGACAACCAAGGAAACCTTCTTTCTGAGCAGGGAGAATCCAGTGGTGCCGCTGGTGTTGCGGGTCAGATGATGAAAGCTTATGAAGCACAGGAACGACGATTGGAAACTAAGATCGAAACTATGCTTGCCAAAACGGTCGGTAGACAAAATGTAATCGCTCGAGTTTCAGTAAATTTAGACACCAAATCAATGACGGAATTAGATGAGAAGTTTGATCCTGATGGACAAGTTCCTCGAACTTCGACTACTGACAAAGACATGGCTACAACTGTAGAGACACAGCCTCAAAATAACGCGACAGGAATGGGTGCTAATGTGCCTAATGTAAGTCAGGATGCTACTCAACAGGATCCTATCATGGCTAAAAGCGATGAGTCTCGCGAGTCCAAGACTACAGATTTTGAGATTAGTAGGAATCTAAAAGAGACAGTTCAAGAACCAGGTTCAATTATCAGTCGAAGTGTAGCGGTTCTTATTGCGAAAGGGGAGTCACCACGAACTGCTGAGGATATTGATGTTATACGAGAGGCTGTAATCAATGCCGTGGGGGCGAGATTCAACCTTGAAGAAAGCGAACTTCTAACTCATGTATCTGTCAAAGAAGTTGTTTTTCAAGACCCTGCGATTGGGGGTATTGGGGGCGAAACATTGGATCAATTTCAGAATTTCGTTGATAAATATGGACCCCACGTAAAAACTTTAGTTGGTGTTATCTTAGCAATTGCATTGTTTATTGTCTTCATCACAATGCTAAAGAGATTTAAACCGAACGAGGCTGAAGTTCAGGTTTTGGACGAAGATGACCAGCAGTTACTTGCTGGAACAAGGAGTTTAGGTAGTGGGTTAACTCCAGAACTTCTCAACGACTTAATTCAGGAAAAACCTGACAATGTAGGAACTGCTCTCAGGAGGTATTTAGAAACGGGTTCTTCCTCGTAACCGCTAATTTTTGACCGATGGATGAAGTAACCGAAGAAGATTCCGTTTATGACCGGTACTCCCGTATGTCTAGGCATCAAAAATTAGGTCTTCTTATGATCGCACTTGGTCCTGAAGCTTCTGCAACACTTTTAAAGCGTTTCGATTCAAAGGATTCTGAAGGGATCTGCAAAGAAATCGGAAACTTTCCAATTGTTGATCAAGAACTCAAGGATTGCGTATTAGATGAGTTTTCAGAAATCATCGAATCTAGCGTGAATTCAAACCTGGGAGGTTTGACATTTGCTCAAAAAACTTTGGAACTTGCTCACGGCGACTACAAGGCAAACAATATGATGAATCGTATTGCACCGGTTCGAGATTCACTTGATTTCATGGACGACATCAAAGAGATGGATTCCGGTCAAATTTACAATGTCCTCCGCTTTGAACAACCCCAAACAATTGCATTTGTACTTGCAAATGTGGATGCGGACAAAGGTTCCGAGGTTCTTCAAATGATGCCTCCAAATGTACAGGAGCAAGTTGTTGAAAGAGTCGGTTCTATGGAAACTACCCCCATTGATCAAATTGAGGTTGTTGCCAGTACGCTGGGAGCAAGAATGGGTAAAAAAGGACAATCTCCACGGGTCAAAACTGGCGGAGTTAAATCCGCTGCCGATTTACTGAACTGGTTTGATAAGGAGGAGGGGAAAGAGTTACTCAAAAGTATTGAGAAAAGAAACCCTAAATTGGGAGGTTCGATCCGACAAAGGATGTTCCGCTTCGAGGACTTGGTACGACTCAGCCCTGGAGATGTGAGTAAAATTACGAAGGAAGTGGACCAAGATGATTTAGTAATTGCTCTCAAGAACGCTTCACCGGAACTCAAGAAAATAATTTATTCGACTATGTCCAAGAGAGCAGTTGAGGCACTTGAAGAACAACTTACCTTTCTTGGACCTAAACGCTTATCTGAAGTGGAATCTGCCCAAGACCGAGTGATACAAATTGTACGCGAACTCGAGGAGGACGAGGAAATTATTCTCGATACTGGAGGAAGCGACGTTGTCGTACAATAGATCCATCAATTTCCCGAAACCACTCAGTGGTTTCAAGGTAAGTCATGTTGGGGAACCCTCTGTTACAGCGGCTCAATCCAATGAAAATGCATTAAATGAGTATAACCGAGGTAAAGAAGAGGCAACAGCCTTTTACCAAGCTGAAATCTCAAAATTAAGAACAACTTATGCAGAGTCGCAGTCTCATTTATTAGCGAATATTGATACTAAAACAAACGAGGTTATTGCAAAACTGGACCACCGACTTCCAGATTTAGTCATCGGACTTGCTGAACGCGTTCTGGGTCAGATCACTTTGGACCGTGATGCAATAGAAGAGATCGTACGAAGCATGGTTTCTGAATTTTCAGGAGAAGACGAGAAACTTGAGGTATATCTTTGCCCCCAAGATTTATCTTTACTAAAGGCGATGGCCGATCCTGAAAAGCCAGCAGTTGAAAAGGATAAAAACGAAGAGGAAGAGGGTTTTGCGTCTGCTATTGCTGGTATTTTTGACGGATTAGATGGGGATGATGCGCTTCTTGAGGGTTACCCAAATGTGAAATTTTTTGAAGATTCTTCCTTACAGTCTGGAGATTGCCAAATCAAGAGTCGGTTTGGACTTCTAGATGGTCGGGTTTCTACAAAAATAAGAAAGGTAGAGGAAGAACTTAAGCGAAATGATTGAGTCACTTGATGAGAGATTCGCCTTCATGGAGAATGGAATTAAGGGAGTAAGAACTTATGATAAAGTGGGAACGGTACGTCGGGTAACTGGACTCATTATTGAATCCGAAGGCCCGGAGGTAAGTATCGGTCAAGTTTGCTCAATTGTTTCGGATAGACATAAGGAAAAAATTGAAGCACAGGTAGTCGGGTTTAGGGATAATTTTGTCCTTTTAATGGCTTTGGATAGCGTACATCTAATTCATCCAGGTTGTAAGGTGTCTTCTCAGCGTAACAATAATTTTGTGCCTTCCGGACCTGCTTTACTAGGTAGAATTATCGATGGAATGGGAAGGCCTATTGATGGCAAAGGTCCACTTCTTACCCCTCGGCGAGAGGGTTTCTATGCAGAACCGCCTAACCCATTGAGTCGCTCAATGATCTCAGAAGCCTTTAGTACAGGAATTAAATCAATTGATACTTTTATACCATTAGGTGTCGGCCAAAGGGTTGGAATATTTTCAGGTAGTGGAGTCGGGAAATCCATCCTGCTTGGTATGATTGCCCGAGGCTCTGATTCTGATATCAATGTAATCTCTCTGGTAGGGGAGCGTGGTCGAGAATTAAGAGAATTTGTGGAAAAAGATCTTGGGCCAGAAGGAATGAAGAAGACTGTAATTGTAGTTTCTACTTCCGATCAACCTGCGCCGATGAGAATACGGGCTTCTATCTTAGCAACTGCAATTGCGGAGGGATTTCGTAACGAAGGTTCAAAAGTTCTTCTGTTAATGGATTCCTTAACTCGTTTTGCGATGGCACAACGCGAGATTGGCCTCGCCGCAGGAGAACCCCCTGCATCCCGGGGCTATGTACCCTCGGTTTTCTCTTTATTACCAAAATTACTTGAAAGAACTGGAACGAGTGATTCGGGTGCAATTACCGCTATTTATACTGTTCTAGTCGAGGGAGATGATATGAATGAACCCGTTGCAGATGCAGTCAGAGGTTTTCTCGATGGGCATATCGTTCTTAGTCGTAAACTTGCAAATGCAAATCATTTTCCTGCTGTGGATGTATTGCAAAGCGTAAGTCGTTTGGATCGTGCAGTATGCACTGAGTCGGAAATTCAGATTATTTCTGAGGCTCGCGATTTACTTTCCGTTTACAAGCAAAATGAAGACCTAATTAATGTCGGTGCTTATGTCAAAAATAGTAATCCTAAAATAGATCGGGCGATTGAAAAATTTGATAGGGTTGATTCATTTCTTAAGCAAAGGTATGATCAAGTTTCGACTCGAGAATCCTCATTTCAACAACTTGCAGAAATTTTTGGTTCATGAAGGCATTTACTTTTCGCTTGGAGACTCTTTTGCAACTTCGTGAAATGTCTAAAGATAAAGCAATGAAAAATTATGCACTCGCGATTTCAAATCGTGAAAATGCTGAGGTTGAACTTAGAAATGCAGTAAAAAGTTTAGAAATTCTTAACCAGGATATTGTGATTAAAAGAACATCTGGGTTTTCTGGGCATGAACAAGAGAATTTCAACCAATCAATTAATCGAAAAAAAGGAGAGATTATTGATTTCAATTCAAAGCTTGCGGATTCAAAAAATATAGAATCTGCTAAACGTAAAATCTACTTGGAAGCAGATTCCAACTGCAAGAGTTTACTGAAGCTTAAAAATAAGAAAAGAAGCGAGCATTTAAAAACAGAAGAAAAAAAGGAGGAAACAGAACTTGAGGATATCATTGGTGCTCGTTTTGTTTTCAACAACACGAGTTATTAATTATGAAAATATCACCCATTATTATTGTTATATTAGCTGTATTGCTATCAGTCGGATCCGCTGGTTTTATGGTAGTATTGAGCTACGATGATTTGTTTAAACCTAAACCAGAGATCAAGGCAGAATTTACCAGTGTTGAATTCGATGCCGATGATACCAGTTATTCCCCTGCGGAAACTCATTCGATGAACCAACTATCCAAAGAGTTGGCTGCATTGAAAGAAAAATTGCTAGAAAGAGAAACTGAGCTCGACTCCCGGGAATCTGCGATCGCAATGGACTTAGAAGCACTCGAAAAGCAGAAGAAAGAAATGAATCAAATCCAGGATGATCTGTCTGCTCGATTAGCTGATTTTGAAGCAAGACAAGGGCAGGATTTAAGTGAGGAAAAATTAAAAGAGTACAAAGATACCTCCAAGAGGTGGGTTGAAATGGGACCGGAAGTTGCGACTGTTGAAATTCAAAATTGGAGACAAAAACGTAGGTTTGAAGAAGCACTGACGATATTTGAACTTCTCAAAGCGGAAGACAAAGCTCCCATTATTTCCTTTATGTATAACAGCGATGAGGATTCTTTGATCGAGCTTGCTGATGCTCTTTCAATGAGAGACCGTGGACTGTTACCTAGTTTGGATTTGGGCGACCTAGCCCCAACCGGAATTCCTGCGAACTAAATTTTATTGATGACAGATTCGCCGCAGATTCAAAGTTTTTCGAATGGCAATTCTATTCCCAAGCATCAGACAATTGGGAGGAATGGTTCATTTTGGATGCCTCAAGATTCTCCTGATATCAAAAAGCCGAGCACATTGACTCCAAAATCGAGTAAGAATGGTTCTCCTGTTTCTTCCAAAACCAACAATTCTTATTCAGCGAAACAAAACTCCAACCCTAATTCTTCCAACCGGTCCAATATTAGTTTTGAAAGAGCAATTTTGTCTGAATCTAGTAAAATTACTCCCCGGGTATCGCCATCCAACAAACTTTCCTCTAATCCAAACACAAGCCCGACGAAGCAAGTTTTACTTAAATCTAATTTTCTTCAACCACCGACAACAGCGAAGAGCGTTAATGTATCTGCTCTCAATGCCCGTCCTGCAGTAATATTAACTCCAAGGGAACCTTCGAAACTCCCTGTATTTAATGAACCAACGCATAGGTCAATTAATAGAGATAACCAAAATCAAGATCGCGGCAAAAAGGATAAGGATCATGGCGCAAAAAATGCTCGTTCAATAAGTAAGATGAATTATAATGATAAAGAAACCTCTAGTTTGGAGGTTGGTGCTACCAATTCTTACACTACTGATTCTTCGACTGTCCATAAACTAGTAAGCTTAATTAGCAAGGCTGTTTCTCCTCGAGTATCGTATACCAATAAATTTTCAAAGAAAGTGGTCCGTTTTGCAATTGATTTACCCCATGGCGGAAAACTTGGAGTTCGATTAGAAAAATCTGAAAACGGAGTTTCCCTATGCTTTATCGCTCCTGACGAGAAAACTCGAATTATGCTTAATGATTGCCAAAAGGGTATTAAGCAGAAAATAGACTCAGACCAGGAAGTTGAGGTCAATATTCATGTCTTTTCTGATTACCAAGAGATGGACACCTTTTTTCTAAAAGCAGCTTAAATTTTAATTTTTACAATATAATATCATGATAGACGCACTAGCAGCATCCCAAGCAAACCAAAATCCTCGAGCATCTACTTTATCAGATGCGTCCAATTCTTCTAACTCTGCTATGCAGATGGAAGATTTCCTTCAGTTGCTCACTAGTCAGATTAGTAACCAAGATCCACTTGAGCCAATGAAAGATACCGAGTTCATTTCTCAAATGGCAAACATTGCTTCATTGGAACAAATGCAGCAATTTACTAAAGGTTTTGAGACATTTGCTGATTCTCAGAAAGATATGGTTGCACAAGCTTATCTTGGAAAAATGGTCAATATTTCTGAGGAAGGACAAGATGTTACTGGCCTTGTCGATTCCGTCGAAAAGAACGATGATGGAGAAGTTTTTGTAACTGTTGGGGATAAGAATTATCTTCCTGCAAATATTACTCGTGTGAGCAATCCAAAACTGTAAATGATTGCTTCATTACATAACGGTGTTACCGCCCTTAAAAGTCTTACCCAAGGATTACAGGTTCTTGGAAACAACATTTCCAATGTAAATTCTCTCGGGTACAAGTCTTCTAGGGCAAATTACTCTGACAATTTTTATTTACACATGAATGACGCGGAGTCTGGTGCGGGTGGTGTGCCCAGCAACAACATTCAACAACATGGTACGGGCGTTCATGTTGGTTCAATATCTTCCGATTTCACACAAGGTACTGTAGAAATCACAGGTTTAGATTTGGATTTGGCAATTCAAGGTGAAGCACTGCCTAACGGGGGTGGTTTTTTTGAAATAGCAGATCCCGTAACTGGCGAATTGTTTTACACAAGAGCGGGTGCATTTGAATCAACTGTGGAAGGATTTGTTGTTACTCGAGACCAATACCGATATCAATTACAGGGGTTAGATGGTCCTTTGGTTGTAGGAACGCAAGAGGGAGAAACTCTCCTGGCGCGTAGGATCGAGGAAGATGGTAAAATCAATTTAGTTGTAAATAAAGACGGAGTAGATGAAATCAGAGGTTCAGGTCAAATTAAACTTAACAATTTTCTCTCTCCTCAATATCTAAGAAGGGTAGGGAATGGATTTTATTCGAATGGACAAGCCGGTCAAAACATTGCTGGTATTAGTGATAACACAATTCCAGCAACAGGCTCCAACGGTAAGCTCAAGCAATATGCTTTAGAATTGTCTAATGTGGATCTGACTAATGAGTTTGCTGCCATGATTTCTCACCAGCGTTCTTTTCAGGCCGGGTCTCGTGTCGTGACAACTTCTGATATGATTCTCTCTGAAGCCGTTAACCTTAAACGATAGACTTTAACCTTTATTCCCTAACGATATGTGTGCCGCTCAACTTGACGAACTTCCTGAAACCACTGAGGTTCCTGCCCCCAAAGCAGGTGGTGGTAACTTAATTCCTGCTCTTATAGCAATTATTCTTGCCCCTGCTTTGACAGTAGGTGCTATGTTTTTGTTGATTAAGATGAATAAACCAGAGGAAACCATAAAGCCTCAAATAACTGAAGGTGGGCAACCCCTGGATATGGAGCCATCAGGTGAGGAGAAAATTTATGAACTTAATTCTTTAATCACTAATTTGGGAGGCCCGATTAAATCTCGTTATATCAATCTAGATTTAAAATTAGAGGGTCAGGCAGGTGACTTTGAGAAAGTACTCGATATGTATCAGCACAGGATTCGTGATAAAGCACTCGCCATTATGGGTGGGTATACCTACGAAGATGCTCAACTTGATGGTTTCCAGGAAAGAGTCCGAGTTGATTTAAAAAAAGGCTTTTCTTCAATTCTACGGAAGTATAGAGATGGTGAAAGTGATTTGATTAGACAAATTTACTTCACAAACTTTGTAGTCCAATAATCTGATTTTAAATGTCTTCCGATCCAAATTTTAAAGACGAAAGCTTCGATATAAGCGAATTACAAGGTTCTGCTGATGGGCAACCTGTATTTAACTGTGAAGGTGAGAAAATCACTGATCTATCGGCGGTCAAAATTAAAAAGTATGACTTTACAAATCCCATAGTACTATCGGATGCGGATTTGAGTAAATTGAAAACAAAGTCAGAACAATTTGTTTATTATTTAGCGGGTCATCTCTCGATGTTTTTGAGGACGGAGTTTAATCTTGAATTAGAAGATCTAACTGCTGATTTGTACGCCAATTTTACTCAGTCTATAAAGAACCCATCCTGTATAACTATGTTTAAACTCCAAGAATTAAATGGAGTTTGTTTGTTGGATGTTAACTCTCATTTATCCGCAACAGTTGTCGATCGAATTCTTGGCGGACGGGGTTCTACTAACCCTGAAGAGCGAGGATTGACTGACATAGAAAAAGCCCTTGTGGAAGATTTTAATCAAATCATTTTGGAAGAATGGTGTAAGCAATGGCAAAATACAATGTCGCTTACTCCCAGTATTATTGGTACAGAAAGTTCTGGGAAATTCCTGCAAACCTCTCCAACCGATGCGATGATGTTAATTATGAGTATGGAGGCATCTTTTGGTGATGTATCTGGACCGATGAGGATTGCGGTTCCATACTACACACTAGAACCAGTTGTGAGTCGCTTGTTAAATGCGGTTTCTTCAACTGAGAAACAGACAGTTAAACCACCGAGATGGCATGAAATTTATGACGAAATTCCAGTCTCAGTTTCAGCAGAATGGGATGCGTTTGAATTGAGTTTAAGAGATCTGTCGAATTTAGAGGTCGATGATGTGATCGAAATGTCACCTGCCTTAATTGAAAAGACAAACTTAAGGATTGAAGGAAGAACCTGCTTCATCGGTGAGATCGGAATAGAATCGGACCAGGTGGCTTTTCAGGTAAGTGAAAGTATTGTTGAAGCTGTAAAATTAATCGGAAAAAAACATGGATAGTAAAAAAATGGATATTGTGATGGATGTGAAGGTAAGTGTCACAGTCCAATTAGGAACGGCAGAACTTCCAATGAAAGAAGTGGTAGAACTCAGCCCTGGTGCTCAAATTCAATTGAAGCAAAATGCCAAAGATCCTGTTAGCTTACTGGTTAATGGAAAACTTATTGCCCACGGTGAAGTTGTTGTAATTGACGACCGTTTTGGACTTAAGATTACCGAGATAGTTGATTCGGCATCGTGAATCTCCCTTCTTTGCCTTCACCTGCGAACCGCAGTTGAATGCATTTTTTAAATCATTGAAATGATGCTAGATTACTTTGCAGTTTCTTCATCATTTGTTAGCTCTGATGCCGAAATGCTATACTTATGGATTCGGGTAATTGGATTTATTGGAGTTTTAGGTGCAAGTGCTTATTTTCTCTCCATTTATACTAAGAAAAAAAGAACGAGGTTAAGTTCTATCAAAGAGGGCGAAATCGTTATTGCTGATACCTGTTCTCTTGGCAATCGGCAGTTTTTAATGGTGGCGCAATATGGGGATGAAAAACACCTTTTAGGAGTGAGTTCTAGTTCGATTAATCACTTGGCGAAATTAGATAACCAATCTTCGTTAAGTAACGATTTAACTAATGATATAGGAAAGGTGACTGGTTGAAGAAAGTATTGTTAATTTTAAAAAGGGTAAGACTTTTTGCCTTGATTTTATTGGGCTTTCTTTTTTTTAGCTTCTCACATACATGCTTGGACGCTCAAACCACTGGTGCTGGAGCCCCTGGTCTTCGAATTGATGTAACTGGTTCAAATGACGAGGGGGATTTTGGGGTTGCGATACAACTTGTTGTAGCAATGACAATTTTGTCTCTCGGTCCCTCAGTCATCATGATGATGACTTGTTTTACCAGGATGATTATTGTGCTCGGTTTTGTCAGAAATGCGATTGGCGTTAATTCTGCCCCTTCTAGCCAGATAATTGTAGGACTTGCATTATTTCTAACCTTTTTCGTGATGGGACCCGTTTGGAATAAAATTTACGATGACGCAGTAACCCCATACATGTCGGCCACAATGAAATCAAGTGATGCACTCATGGTAGCGACTGCTCATATGAAGGACTTTATGATGAATCAGACTCGCCAACAGGATGTGCAGTTTTTTCTAGAAATTTCAAAGCAAGGTGCGATGACCCGAGATCAACTTCCTTTAAGTATTGTCGTCCCTTCTTTTGTGCTGAGCGAACTACGTACTGCATTTCAGATGGGATTTCTAATTTTCATACCATTTATTATTGTGGATTTCATTGTTGCATCCACCCTTATGTCTATGGGGATGATGATGATGCCGCCGGTCGTAATATCGATGCCGTTTAAGTTGTTACTTTTCGTACTGGTAGATGGATGGTATCTAGTAATTCAATCACTTGTTAATAGTTTTAATATCGCGTAGAGGGGGGATTAGGGTATGACAATGGAACTAGCAGTGGATATAATGAGAAACCTGTTGCAGACAGGACTTATTTTAGCAATCCCGATCCTTGGCACTGCTACAGTTGTTGGACTTTTAGTAAGTTTTATTCAAGGTATTACAAGTCTTCAGGAGCAGACATTAACTTTTGTGCCTAAGTTAGTTTGTGTTTCTCTGGCAATTGTACTTTCAGCTAATTTTATATTAAAGACTTTAACTGAATTTTGTATTTCCATGATTAATATGCTTCCAACTATGGCACAGTGACTATTGAAGCTAGTCAAATTGTTGTTTGGGTACTTGTTTTTTTACGGACTGGAGCATTTTTTTTGGGGATCCCTTTATTTGCCGGAAAAATGATACCCGCAAAAATAAGAACTGCATTTGGCTTGCTTCTTTCCTTGTTAATCAACCCAATGGTCCCAGCAAACCTTGAGATTGCCAATCATTTCGCAGGGGCAATTATTCTGTCTATCAACGAGATATGTATTGGCTTATTGCTAGCCATGGTGGTTCGAATGGTATTTTTTGCCGTTGAACTGGCAGGTCACTTGATTTCCTATGAGATAGGACTAATGGCAAGCAATAGTGTAAACCCCTTACTGGGATCTACTGATTCAACTGTGACTACTCTTTTATACTACTTCAGTCTCCTTGTTTTTTTTATTAATGGTATTCACTATGATGTACTTAAGGCTTTTGTTTTAACATTTGAGATATTCCCCATTGGCACATTCTTTTTAACCGCGAACCCAACTGCTGATTTTGTTTCAGAAGTATCTCATGTATTTGTTCTGGGGACGCTTATCGCTGCTCCCTTCATTGCATTAAATTTTTTAATTAACATATCATTTGCAGTTCTTGGAAAAGCCGTTCCCAAAATGAATGTTTTTATGACAAGTTTTGCGATACGAATCTTATCTGGGCTCGTATTACTTGTTTCTTCAATCCTTTTGATTACTTCATACATTGTAGATAACAGCAAGCGATCGGTTGAGATTATGTTGAAAATAATTCAACCAGGATAGTCTAATGTCAGATGTAGATAAAAGCTCGAAGACGGAACCACCTACTGCCAAGAAATTATCAGATTCTCGATCGAAAGGGCAGTTTGCGAAAGCTCCTGAAATTGGGATGACCTTGACGATGCTTGCTGGTCTAGTTGTGATTTTGTTTTATGGCCCGAGTAAGGCTTTGGATGTTATGGCTTTTACGAAGTCAATAATGCAAAATCTTCATACGATAAAAGCTACCCAAGAGGGTATGGCTACTACATTACAAGGTGCATTTATATTTCTTGGAGTAATTGTGTTCCCTATGTTAGCTTTGACTTTTATTGCTGCATTTGTGGCGGAGGGTTTACAGACAGGTTTTCGTCTTACTCCCAAAGCGATTGAGCCTAAATTGAGTAAATTTAATCCTATCAGCGGATTCAAAAGAATCTTTGGATTAAAAGGACTGAAGACTTTCATGATTGATTTTTTGAAGTTTTCGATAATTGGAACAGTGGTTTGGCTAACGTTAATTATTTTTTTTGATGACCCTATTTTCTATGCCCCAATACCCATTCAGCACTTACCTATTTTTATTTATGATTTATTTGTAACAATGTTTGCAATTTTAGTCCTTCTTTTACTGATTATCGCAATCATCAATTACATGATTAAGAAGAAAGAAAATGATGAAGAGATGAAGATGACGAAAGATGAGGTGAAGGAGGAGACAAAAAGTAAAGAAGTTGCACCTGAGATAAAATCAGCACAACGAAAAAAGGCGATGGAGTTGCTATCTGGTCAGAACTTAATGGATGTTGGCACGGCTGATGTAGTAGTGACTAATCCCACTCACTATGCAATTGCCCTTCGCTATGAAAAGGGCATGGATCTTGCTCCTGTCGTAATCGCGAAAGGAGAAAACATATTGGCTAGAAGGATAAAATTAATTGCTGCAGAGAACGATGTACCCACCATTGAGAACAAACCAGTGGCACGTGCACTCTTTTTGCTCGGGCGTATTGGAGAACCGATTCCACTTGATTTTTATCAGGTAGTCGCTGAAATTTTAGCACAAGTTTACAAGTCCCACGCTTATTACTACCATAGATTAAAGGCGAGAAGGTTGCTTGCGAAACCAATTGCTTAATTTGTAATGAACGATTTGTTTCAGAAATTTAAATCAAATCTTGGCCGTTTTAGCGGTAATTCAGATTTAGGCTTTGTTTTTGGACTTTTTGGGGCTGTCTTACTTTTAGTCGTCCCAGTACACAAAGATATATTAAGTATTCTCCTCGTTGTAAGCATCGCAATTTCTCTGCTCATACTGCTTACCGTGATCTATGTCAAAGATCCGCCTGAATTTTCCGTTTTCCCGACGTTGTTACTATCGGTAACACTTTACAGGCTAGGTTTGAATGTCGCATCCACACGGTTGATTTTATTGGATGGAGACGCAGGTTCTGTGATCGAATCTTTTGGAACATTTGTGGTAGGTGGAAATTATGTGGTCGGTACGGTGATATTTCTAATTCTAGTTATCATTAATTTCGTTGTAATTACGAAAGGTGCTGGCCGAATTGCTGAAGTGACTGCAAGATTTACCTTGGATGCAATGCCAGGTAAGCAGATGTCAATTGATGCGGAAATGAATTCCGGAGTAATTACAGAAGCCGAAGCTTTGTCCAAGCGAGAAAAAATTCAGAAAGATGCTGATTTTTATGGTTCAATGGATGGAGCGAGTAAATTTGTACGGGGAGATGCAGTTGCAGGTATATTTATTACAGTTGTTAACATTATTGGTGGCATTCTGATTGGTTATTTTCAGAAAGAAATGACAATTGTGGGCTCTCTTGAGAAATACACTATTCTTTCAATCGGTGATGGTTTGGTCAGTCAAGTACCGGCAATTATTATCTCTATTGCCGCAGGTATTCTTGTTACCCGATCGTCGGAAGAAGCGAATCTTGGAGAATTTGTAGGAAAGCAATTAACTGTATATCCCCGTGCCATTGGGATTGCAGGTTGCATGCTTCTGTTGTTCGCATTTTTCCTTTCCGAAACATTTTGGCCATTTTTCATACTCTCTATGGTATGTTTTGGTGCCGCTTATCATTACTCAAAAGTTGCATCATCTGAGGAATCTGAATTCGATGAAATTGGACAAACTGCTGGATCTTCTCAACCAACACCTGGTGGTGCCCCGCAACAAACTTCTGCTCTCAATCCCGAGGATGGCCAAGAAAATAAATTATCTCCTATGGAGAATGCAATTGAGCAGGAAGTCTTTGGGCTAGAAATGGGATATGGATTACTTGTCTTAGCAGACAAGAAGAAGGGCGGCGACTTACTGGACAGAATTACCGGTGCAAGAACAAATTTTGCTAGAGAGATGGGAATGCTACTCCCTACCATTGGGGTGAGAGATAATATCGAATTAGAGCCAAACGAATATCGGTTTTTGTTGCGTGGTAAAGAAATTATTCGTTCCACCATAATGCCCGATCGTGTTTTGGCGATGAGTATGGGAGGAGGAGATGCCGGGAAATTAAATGGTATTCCAACTATTGAGCCTGTTTTTGGTATTCAAGCGATGTGGATTCCGGACGAGGAAAGGCGGAATGCGGAAATCGAGGGTTGTACGGTAGTGGATCCTTCATCGGTTCTCGTAACTCATTTGGCTGATGTTCTAAAGAGGATTGCCTATTTAATATTAGAACGAGAAGGAACGCAAAGGCTACTTGATCTGATAAAAGATAAAAACCCAACTTTAGTAAGTGAACTTCTGCCAGATTTGGTAAATGTTGGAATTATCCAAAGAACATTACAAAACTTACTGAGAGAGAGAATCCCAATTAAAAACTTAACTATTGTATTGGAAACAATTGCAGACATGGCTGCCATTACTAAAAATCCTGATGATCTATCCGAGCAAGCGAGGAAAAGATTAGGCATGTATTTTGTTAAAGAGTACGAGGTGGAAACGGATAAATTACTGGCCATGACATTTGAGCCTAGACTCGAACAAACCCTCATCAGTCGAGTGAAGCGTAGTCAGTTTGATATCGGACTGGTAATGGACCCCAATTTAACGGAGGGGATTATTCGCGAAATCGAGCCTAAAATTAAGGAAATGACGGAGCGTGGACTTTCTCCAATTATTGTTACTACTACTGAATTACGGCTTGCCTTCCGGAGGTTCATGGAACCGTCTTACCCCCAACTAGTAGTACTCGCTTATCAAGAGTTGCCTACTGAAACACAAATCGAGCCTTTTGGAGCAATTGCACTGGAAGCGCAATCTTTACCCCCCGACATAATTTCAGCAATGGAAGAATCTAATACACCAAGAGATCCTCAGGATATTCCTGTTGCCGCATAAAATGGAAACCTTAACCGATAATCATTCAGGTACAAAGGCAGGTAAACGATTTCGATTAACTGTCAAATCTGCAGAAGAGGCAGTTCGCGTAATCAGAGAAAAACTGGGGGATAAAGCTCGGGTTTTGTCAGTTCGGCAAGTTGGGGGAGAAGGGTTGAAAAAATTTATTTCTTCGCCTAAGCTCGAAGTTATTGCCGAAATTCCCCCCGAAGATCAATTGGTTGAAACCGAAAACTTGGATAACCCAAAAGATCAAATTGCAAACTCTGAAGTCAATTCTCCATCTGTTGCTCCATCTGCATCACCTTCAGTTAAACCTAGTACAAATGAATCTAGCATACCAACCGCGACAGAAGAAGATATTCTTACTGACTCCGTTGAAAGCGATTCTTTTAAAATTTTAGCAAAGACCGGTTTTGATTCCCAATTGTTGAGTGATATTAGCTCGTGGTCAAATTGGAATTCGATTAAAGACCTTTCTCTTGCCGAGTCCCTCAAAGAAATTACCATCGGACTTTCTGATCGCTTTCGTTCTTTGAAAGTAGAACCTACCGATGACCGAATCGCGTTAATCGGTGCTCCAGGCGTTGGCAAAACAACAACTTTATGTAAATTTCTCGCTCATGAGGTTTTCATGAATAAAAAGACTCCCAATGTACTTAAGGTTGAGAACGGCGTACCCAACCCTGATGACGCCCTAAGAATTTTTTGTGAAGTCGTTGGAGTAACTCTCTACAGGGAGTCCAATAAAACTCCAGATAGTTCAATGGATTCTCCACTGTATCTCGATTTTCCTGGCTTATCTCTGGGGCAAGCAGATGAGTGGAGTAGGACACAGGAGGTGTTGGATGATCTTAATGTCAAAACTCGAGTGTTGGTTCTTAACGCAGCCTATGACAAACAGGTTTTGAGTAAGTCAATCAATCTCGGTAATAACATCGGGGCGACTCATCTTGCCCTTACTCATTTTGATGAGCTCTCCAATTCGACCAAGTTGTGGCCTTTACTTTTGCGTAATAATCTTTCTCCACTATGCATATGCAATGGACAAAATGTAACTGGTGATTTCAGCACTAATGTTCTCAATCAAATGATTTCTCGCACCTTTCCTGAAGAACTCTATGCGAGAGGTTTCTCATCTTACCGAAACATTTAGTTATGAATAATGATGCAAAGTTTTTCTTTTGTTTAAGCGGTTTTATCGGATTCGTTCTTTTTTTTATGCTTGGAATCATTATCACTAACGATCTTTTAACTGCTCTTGTGCAAAGTTCTTTCGGATGTCTCTTTTTTGCAGTTTGTGGCAGGATTTTATTAAGCTTTATTTTAAATGGAAATATTGTAGATTCAAATACCAACCCAATTGATCCGAGAGATTTATCATTATCTACTGAAAATGACCCTACTAATTTGGCTACCGCTGCAATGAACGAGGCTTCAACAACTGCCAACCGCATGGTTGACGCTCAAGTTTAGCATACTTGCATTACAAGATGAGCGCACAAAATATTAAAAAGATAAAGTCAGATTCTGAATTCTCTGCCTCTTCTTCTGTGCGTATGAAAGAGGCTGCCGAAAAATATAGAGTCGCGATGTCAGATGAAAAATCAAGAGATCAGTTGATTGAAGACTACTTACCGTTAGTCAAATCAACCGTTTCCCGTATGCGTTTTCACTTTCCAGATCATTATGAAATTGAGGATATGTATGGCATTGCGGTTAAGGCTTTAATAGTGTCAGTAAACCAGTTTAATCCATCAAAAGGAAAATCTTTTGGGAATTACGCAGCACTTAGAATTAAGGGATCCCTTCTTGATGAGCTTCGTAAAATTGATTGTTTGCCTCGTGCAAACCGAGCTAAAGCAAGATCTTTGCAGTCGACCATTTCTGAAATGGAGTCTCGGTTAAAGCGTCCTGTTAGTGTGGAGGAAGTGAAAACTGAATTGAAATTATCCCAGTCTGAATACGAGGTTTTATTAAAGGAAACTCAACCCATCACTTTTATTCCTATTGACGGCCCGGTTCATGCAAGCTCCCCAGATGGTGATTCTACTCCATTATCGGAGACCATCTCCGATCCTACCGAGCAAGATGCTTTGGATAAGACCGAGTATCGAGAAAAAGTCCTTCTGCTTAGGGACAAAATTAAGGAGTTACCGGATCCCCAAAAAAAGATTCTCATGTTATATTATTATGAAGAATTAAAACTTTCTGAAATTGCTCATATTTTTGGGTTGTCAGAAGGACGAATTAGTCAAATTCTATCCCATTCAGTGTTAGCACTCCGAGCGCACTTTCAATCTCTACTTTAAAATATCTACTTACTATGTTACTAGCCCTAGGAATGGTCATTGTTTTCGTCTCCTGTATTGGAGGTTTTGTTGTTTCTGGAGGAAATCCGATTTCACTTGTTCATGCTGGTGAGATTATGATCATTTGTGGTATTGGTCTTGGAATACTTGTGGTTTCTAGTCCTACAAGTGTGTTGATTGGGCTCAAGATTGATATTCTGAAGGCTTTTAAGGGAGGTATTGCAAGTAAAGAGAAGTTTATTGATTTATTAGTTTTGTTGTATGAATTATTTATGCTGGGTCGAAGAAAAGGTACACCTGCATTAGACGAGCATGTAAGTGATCCACAAAACAGCTCTATTTTTACAAAATATCCTTCCTTTTTGAATGATGCTGGATTAGTCGAGTTTTTATGTAATTCACTTCGTCCAATAGTCGATGGTAGGTGTAAACCAGCTGAAATTGGAGGCATCCTTAAGGCTGAATTAAATAGTAGAGAAGCGGAGGCGGGAAGATCAATTAAAGCAATTGAAATGATCTCTGATGCATTACCAGGAGTTGGCATTGTAGCAGCTGTACTAGGAATTATTAATACCATGTCTAACTTGGAAGATCCTTCTTCTGTTGGGGCAAAGGTTGCAGCCGCATTGAGCGGTACTTTCCTTGGTATTTTTCTTGCATATGGTATCGGGATACCTCTTGGCCGATTAGTATCGTTAAACCAAACACAAGAATTTCTTTACTATCATATTGTAGAAAGATCAGTATCAGGTTTTGCAACTGGTTTGTCGCCAATCATGGCAGTTGAAATAGGGCGACGTTCTTTAGATAACCTAATACAGCCTTCCGCTGATGAGTTAGAGGAAAAATGTAAGGATGCCGCAAAAGGCGGTTGATTTTATACTTTTCTCAGTAAAATGTTTACAATCAAAAATCGTCGGAAACCTCTTTTGTCAGGTAGTCATGGAGGAGCCTGGAAAGTTGCCTACGCCGACTTTGTTACCGGAATGATGTCTTTGTTTCTCGTTCTTTGGATCTTGTCCCAAGACGAGGAGGTAATAATTGCAACGACTCGATTCTTTCGAGATCCTTACAAAGCAGGTGTTCCTAAATCCACCCCTGTAGAGCAAAAAGACGCTCGTCCAGGAAGTATGGTTGATCAAATTGTGGGAAGATCTGATACCACAATGAGGAATACAGATGATACTACATCCATAGATATTGATGTTCTACATCGAATTGCCCAAGATTGGTTTGAAAGGCTGAAACTTCATGAGATTGATGATTCAACTATGCAGATAGAAGCTACATCAGAAGGATTAAAAGTTACATTATTTCATGGTGATGAGAAACCACTTTTTGCTCCTTCCTCCTCTGAACTTACCAATCACGGTCGAAAAGTAATGCAACGAATGTCATGGTTGCTTGCACAGCATGTTTTAGTGTACCGAGTCGATTCTCACACGAATCATTTAACTGATGGTAAAAGAAATACAACAACCTCTAATGCATGGACAATGTCATTGGAGCAAGGTGCTGAAGTTACTGATGCATTGGTTCATTATTCGGCAGGGGAGTTGGATGGAAAGTTGGAGAGGATTACAGGGCATGGTTCAACAAAGCCAAATGATATCCGTTATCCCAATCAACCCGAAAAAAATCGTCGAGTTGAGTTAAGTCTCGTCTTGGATATGAGCAAGGAAGATCTCGCCCAGTACCAATAGGTTTGAATAACGGTATGCAAACTGCTAAGAATTAATTATGCAGAGTTATTTATCTGGGCGAGGTTCCAACATCGATAATATCGAGTCTGAAAAGTCAGACTCATTCAGTCCTTATTTGGCTGACCCAAGTAAACAGCACTCTTCAGTCCCACCGCTTGAGGAGACCCAAGCTGAGATTGATGCTCAAACTGACGTTATTCATACAGACGAGAGCGGTATAAAAATTGAAGTTGTTTCGGTGGAGGGGATTCCCTCCAATTTGTTAGTACACATACCGGACGGTCGAGTAATTGACATCAAGTGTGAATACTGACTTTTTCTTTCTACATTCCTGACTTTGATAAAAACATGTCACTTGGCATGTTTTTTGCTTTCATGGAAGCGTGAATTTATCTCTCTACGAAAACGCTTCTGCTTTAAGAGGACTTGAGCAGTACCAAAATGTCATTGCAAATAATATTGCTGCTAGCCATGTTGCGGGCTTTAAGAAGGTAGCGGTAAGTTTCGAGGCAGTGGAGGGCGGCGAAATCGCAAGAAGCACTCATGATCGCCTTCGGAATGAGATGCCCGGTTCTTTTCCTGTAATGAAGAATCAAGTTGATTACAACGAAGGTGAGATGAAGGAAACAAATAACCCCATGGACTTAGCATTAAGGGGAGATGGATTTTTTGCATTGCTTAATCAGAACGGTGATTCTGTTTATACACGCGATGGTCAATTTTATGTTGATTCTCAGGGGGTAATGGTAAACAGCATGGGGCATCAATTTTCAGATGATGGGGGTGCTACAATTCAAACTATTCCGGGTGGCGGCGATTTAACTATTGATAAAGAAGGCCAAGTCTTTCAAGGGAATCAAAACATCGGAAAAGTAGGAGTCTTTACATTTGAGGACCCTTTGATGGATTTACAGAAGGTTGGAGGTGGATTTGTCGCGAAAGATCCCGAGTTACAACCAGAGGTATCAGACCCAACACAATTTACTGTCATGCAAGGCTACCTAGAATCTAGTAATGTATCTGCAATTGAAGAAATGATCGGTCTCATTGAGGTGTCTCGTGCTCATGAAGCAAACCAAAAAATGATACAAACTTTTGATCAAAACTTAGGAAAAGCAATCGGAACTTTAGGACAGACTCAATAACTGAAACTAATCAAATAATTTATGAACTTATCATTATACTCAGGTGCCACAGGAATGCAGGCACAACAAATGAACTTGAATGTTATTTCAAATAATATCGCGAATGTGAACACGACGGGTTACAAGAAAAACAAGATTGAGTTCCAGGATCTTCTTTATCAAAACCCACGACAATCCGGCGGTCAGACTGGTGCGGGTAATGTGGTGCCTACCGGTGTTGAGATGGGAAATGGTACCAAGGTAGTTTCAACTGCTAAAATTTTCACACAAGGCCAGCTTACTCAAAGTGGCGAAAAAATGGATATTGCGATTGATGGAACGGGTTTCTTTCAAGTAGAAAAACCTGATGGTACCGAAGCCTACACTCGTGATGGTGCTTTCAAGGTCGGTCCTGACGGTCAGATTACGACCGCGGACGCTTTACCACTTGCCGCAGGCTTGCAAATTGATCCTGAAGTAACTAATGTTTTTGTCTCACCGACTGGAGAGGTTTCTGTGGAAACGGCAGATGGTACTCAAATTATTGGCCAGCTGGAGTTAGTTCGTTTTCCTAATTCCGCTGGACTCAAGGCCACTGGTGGTAATCTTTTTATTGAAACCGAAGCCAGTGGGGCCCCTGAGATTGGTGCTCCTGGTGAAAATGGTTTTGGAGTTTTACAACAAGGATACTTAGAGATGTCCAATGTTAATGTTGTCGAAGAAATGGTAAATATGATCATTGCGCAAAGAGCATATGAAATAAATTCCAAATCTATTCAAACTTCTGATGATATGCTTTCCCGTGTGAATCAGTTGAAAAGATAATTGATGAGATTTTCATTTTTGTTTCTATTTTTACCAATCAGCTTTCTACTTGCTGATGTAAGTAGATTTATTGATTCTCTTGATTTACCGAGAGCAGGAAGCCAAATAAAAGTGTACACCAAGTCGTCTGCCTTTATTTCTTCTAGACCCGCTTCTCTAAGATCTTACGCTGAGGATACAGTAATTTCACCTTCTACAATTACTTTATCCCGTGAAATCTTGGAGCAGAGATTGGGGGAGAGCATTGCACATCGGTACCAAGCTTCTGGAAGAGTGGTAGCTTTTTTAACTAGAGAGTGGACTCCCATAAAGGTCAGCTCTACTTATTTGATCAAAATCTCTGATTGCTCGCCCGATCAACTTTGTTCCAGTACATTTACTCGTTTTAGTGTCTGGGATAGGGGTAATCTAGTTGGTGATTTTGCTGAACCTTTAAGAATTGGTCATTTTGTTGATGTTTTCTTTTCTAAGTCACCCTTGCAGCGAGGAGCCCGTCTTAATTCTAATCAGTTTGACAAAAGACCGGTCGATATTTTGAAAAAACATGCAGGTACTGTACCTGCCAATGCTAACTTAAAGGGTTACCAACTTGCATCGAATGTAAAATCCAACACTCCCATCAAATGGAATTTTTTATCAAAAGTTACCTTGGTCAAGAAAGGTCAAATAGTTGATGTGTTTGCCTCAGGGAATGGAATTTATGTTACGATGAAAGGAATGGCGCTCGAGGATGGAGTATCAGGGGGCAATGTTACTGTCAAAAATCTTTCATCTAAGAAAGAATTCCAAGCAAAAGTTCTCAACGAAAACAGCGTTAAGGTACATCTATAATTTATGAAGTTTTTTATTACATTTCTCTTTTTAATTCTCGTTAATATTACTTTTGGCGTTTCTTTGTGGATGAAGAGCACTAACAACCAAAGAGGTTTGTACGGTGACAAGCGCTCTTTTTCTGTTGGTGATTTAATTACTATTGATGTGGGAGAAAGTTCCTCCCTTGCCGCCTCTCAAAATTCTGTTCGTAACCGACAATCTCAGGTCGAGAACGCCGTTAAACAATTTCTTTTTGCTAATAGTAAAATGGGTACCCACAATGGCGGACTGCCCGGAACTGAAATTGAATCAAAAAGCAGTAATAAAGGCGGTGGGTCTATTGCTAATACTCAGGACTTGAAGGGACGGGTTAGTGTTGTTGTAATTGATGTTTTACCAAATGGTGTTCTTGTTTTGGAGGGAGCTCGGATGGTTACATTTTCCGGAGAAAGTTACTACGCAGTGTTAAAAGGAATGGTCAGGCAAGAAGATATAGGTGCAGGATTTCGGGAGGGTTTAAGATACCGTAATATCGTTTCCTCCCAATATATTGCTGATGCTCAAATCGAATTTGTATCGAAGGGGAGTTTAAACGATGCTCAGAAAGAGAGTTGGTACCAGAAAATCGCTTCGGTGGTTAATCCATTCTAGACAAATGAGAATTACACTACCAATAAAGTCCTTATTTAGTTGCCTCGTTTTATTGGCATCTTTTTCAGTTTATGGTGCTCGTATAAAAGATCTAACCGATGTTCGGGGAAGTCGAAGCAACCAATTATATGGTTATGGTATTGTTACTGGACTTTCGGGGCAGGGAGATTCCCGCATTGAATATACTGAACTTGGAATTTTAAATGCATTGGAAACTTTGGGTATTCGTGCCGATAAAGCCGACAAATCTCGAAATATTGCTGCCGTTATGGTCACCGCCGATATTGGTCCTTTTGCAAAAGAAGGATCCCGTATGGATGTTACAGTATCATCGATCGGTAATGCTGATTCTTTGCAGGGCGGAATTTTATTACAAACTCCATTATACGGTGCAGATGGAAATGTGTACACGGTTGCACAAGGTGCAGTTTCAATAGGAGGACTTTCAGCAGGTGGTGGAGGAGGTGCAAATGTTCAAGTTAACCACCCGACAGTTGGGATAGTGAGCAATGGAGGACTAGTGGAGAGAGAAATTGAAAGTAAAATTTTAAATTCTGGCAACGAGATTGAACTCATACTACGATCACCGGATGCTTTAACGGCAGTTAAGATCGCTGATGCGGTCAATAAGTACTATCCCGGAACTTCGCTGGCGGTAGATGGTGGAGTAGTAAATGTCCAGTTACCGGTTGATTTTCGTGGACAGACAACTAATTTCCTCGCTGCAGTTGGTGGTATCGATGTAAAACCAGATGTGCCTGCTCGTGTTATCATTAATGAACGAACCGGGACAATCGTTGCCACTCAAAGCGTTCGTATCTCACCTGTCGCGGTGAGTAGTAGTAATGTAACAATTTTCTTGAATCCCACTACTGGAGTAAGTCAACCCTTACCCTTCTCGCAAGGGGCAACCACAATTTTACAGGGTGAAAATGCTGAATTAATAGAAGAGGTTGGTCGTTTTGAAGCACTTGACGAACTTGATCCACCTGGAGCATCGACCGTGAACGAGCTTGCTTCTGCATTGAATAAACTCGGATTAACTACAAGGGAGATGACATCAATTTTACAATCCATCAAGAATGCTGGAGCGTTGCAAGCGGAACTCATCATTAATTAATCATGGAAGCACAAGATATTGGTAAGCAGTATGTAGGTATGGATTCTTCCATGCTTATGGAGATGGCACACTCCAAAAATACCACCCATAATCAGAAAGTAGCAGCAGTGAGTGACCAATTTGAATCTGTATTGGTAAAACAGTTTTTAAAGGAAGCGCTCAAACCAATGTTTAAGGGTGTTTTTAATGAAGATGGTGGGGCTCACCGCATGTACCGCCATTTTTTCACTGATGCGATTTCAGAAAGTATTGCCAGCGGTGGTGGTTTTGGAGTTTCGACTATTCTCCAGCAACAACTCCAGACTAGTGATGATTCCTCTGAACCAGTAGATAAAGAAATTAAATAATATAGAAATGGTTCAACTTGCACAAAAGCCTCACTCGAATCTAACCTTTACATGGGAAGATTTACTCACTTTACTTAGAGATGAATTGCAGGAATATGGTGGCTTGGTGGGACTACTGAGTGCACAGCAGCAGAGTATTCTTGATCGTCGTACAGAAAGTTTAATGGAAATCAATCAGTCGGTTCAAACACAAATGGAAGCAAGTCAGATACTTCAAAAAAGAAGACACGGATTTGTTATCTCACTTGCCAACTCCATGGGCGAACCCAGTGATTCGAGTTTAAACCAATTGGTAGAACATTTTCCAGTAGTTACACAGCCCATGTTTCAAAGCATAATTGAAGAAATCAATAAACTTATTTCTCAAATTAGACATAGGATTGCTCAAAATCAAAAAATTCTTGCTCGTCTTTCCGAAGTTACTGATCAGTTACTCTCGGTAACAGACCCGAAGTCTCATTCTAAAACTTACAACCGTACTGGGGATATAAGGAGATTGTCTTCTACCAATCGCTCCTCCCTCAACGAGTCTGCTTAACAAATAGAATATTGTGGGATTACTTGGAGAAATAAGCAAAAGCTCGGAAGCTCTTCGCTATCATGCAAGAACAGCAGAAGTAGCGGGTCAAAATTTAGCTCATGTTAATGACGAAAATTATGCACGACAAAGGGTCTTGGCTCGAGAAGGAGTCATGCATACTTCGTTTGGGGGTCTGCTTTCATCCGGATTAGAGACTGGTGGAGTCGATCATGCCAGGAATCAAATCTTAGATGCCCGGGTTATTAACGAAAAAGGGGACTCCGAATCATTGGCTGCACAGCAGGAAATTTTGCAATTGTTACAGGCTGCATTGGGAGAGAAAATTAATCGTCAAGGAGTTAATGTTGGACTGGATGATTTGCATGACAGCGATTTAGCCCCCGGTAGTTTAACCCGTGCGTTAAACGATTTTTTTAACACCTTCCAGGAACTTTCGGCTTCTCCTTATGAACCGACTATCAAACAAGAACTTTATCATAAGATTGAAACCTTAACCAAGCGCTTTAATGAGGCTGGGCAAAGCCTTGAGCAGATTGAAGAGGATGTTTCAGAAGTGATTACAAGATCAACTGAAAAAATTAATATTTTATTAGGTCAAATCCACGAAGCAAATACCCAAGTTCGGCGTTTTGAGCTCCTTGATCAAGGAAAAGCAGTTTCCTACCGGGACCAAAGACAAAAGTTATTTGAGGAATTGGGAAGTTACATTAATTTTACTCAAGAAGATGATGTTTCCGCGACTACTGGTAAACCCTCTGGTTTTGTAAACCTTTTCATCGAAGGAAAAAATGATGAAAAGATTAATATTTTAGATTCTAAAGGTTCAAAGTCTCTTACTAATCAATGGGGGCAGGAGTTTACAATTGCGGGTCCTCAGGATGCTGCCGGTACAGCAGCGGTTGTCCGTGCCAAAATTGATTCCAATGGACAGTTAGGCAGACTTGAAGTTCTAAAGGGCGGTTCTAAGTACAACGATTCTGATGGTCCTTTCTTAGTGAGTCTGTTGCCTCCGAAGCCAAACGAACCTCTTGTTGTACAAGAAAAAGCAGATCTGGTTAATCAGGAGGAAAATGCCGCAGCAAATGAACAGGTCGCAGCTATTCAAATGGCAAACCAAGCAGTTGACGCGGGCAATGAGATTGCCGCTCAGGCGGGGGGCGATATTGCGAGTACTATACCAGTTGATCCTTCTTCTGCTGCTCGAAAGATTGGAGAAGTTTTTTATGAAGGGGAGAGTTACTATCAAGCTTTAGTCGATACACAAAAGGGAGATTTGCTAACAGACGAATCGAGGTTTTTGGCTATTTCAAATCCACCCAATGGGATTGTAATTGAGACCAAGAGAACTTTTTCCGATGTTGATTTTATCCCTAAGGGTAAACAGATTTATTACGAGGGCAAAGTCTATCAAGCAACTACCGGGGTTGGTCCAGTATCGAATGAAGTTGGTGTCGTCGATCCTTTGACTAACGCTACTCTCAGTTCAAGGAACTATTCTAATGGTGAAGTTTTTCTCTTTGAGAATAATTACTACCAAGCAACGAAAACGATTCCCAGAGCTACTGAGATTTCTTCCTTAGTAACTACTGCGGGTACTGTTGATCAATCTGGAATCGTCACTCTTGGGGCAACGCTACCCAAGAAATCTGAAGAATTAAATATGTCATGGCCTGATGGAAACGACCTTACAGCAGGTTCGGTTATTTCATTTATAGATCCGAATGCACCTTCTGGTACGGGTGGAGATTTTTATATGGCAGTTTCAAATGTATCAGCGGCAACAACTGAGCTACCACATTCCTCCGCTAACTTTATCAAGGTAAACTCCTTTGTTGATGATACTATATCCACTGTTCAGTCTTTGCCAGAAAATGTAACTATTGTTACAAATGGAGTTGAGGCTACCGAGCTTCAAATGAATTTTAACTCGGGTGGAATTTATTATGATGAGACATCTAGTACTCATTTTTTGGTCAAAGCAAAACCAAACCCCATCGTTGGTGATGCAGAAATTAATACATTTAATCCCAACGACGCTAATTGGAAAAATAATTTTCATATTTTTACTCCTGATGCTGATTCTGGACTTCCGGTTACTTCTGTCCTACGAAAAGCAAACCCAGGCGGATTAAATATCTCCAATGGTTCATTACAGGAACTCAATATCGGAGTCGCCGAAGCCATTATTCAAGATGGAGAAATTAAGAGTTTTCACATTCTTCAACAATCCAAAGACTTGCCCTCGACTGATGCCTTATTTGTTAATGGATTGGAGATTGATTTAAAATCTGGTTCCTTACACGGGTATCAACACTCCCGTCAGGTTGAGCTGGAAGATTTCAGAGTTTCTCTCAATGATTTGGTTTCTAAATTTGTAACACAAGTGAACGGAATCTATAACCCTCAGGACGCTCCAGGAGAATATCTGTTTGGCTTTGAAGCAAATTTGACCCGACCTACCATGGGTCGAAATGTGATTATGGAGGAAGAGTTTGGTTTATATGGAGTTGAGGGTAACGGAGAGATGAAGTTGTTTAGGAATGAAGTTTCAATGACACTTGCTTACGCTGAAAACGACACATTTACTGTAACGAGTACGACTCCAGTGATTCCAGTTGAATTAAGAGAACAATTCGAAGGGACTGGATATATTATTCGCGACACTACCGAAGGGCAGATCCAGTTAGAGGATTCAAGTTCAGGATCGCTTTACACATTTTATGGAAGTGCTAAGAAGATGCAAAATGTTACCATGGAAACTGATTCCACCTATGCGGGTGCAGATTTACTAATTGGTACCGCTGATGATGGACGTTCCGTTATGCTTGCTTATGAAAATGTGCCCTTTAGGTTAGAGCAGGGTGATAGTGAGTTTTTATTGGGAGATAATTTTTCTTTCGATACAGTTCTTGAAAATAGTTGGAATTTGGCTAGCTCCCTCATTGTTGATAATAATCTCAGTGCTGACAGCATTGTTGCGAGTGCGGATTTTGATCAGGGTTCCAATGAAATTGCGCTTGCTATTGCAGAGCTAGGTAATAACGAATTTGCAAAAGATATATCTGATATCAACGCGGATATAGGCAATTCGCTTTCCGACTTGAGTGATAATATAGATCATCAAAATACGATTGAAACATTATTGCTAGAACAAAGAAATTCAGTTAGCTCAGTATCAATTGATGAAGAAGTTGCTGACCTTATGCAATTTCAACGGTCGTTCCAGGCCTCTTCTAGAGTGTTAAATACGCTCGACAAAATGCTCGAACTTGTTGTAATGGGTCTTTTAAAATAATTTATGAGGTTGCCCAATATAAGTTCAAGTAATTCGATTATCCAAAAGATAAAAGAACTTGATCAACAAAGATTTAAGCTTGATGCACAAATCACAAGTGGGCAAAAACTGACTTTACCAGAAGACGACGGGATGCGTTTAGGTCGTGTCATCCAAATGGAGACTCAAAAGGGTCAATTAACCCAATACCAAAGGAATGCTTCCTACGCTAAGGAATATTTGGATGCGGGTTATCTAAATTTAGATAAACTGCGTGAACTCAATCAACGGGGTCAAGAAATTGCCAGAACTGCCGGTTCGAGTCTTAATGGCCCAGCAATGGAAACCTATGGTTTTGAGCTCAATCAGTTAATCGAGGAAGCACTTAATCGAGTCAACTCGACACATCGAAAACAGGCACTTTTTGGAGGAACCAAGTTAAAACCTGATTATGGTAACTCCGAAATATTGCTTGGTAAACGCGAACAGAAGACCTTTACCTTTAATGAAGTGGGCACTCTTGGTAACGACGGAAAAAGAAGAATCGATCAGGGTGAAGTGGTCAATTTTTCGTTAAACGGTCGAGAGTATGTGGTTCAATCTAAAATCAAAGGCCTAAGCACCGACAACATTGCCCTGCGATTGAAAGATCTGATTAACAACGATTCTGAGTTAGTTTCGGATTCTCTTTCCTATGAAACCTCAGAGTATAAGGCATTCGTGAGAGGTTCAACAACTTCAGATTCTTTCAGAAACACAAAAGCTTCTCTTAATGCTGAAATTGCAGCAAACGGCAATTTACTCATCCATGGAAGTGTTGGAGAATCTTATCAAGCATCTTCTTCTTACACCACGAAATGGAATCCCAATTACTATTTCCCTGAGCAACTGGAAGAAAAGTTAAACATAGAAACTGCGTCTAGGTTTCCTGGTGTCAAATATTCGGAACTTACTCAGTCAGAAAAAGCAATTGTTGATTCTTCCGTAAAAGGAAGTGATTGGAGTAGGGACCTAACGGTTACTTCTGCCCAAGTTAGTGGCGCATCAAATTTGGCTGTCGAGCACACGGAGAATTGGAGGCGTTTGACGATTTACAAACAGGGAGATATTGTTGAACATGAAGGAAGATTTTTCGAGTCAATTGGTTCGGATAATGTAAATCATTCCCCTGTAAACAGTGGAACTGATTATTGGACGGAAATTGGTTCGGGTTACGATGTTCCAAGAGAAGACTGGAACTTGGAGGTTACAGGAACTACTAATCGCTTTTATTACTCAACTCCCGATGGAAAGTTATTTGCTGATGTTACAAGTGCCAATGCACATGCGCAATCGATTCTTGTGGCCAGCAAGATTCAAGAATATCAGCAATCTAGCAACCCAGGTGCTGCTCTTGCCACAGATTTAGCTAATGTTGTTAAACGAATTGCAGTTCCTGTAAACGAATTTTCAATTAATTCATCTGAAAGTGATTCAGCGGTATTTTTTGATCCAGAAACTTTAGAATACAAACTTGTTGCTGCCGCCGAAGGTGGTTCTGTAATCAAGGGAAGTTTTGTAAAAGAAAATGGCCAAGTCTTTTCATCTACGGGTAAATTTCAAAACAATGATGTAATTTTGCATGAAGGAAGGTATTTCTTGGTCCAAGACTCCACCCAGGTCGACCCTTCCAACTTAGAGCATATAGTTGAAAGCTTCCCTCCGCAGGGAAATGTTCATACATACAACGGACCGGTGCTAAAACTTTCTTCGGCAACAAGTTTTGATATTAATGCAGGTCAGTATCTTCATGATGATACTAATAATAAATATTACTTGGCTAATGAGAAAATTTCCTTAACAGCTGCAGACATTAACTCAGTACTTTCTCAGGCTACCGCAACGGCAACAACAATGCCAAAGGATCCTGCCAGCCTTGAGAAGTTTAATTCCTCTCCGTTTCTCGCTGGTAATTTCATTTCGCCTGAAGGAACTTCTGTTATGGTTGCATCTGATTCTATGAGGGGTACTTTTGACCCTAAAAAAGAGTATGCTGTGGGAGATGTGGTTTGGGATGGAGTAGATGCAAACGCAAAAGGTATTTATTACGAAATAAAATCAAAGCACCTTGGCGAATGGAAAACTGGTGAAGCGGTTTCCCAAGGTGATACCACAACTTACCAAGGTAAATTATACGAAGCCATTAACAACGCTTCTTCTGTTAACAATACTGAGTCCAACTTTGCTACCAATTGGCTAGAATTAGGTACTCCCCCGAATCCTCCTAGCGCCTCGCAACTAGCAAGTTTGAATTTCGGTACATCTGCGTTGAATGTATCCACAACAGTTGAAAATGAAGCAACTAAAGACGCCTCGATTGCCAACCCCGCGAATAACAAGTACTTCAAAGATGTTAGCACGACAACCAATCCGGTTTCCGTATTTTTACCTTCCGGTTTACTTGATGTAGGGTACGGTCCTGAGCAGGTAAAGCTCAAGAAAGGTCAGTATGTTCATGACTCCGCAAACAACAAATACTTTGCAGTTAAGTCAGATTTTTCATTTTCCTTAACAGATGCAAATATACAAGCTACTCACTTTAGCGGTACTTCATTAAATGTTGTCGGATTGACTGAGCGCTCTGATGGGAATGTTTTCTTATTAGGCGATACTTTACCTACTGAAGGTAAGGAACCTATTTATTCGGCTACTAGACAGCTTGAGGCAAAGTCTGGTGACTACATTTACGATCCAGATAACAACGATTTTTATATTGCGAAGCAAGATATAACCAAGCCCGCATCCTGGGTAACTGGTGTACCAGTTTCTTCTGGTGAAATGTCGACTGCGAACGGATTACTTTATTTTGCTAATTCCTCAATTACAGCTGAGAGTAATACTTTGGGAAATTTTGGGACCAACTGGACTGAGGCAACAACATGGAAGGAAGGTTTTGCATTTAGCGCAGGTGATCACGCTTACAAAGATGGTAAATATTATACTACTGCCACTGATATTTCTCCTGCTGATAATACTGTCGCTAATTTTGCATCGAATTGGACATCTCAAACCTTGCCTGATTATTCACTTCAAGAGGGTGCATATTTTAGTAAAGTCGGTAGTTCAACAACGCTTAGCGGTCCACGCTCTGCTCAGCAAGGAGACGATTGGACTCCTAACCTTTCTTACGATTATGGCCAAATTGTTTATCATGAAGGAAAGTATTTTCAGTGCCAAAAAAATAATTTTAATAACTACCTGAATATCCCGAGTCTTTCTGGCGATCTTCCACTTGTTACTCCAAGTGATGTGAATGTACCTACAATCAGTGGTCAATTAGTTGCGAACGATGTTTGGTTGCAAGTCGAAAAGCCACTCAATCATGTTTTTAAATTTAAGGTCGAAAATTCAAATCGTCCTACTGTTGGAATTCAACCAGCAGGCAGTTCGGGGATAGATGCAAAAGCGGAGGCTATTGTTGATTCTGAAGGCGAAGTCGTTGGATTGAAAATTATTGAACCTGGGAGATATTTTTTCGGTTCTTCTAGTGGTGGTGAAGTTCCTCCTTCATTCCAAAAGGCTAAGGTCATGTTATCTGATGGCCAAGAGATGGAAGCAGATATACTTTGGGGGCAAAATCCAAGCGATCCTGGACCTTATAAGATTTTAGGATTTGATATTTCAGGTGATGTTCCTCTCAAAGGAACTGCAATGAGTGCTAGTGTCGGTGATAGTTTTTCTTTTGCCACCGGTACCAAAACATTCTTGGACCATCGTGATGAAAAAGGAAATGTGATTAATATTTCCTACACTGGTAGCGATAAAAATTCAGAATACTACATTGGCAATGAAAGTAAATTGTCAGGTTTTCTTGATGCAGAAAATAACGGAACTAAAGAACTTGGTGATGTCGTTAATTCTCTTGTAGACCTTAGGGATGCCTTATCTAGTGCTACGCCTTCACATTATTCGCAAGCAGTTGAAGATGAGGAAATGGAACTTCTCCAACAAGAGGAAAAGTTGATTAACAAACTTGGAGAAATTTCTTCAAGGATGGTACGTATGGAAACAGTCAAATCTCATGATGAGGACTATTTCGTACAACTTGACCAGAGAATATCTAACGATGTTGATATTGATTTATCCGAAGCGATAATGAGATTAACGCGTTTGTCCACTTCATA
>JAQXBH010000085.1 GCA_029252505.1 Opitutales bacterium | reverse complement strand
ATCAGCCCCTGATTTTTTTTGCCATTGGTGTAAGGAATTGAGCAGCCTTTCTTTCACTTTTGGCATTTTTTCAACCAAGTCATTTTGCTCACCGATATCATCTTCCAAGTTATAAAGTTCTATTTTTCCTGTTTCAAAAATTTCAATCAATTTATATTTCCCCATTCGAATCGCACCAGACGGTCCCATGCTATTAATAGGATGATAGTGAGGGTAATGGAAATAAAGAGCCTCCCGATCCATTGTTTCTCTTTTTCCATTGAGCAAGTGTTTTAGGCTTTTCCCGTCGCGGTGTTGGGTTGGCATGGCGGGGATATTCAGCAGATCCAAAATAGTGGGATAGAGATCGGTGCTCATTACGGGTTCCTTGATTTGCAAGCCAGCTTTTATTTTACCCGGCATTTTCAGAATGAGGGGAACACGGATGCCTCCCTCGTAGAGCCAGGATTTACCAGCCCGCAACGGCAGGCATGATGTGGGCATATTTCCGCTTGAGCCTGTGGATAAGCCACCGTTGTCAGAAAAGAAAATGATCAAGGTTTCATTCTCAAGGTTTTCCTGTTTTAGAGTTTTCAGTAATCGACCAATATTTTCATCCATACTTTCAACCATGCTCGCATAAGCTGGAGAACTTTGTTCACTCCTTGACTTGCTCTGCCAAACCGGAATTCCTTTGTTGGATTTTGGATCAAGCCCAAGTCTCTTTGCTTTTCCGGTGTATTTTTGAAGTTTCTCCTTCTTGGCTTGAATGGGTGTGTGTACGGTATAATACCAAAAGTTTATGAAGAAGGGTTGTGCTTTATTTTTCCTGATAAATTGAATGGTCTGATCTGTAAGTGCGTCAGTTAGGTAATCACCTTCTTTCCCATCTTCTAGTCCGGGTACATTAGTACTCGGGTGAAGTTCGCTTTTGTAGGGGAAATAATAGGATCCGGGTTGTCCCATTCGAAAACCGGCAATGTTGATATCAAATCCGTGTTTCTCGGGATAATGTGTCTTTCCTTTATCGATATGATTTTGCAAGTGCCATTTTCCGATGTGTACGGTTTTGTATTTGTGCGATCGAAGGGCTTCCGCAAGAGTGATATCCTTGGGATTGATATTACCAACAATCTTTGGTGCGTTCAGCTGATAGCCCGGGCCTTTGGGGCCAGATGTTCCACTGATGTAGGTCATTTTAATCCTGCTTGGGTATTTGCCAGTTAAAATACTTGCCCGGGTGGGAGAGCAAACAGAACTTGCGGCATAAGCGTCGCTGAAAAAAGCTCCTTCTTTGGCGAGGCGATCCACATTTGGAGTTTCATAAAATTTACTTCCAGTTAGGCTCAGGTCAGACCAACCCAAATCATCGATTAAAAAGAGGATGACATTTGGTTTTTTTACCGTTTCTTTTGATTGAATATGTTGAATGAAAAAAATAGTAAGAAGGGTGGCAGAGAGTATGAAAGACTTAATTTTCATGAGATTTCTAGGTGAGCCTACCTCCTTTGCTTACTAAATTCAACCCGCTGACCACGACAGACCGGGAAAATATTTCCTTGCTGGTAGGCAATTTCACCAGAGACAATCGTGGTGTCTATAGAATTAGTGAAAGTCATATGAGGAAATGGGGACCACTGGCATTTGCTCAAGAGTTCTGAGTTCTTTACTGAAGTGTTTCTTAATGGGTCAACTAAAACAATATCTGCCCAATATCCTTCCCTTAAATATCCTCTCTCTTCGACCTGAAATAATCGGGCTGGTGCATGGCAGGCCCGTTCTACGACTGTCTCGAGGGTGAAGCATTTCTGTTCACACATTTCAAGCATTAGTAATAAAGTGTGTTGAATAAGAGGGAGCCCGGAAGGGGCATTGAAATATGTTCCCTGTTTTTCATCCCATGTATGGGGCGCATGATCGGTGGCGAGAATGGAAATTCTACCGTCCGAGACTGCCTTGCGAATGGCATCCCGATCGCTTGCTTTTTTGATTGCTGGGTTACACTTAATGAGCGAGCCAAGCGTGGAGTAGCTCAACTCCTCAAACCATAAGTGATGGACGCATGCTTCAGCAGTAATACGGTTATGGCCAGCTTCGAAAAGATTCAATTCTTCCTCAGTCGTAATATGAAGTACATGCAATCTTGCATTTTCCCGCCTGGCCAGTTCCACCGCCATGGTGGAGGATTTGATACAGGCTTCACGGGAGCGAATATTTCCGTGTTCGGAAAAGGGAACTTCTTCACCAAACTTTTCCCGGGCAACTTCTTCATTGGCCAATATGGTGGGGGTATCTTCGCAATGGGTGGCAATAATGGTGGGAGCGTTTTTAAAGATTCCCTCTAGCACAGTTTCTTCGTCGACTAACATGTCGCCGGTAGAGGATCCCATAAATACTTTGATACCTGCAACTTTCGAGGGGTCGGCCGATTTTACATCTTCAAGATTTTCATTACTGGCTCCCAGAAAAAAAGCGTAGTTGGCGAGCGAGTCCTGATTTGCGATAGCACATTTTTCTTCAATTCGTTCCATGCTTAGTGTGGGCGGGGACACATTAGGCATTTCGAAAAAAGTGGTCACTCCACCCGCAACCGCGGCTTTCGATTCAGTATGAATACATGCCTTGTGGGTAAGACCCGGTTCCCGAAAATGAACCTGGTCATCAATCAGTCCAGGAAGGATCAGTTTTCCGCCCGCATCAATCACTTTACATCCGGATGGAATTGCGAGACTGGGTCCAATCGTTTCTATTCTTCCCTTGCGAATCAGAAGGTCATTATGGGATCTTTTACCTTCGTTTATAAGAGTGCCCCCGGT
>JAQXBH010000081.1 GCA_029252505.1 Opitutales bacterium | reverse complement strand
ATTTCTTTTGCTTCATCAATATTATGGGCTAAAAAATACTTATCAGAAAAGCCCACTGCATTTTCGAAATGATAATGAAACTTGAACTCTTCTAGGTTTGGTTCTCGATTCGATTTCATAATTTAAATATAGCCTAATTTGAATGAGATTTCAAATCGCGAACCAGATTTTTTTTGATCAAACCGACCTCTCCTTGTTACTAATATTTAGTCAAGAAAATCCACGGTAAGGAATTCAAAACTGCCAAGATTATTGGGGGGGGGGAAATCGAAAACAAAAAAATGAAACTAAGTTAGGAAACTGCTTCGTCCTGCACTTCCCATTGCGAACTCCAGCGATTCCATTTCTCTATGCTATGCACAGTAGAATTCATATCATTTTTCTGGCAAACGAAAGAAAACATTTTTTTAGCGTCCTCAGTTTGTGTTGCCATAAAATACTTTGTGGCGAGATCAAGGGAGCCTTCTAATTCGTAAACAACTTTAAATTCCTCCAACTGGATTTCCTTACTCTCTTTCATATACCCGATAACCTATGCTAATACAATTAGTCTTGGCAAATAATATTTAATGTTTTTTTATATTTTTTTAATCGTAGTAGGCAATTTTTTAATAATATTTGATTAAATCGAACTCGCTTGGAATCGAGGGTAACAGAACGAGTGAAGGTCATAGGCTAGAATTGAAAAACTCATACTCCAACATTTTCAAACTTGCAGATCGCACTCGCATAGATTGGCATAATGCACATGGATCTACTCAACACTTCTCAAACCAGACGTCAATTCTGTCAAGGATCAGTACCTTTACTTGCTTCCAGTTTAATGGTAACAGACTCACTGCGTGGAAGCAGTTCTTCGGCATTAAGAATTCCTCTTGGATTTGACAACTTTTCGATAAGATCTCTTGGCTGGAAAGCTCCACAACTTCTTAAATATGCAAGTTCACAAAAGCTGGATTCGATCTTATTTTCCGACCTCGAAGTTTATGAGTCTTTGGATTCCTCGTATCTCAAGGAGATTAAACAGGAAGCCCAAAACCAAGGCATAGTCATCCATACTGGAACTGGTGGGATTTGTCCCACCTCCAAAAGTTTCAAGGATAAATATGGAACCGCCGAGGAGCATTTACGTCTTCTTATACGGGTGGCAAAAGAGGTTGGTTCAAGCGTGGCACGATGCTACCTAGGGACGATGAAAGACCGATACACCCAAGGAGGAATTCAGAACCATATCACGAGCACTGTACAAGTTCTGAAAAAAATAAAGGCAGTGGCATTAAATGCGGGAGTTAAGATAGCAGTTGAGAACCATGCAGGAGATTTGCACAGTAGAGAACTTATTGAATTAATTGAACGGGCAGGGACTGACTATGTTGGCGCCACTCTAGATTCGGGTAATGCAACCTGGACTCTCGAAGACCCCGTTGACACCCTTCGAAACCTTGCCCCTTATGCCCTATCGAGTGGTATTCGAGACTCCATGCTTTGGAAAAGTAAAAGAGGGGTAAAAGTACAATGGACTGCAATGGGAGAGGGTTGCACAGATCTGCACACTTTTGTCTCAGAATGGAAGAGGCTGTGCCCTGCCCTTCCCATGCAATTAGAAATCATATCAGGATTTGCGAAGGAATTTCCTTATTTGGAATCAACTTTTTGGCCCCCCTATTCTACTTTTTTAGCGAAAGACTTTTCGCGTTTCTTGCTGATCAGCCAAAAAGGAGAGGAAATAAAACCTTTCATTTCACCGGATGGTGTAGAAAAAAAAGTGGCCCAACAAAATTATCAACTCAGTCAGCTTGAAAAAAGTATATCCTACTGTCGAAATAAGCTTTCTTTGGGGCTACAATAATTTTTTAAAGCACAAAGTAAAATCAAGAATATTGCATCACATTTATGAATACAGTCTTTTTAGAGACAAGAAGTAAGGTCAAAATTTCTACATTCGCAGACTCATTTATGCCAACGCTAGGATATCATACTTCTATACGAATTGCTTACTGCATAAAAGAGGAGTTTTGCTTCCCTCTCTTCAAATATTGATCTTGTTGTTGTGAAAAAGAACGAATGGTTCTCTACGCGGCACAACTGTATGAAAATGAACAAGCAAATAGAGGCAGAATGTAAGTGAACTCAGGCATCATCTAAGGTGCTTAACTCTTTTAAGTGAGCTACATCTCCCCAGCTGATCAAATTCCACCCCGCCTCAATCTTTTCGATCCGATTAATCGAGCAGTTCAGAAGAACAAAATTACGATCGGAATCCAAAGGCAGATTGAGAACATAACGAAAAATTGCACCCAGCACTCCGCCATGTGTAATCAATGCAATTTTCGCTCCCGAATGTCTAGTAGCAAGCTCCTCGACTGCACCAGAACAACGTTCGTAAAATTCACGAAAGCTCTCTCCGCCGGGAACCTGAAAGTCCGGACCATCACTACGAAAGGAGGAGTAAATATCTGGTTGACTCACTTTCATCTCCTCGGTGTTCATGCCCTCCAACACCCCAAGATCACGTTCCCGCAATCCAATAAATTTCTCAGCAACCAAACCGGATGGCCCGCCCACCAGTTCAGATGTGTGCATGGCACGACCGAGATCACTTGAATAATAAAAATCGAATTTCTCACCCTTCATTCTTTGGCCTAGTGCTTCTGCCTGTGCGACACCACGGGAACTCAGCGGAGAATCTGCGTGCCCCTGCCAACGTCCACACAAATTCCATTCGGTTTCACCATGACGAATAAGAGTAATACTTGTATTTTGAGACATGTAATATTTCTATAACAGAAAGTAGAATTGGGTCAGTATAATTTTAATAAATAGTACCCACATTATCCGATCCAAGGGAAGAGAACCTTACAAGAAACGAATCAAAAGTCACTTTCAGGGGTTGTAATAATTAATTTCAGCACACAATTTAGTGTTTCCCATCCTCAACCCATAGCTCAATGAAAAAAACATCTCTTTTATTTCTTTTACTCATTCCCATTTTTTCGCAATTTGGAAAAGTAGAAATCATTGAAATTTCTCCTGACACGGTTACTCAACTCCCCAAAGGTAAAGAGGCGGATGGTATCATTGGAGACTTCGTCCTTAGGAATGGACTCATTGAATGTGCAATTGGAAGTTCTGCACCTGACCGCAAGACCAACATGGGTGCTTTCTGGGGGGCAAATGGAATGACCCCTGGTTGTCTCTACGATCTTTGTCTACGGGGAACAAAAAATGACCAACTTACCATTTTCTCCCCATCCCGTCAGCAGGGAGAGATTTCCTACATTCGGAAGACAAAATCGGGGGATGGTTTTACTCCCAATGGAGATACATTGGGTTATCCACTTCCCACAGCAGGGATATCAGTCGAACAGGTAAAAGAGCAATTAATTCAAGCCGGAATTACAACTCCGTGAAAAGAGCCGTTCAAATCATTCTTTGCATTGGATTGTTTCTCCTCCAAAATGGCTGTACCTCTTCCATTAATCAATCGCCCAAACCAAGCATTGAATCTGCTGAAATTCGTGCAAAAAGATATGAGACAAGGGCAAGATCCTATCAGGCACTTGCTGATGCCCAAAGTCTAAGCCCTGCTTATTCTAACCCTAAATTTCGCAACTACAGCAAGCTCGGCGGGCATAACTTGCGAATGGTATATTTACAGGAAGCAGTCCGGTATCGAAAACTGGCTGAGCAGGCGAAGATTGAAATCGCAAATAAAAATAAAGAGGGAGAATAAAACTTACTTCTTATTCGGGGTGTCACGAAATGACCAACTAGGCGAGCCTTGGGGATCCGGTGCATGAGGAGTCTTACCTAAACCATAATCTTCAGCTTGCATGTCTTGGCCCGACCAATACTTTTTGTCTTTAATAAATCCATAAAAAGAAGGGTAAAATGGATCCACATAGCTAACATCTGCATGAGCAGGAACTTTTAGCCCAGTGAGATGATAAACCGAGTTCACCAGTATTCGCCGTAAATCTTCGCTAACCAAGTCAACTGATGCACCCATAGTGGTACAAAATGTGGTGCCTTTCTTTCCATTGGGAGCAGTGTACGGGTGAAGCCATGCAAGCGGTTGCATGGGGTCGTTCTTCGCATCTACAAAGGAAGAGTTTGGCGCAAGTGTTTTGGTTACTGCTCCCCGCAAAAGAATTGTATCTTTTTCATTCAAGCGATTAATTCCATAAACATCAGAGGGACCGAATACATCAGTTACTCCATGAAGAATTGGATGGGCGGCATTCTTAGTCTCAACCATTCCACGTGCTCCTTCGCCCTTGTGCTTGCCATGGTGACTCACCCAACCTTCTCCCATAATGAGTGGTCCGAACTGACTGTACGAAATTTTATCTCCCAATTTTTCTCCTCCATTAAATGCATGAGTGGAAGTACGAATACCAACTACTGGTTTCCCTGAGTTTAAGAAATTTGTGATATGCTCAGCATCCTCTGCATTTGGTTTACGAAATCGTGTGCCAATTACCATAAGATCCGCACTCTTGAGATGCTCCCAACCAATTACGCCCTGTTGATTATTAGGGTCAATATATTTGCCGGTTTTATCCCATGCGAAGAGAACTTTGCAGGTAAATCCATGTTTTTCGGCAAAAATTTTGGCCAACATGGGCATACTTTCCTCACTTCGATACTCTTCATCGCCAGAAACCAGGACCACCGTTTTTCCATTCCCCGGACCAATTTTACCCTTCAAGGTAAGAATTTTCGAGTCCTCTGCACATAGAAACAGTGAAGATACTGTGAGCGTTAAAATACAAATAAGGAAATGAGCTAATTCTTTCATGAAATAAGTGAGAGTTTAAAATATAAATACTTTGAAAATTTTCCTTTTATGTCAAAGCCCATCGGTCCAAGAGATAAAATTCATTGATTGGATCTTCTTACTACTGAAAAAAGAATTCGTAATTTAAGGATTCACCAATAGATTAGTATGATGTTCAAAAACATTCCTTTTAATCGAGTTGAGTGGGTAACTAGTAGTTTTCTGATTATTACAGCCATTCTTACTTTCACTGCGGTGCCGGCTTACTTTTATTTTTTTGGATGGGACTGGTTTATTTTTGGGGTTTTTATGTTTTATTACCCTGCAACTGGTTTAAGTATTACCGTGGGGTATCATCGCTTATTTTCTCACAAAGCGTTCAAGGCGAAATGGCCAGTCAAATTGTTTGTTCTCCTTTTCGGTGCTGCTGCTTTTGAAAATTCTGCTCTATGGTGGAGCTCCGAACATAGAAAGCATCACAAACATGTTGATACTGATGATGACCCCTATGACATATCTAAAGGATTTTTCTGGGCTCACATGGGTTGGCTTATGTTTAAGCTCAAACCGGACAACCCGATCAACAATGTACAAGACCTGAAAAAAGATCGTCTTGTAATGTGGCAGGATAAATGGGTTCACGGGATTGCATTTTTCATGAGTTTCATCTTACCCACGATCATTGGTTATGTATATGCAGTCTCCACAGGTAACATCAGCCCGATGGCAGGTGCCCTTGGCGGATTATTGATACCCGGCGTCGCACGGGTAGTAATGGTTCAACACGCCACATTTTGTATTAACTCACTATGCCATATGATCGGCGAACGACCTTACTCAACAAGCCACAGTGCACGAGATAGTTGGATCGCCGCAATCTTTACCATGGGGGAAGGTTACCATAATTATCACCACGAATTTCAATGGGACTACCGAAACGGCGTGAAACCTTGGCAGCTTGATCCCTCCAAATGGATTATTTGGTTTCTCTCCAAGCTTGGATTGACTGGAGATTTGAAACGCGTTGCAGGTGAAAGAATACTTTTGGCTGAAACTCGCGAAACAAAACGTCAACTCACTGACCAAATTTCCCTTTTTCAACAAACTACTGCTACTTCTAGTGAATTGTTCGAACAGACTCTCCCCTCCCTCGAAAAATGGAGTGACCGCCTAACTGATATTTGCGATGAGTTACAGAAAGCTGCTCATGATAAAATTAATTTATCCAAGACAAAGTTAAACGAATTCCGGTCCGAAATTCAAAATGTGATGCGAGAAATTGAATCGAACGGCAAGCTTGCACATACCTAGTTCAATAACCCACTTTTCATTTCTCGTTTTTTTAGAGAATTAATAGAAAAAGTGGTCATAAGTCATCGGGCTCGCCATCACAACAGTGAAGTTGTAAAATTCATGAACTGCTCCAGTAAATAGTAGAGCATGTAAAAATGATTTGTCCCTCATTGCCAAGTATAGAACGGTCATGCTAATCATAGAGGGATAAAGAATCAAGTGTCCCCAAAGTCCTCGTTGAGTGTGAAGCATTTCAAAAAAAAGGGCAAAACCGAGAATAGTCCAAATTGGCTTCACTTTACAATATCGGCAAAGTTCTAATATGGGTACAAAAATAAAAATTGTTTCTAAAATTGGAGCAAGGAATATCGCCCCCAACCCCATGCTGTAATCCACAAGCCCGTTGCGATGAACCCTACCATCACTGACCATTACCCATTGAGGTAATATATAAAGTATTACAGGGATAAGGCTACAAAGGAAATAAGACTCTAAAAGTACTCTGCCTTCACTTTGTGTATACCATCGAAGAATTAGTTTTTCGAAAAAAGATAATTCCTGTTCCGTTCTGCTCTGAGACATTACTAAATTATAAAGCCAAGTGGACTTAATTTAAATTATAAATTTGGTACTATTTTATAAAAAATAATCCCAAGCTAGCCCAACTCCATTTGGTAGCCAAAGCCAGGACCTTTTAGTGTTGATAGATCAAGCATGCCATTTCTTCGTTCATAAATACCAGGATGAATTAATGCCTCTTTTAGGGAAGCCTCCGGGTAAAACTGCATTCCATTACTCTCCACTCCCATGATAGTCCCAGCATGTGCACCAAGTAATACATGTGGAATTTGAGCAAGCATTGGATTAGTTAAATCCTGAACCATCAAATCCATGCCATGGGCTTTTGCCCAGCACAGGGAAAGCAAAGCTCCCGTTTGTGTCTTGCATGTCTTAAGAGCGACTCCTGTCCATCCCAATTCCAAGCCTAACCTGACATGCTTCCAATCATGGGCACTTTCATCCATAAAAAGAGGTTTTCTTTCCGATAAAGAATGAACTTTTATTCCGTACTTTTCTAAATCATAAGGAAAGGGTTGCTCCACATAAATAATTTTATCCCAGGTCTTTGATTCTTTTACTTTTAATTGATCGAGAATTTGATTCACATAACTGGGGTCCGTTACAGTACAATTAAAATCGGTTGTCAGGTAGTCGACATTCATTTCGTTCGCAATTTTTCCAATTGCAACCAGTCGTGAATAATCCCAATGCGAATCATTGCCCCGAAGCTTAATTTTCAGGCAATTTAATCCATCCCGTTCAATCCATTCTTCCAAATGTATGGGGTAACCGTCCCGCGGTTCGCTCCCCGTACATTCTCTTGCTGACAAAGGGTCTAATCCTCCCACTAAATGCCAAACAGGAATTTGATTATCCGGATCGAGGACTAAAAATTCAGAAGGAGTCTTCTTCTCAAACGAGATCGTATTCACACAATTCGATTCAATAAAATGACTTAAATCCAGATTGAGGTAGGGGAAATCATAAGACTGATAAGTCGGCAAGTCATTTGTCATGCCATATGCATCATGTAAAGCGAGGTCAAATGCAGAGGCACAAACCAAGGCTCCAAGCCATGGCAATGGCTCCATTCCATTTCTTTCAGATTCGTTATACTCTTTGAGGAAAGTCGGCAATAGCTCAAAAACGAACGAATATCCGAGCTCCAATGCATGTCCGAAACCAGAATGTGATTTATATTTATTGAGCAATAGTTCCGAAAATTCCTTTAAGGCTAAATGTCGTTCTTCATAAGAAGTGGCAGATGGCCAAACCCATTGCACACTCAGTGGGGTTTCCCCCCAACCCTCTCCCGAATGTCCATCTCTTCTCTCGACACTTACAGATACTCTTGCACAAGTGACCGAGGTCAGTACCTCAGATCCGAATTTTAAAGGAACTCGTGTGGCTACTTGTAGAAAAGTTAAGCTTGCCCCTGTAATTTGAATATCAAATGGGTTCATCAGATGACTAGAAATCAATCCAAACTCCTAAACAATGTCGATTCTTGAATCTTTTTTCTTTTCAAAATTATAAACCATGAAAGGATGGGGGGTATGGAAGGTGATTTAATTGGCTTATTTGTATTATTGGTTGGCTTGGAGTTAATTCTTGGAGTCGATAATGTTTTGGTTATTGCGATTTTGGTTTCCCGTTTGCCTGAAAACAAAAGAAATTCAACTCGAAACTTTGGACTGGTTCTCGCCATGGTGGCTCGAGTAATCATGGTTTTAGGCGGGCTACAGCTGGTACAGTTGACCAATCCTGCGTGGCCAAGTGGTCCTGCTTGGTTTGCTTATTCGTGGCGAGACATCGCCCTTATTGCAGGTGGGTTATTTTTAATATGGAAAGCGGTAAAGGAAATCCATACCACCGTCGAGTTGGAGCATCATGAAACTAAAAATAAAGCAAAAGCGAGTTTGGGTGGAATCATTTTTCAAATTGTAATTCTCGATATTGTATTCTCGCTCGACTCGGTAATTACGGCAGTCGGACTTACTAATAATCAATGGATTATTATTACTGCAGTTCTTTCCTCTTTTATTGTAATCCTGTTTTTTGCCAAGCCAATTGGAGACTTCATCATGAAAAATGTGGCATTAAAAATTTTAGCTCTCTCTTTTCTGATTGTTATCGGTATAACTATTTTTATGGAAGGGCTCGGCAAAGAGATTGAAAAATCAATGATTTATGTACCCATGGGATTTGCCTTAGCAATAGAACTTTTACAAATGCGTCACAAAAAAAACTTGGATCAAATCAAAAATAAAATTTCTTAATCAAATTTGGGAATAACAAAACCAATCCTCAATTTTGAATCGATTTATACCATGAAAAATCATCCATTTCTCGAAAATACACAGCACCCATCCTGGTCTACTCTCCAACCTGAATGCGTTCGAAACGATATCACTGTTGCCCTAGAGCAATCCGAAAAGAACTTGCAGTCCATCCGTGAATTAGATCCCCAAAATGTAACTTTTTCCAACACGATTAAGTCTTTGGAACAAGCTACCGTTCAATTGGATGAAGCTTGGGGGTTGGTTGCTCATCTTGACTCAGTTTGTAATTCAGAAGAATTAAGAAATGCACATAATGATATCTTGCCTGCCGTCAGCGAATTTGGTGCGAAAATCTTTCTGGATGGTAAATTATGGGATGCAGTTAAAACATTTGCCGAAAGCGAACAAGCAAATGACTTAAATTCCATAGACCAGAGACTACTGGATGAAACCATTCAAGATTTCCAGGAGGCCGGGGCTAATCTTCCTATGGAAAAAAGAAGGCGCCTCGAAGAACTTTCGAGTGAACTCGCTAAGATTACTCAAAAGTTTTCCGAAAATGTATTGGATGCAACCAACGCTTGGCAGATGGTGGTAAAAGAGGAGGATAAACTCAAGGGACTTCCTTCCTCTGCCTTGGATGCGGCGAAGCAGGCTGCGATCAAAAAACTGGGTGATAAAGAGGGAAAAGACGCATGGATATTCACTCTGCATGCACCATCGATGCTTCCCGTATTACAGTATCTTGACGAAGAAGAACTCCGGCAAAAAATTTGGTCTGCAAGCGACCGACTCGGTACAGAAGAGCCCTATAACAACTCTCTATTGATCAAGGAAATCTTAGCGCTTCGACAAGAAAAAGCAGAACTGGTAGGCAAACATGACTTTGCGGATTCCGTGTTGAGTAGAAGGATGGCAAAAAATGGCAAGTGTGCGGATGATTTCATCTCTGATCTAAAAGAAAAGACTCTGCCCTTTTTCACAAAAGAAAACCGTGAATTGGAGGAATTTAAAGCAGGGAAAACAGGCCAGACTGTAGACCTGCTTCAACCATGGGAAGTCGGTTACTGGGCAGAGAAATTAAAGAAGGAACGGTATAGTTTTGATGATGAAGATCTACGGCCCTACTTTCCGATTCAGTCAGTACTAAGCGGCATGTTCAACTTGGTGACTACAATATTTGGTCTGAAGATTGTCGAACGATCCACCCAATTTGCAGGAGAAACCTTTCGCAATGGAGAAAAGGAAAACCCACCCGTAGAAGTATGGCACAATGAAGTAAGGTTTTACGATTTGTTTGATCACAACAGCAAGTGCCTGCTTGGTTCATTCTACGCGGACTGGCATCCCCGCTCCTCCAAGCGTGGTGGTGCCTGGATGAACTACTTAAAAACTGCAGAGCCAAACAAAGACGGAAGCCGCCCACCCCACCTTGGTTTAATTTGTGGAAATCTTACTGCACCCTCCGCGGGCAAACCGGCACTGCTGACTCATTACGAAGTCGAAACAGTATTTCACGAATTTGGTCACCTCCTTCATCATTTATGCGGAGAAGTACCTCACCGCAGTTTAAACGGAGTCAATGTGGCATGGGATTTTGTGGAACTGCCTTCCCAAATTATGGAAAATTGGTGCTGGGAACGGATCAGCCTAGACCTATTTGCAAAACACCATGAAACAGGAGAAATCATTCCGGAAGATTTATTTCAGAAGATGCTACGGGCTCGAAATTTTATGGCAGGAAATTCGATGATGAGACAACTCGCATTTTCTAAGTTGGATTTGTTTTTACACCGCACTCTTGCCTTGCAAGACTTTGAGGATTTAGAACAGGCAATCCAATCAGAGCTGAGAGAGTATTTTCCAAAAAGAAAATCCCCTGCCCGTACGATCACCCACCGATTTAGCCATCTATTTAGTAGTCCTGTTGGGTATGCAGCTGCATATTATTCATACAAGTGGGCCGAGGTACTTGATGCGGATGCCTTTACCCGCTTTCAAGAAGAGGGAGTAATGAATCCAGAAACTGGACATCGATTTAGACAGCACATTTTAAGCAAAGGAAATTCTCTTCCTCCCGATCAATTATATCGAAATTTTATGGAACGGGATCCAAAGATAGAAGCTCTCCTGCAAAGAAGCGGTCTTTCATAATCTGCATACTTAACTCAACCTTTATGTCTACAAAACCACAAGTCCTAGCTTGGATAACCTGCGACTCAGTTTATGTTGATCCAGCTACAGGAAAAAATACCCTTCTCGGGATTTTCTCAAATTTAAGAGCCAAAGAATTTCCAGTAGTTCACCCCCGGATGATTTGGTTTCTTTCTTTTTCTGATTTAACCAAAGGAAAGCATATGCTCAAAATTTCGATTGGCATCCCAATGGCGGAAGATGAGCCAAGGACTATTATTGACCGCGAATTTGAATCCCCCGGTCCCCAGCACAGAATTAATTTAATTAATGATATTCAGCGTTTAAAATTTGAAAAACCGGGAAATTACTCAATCCTTATTGAAATTGATGACCAGGTCGTTTTGGCCAGCACATTTCCAATCACTCAAGTTTCCTAAACATGAAATACTTCGCTTCGCACCTATTTACTTTTTTAACTTTGGTTTCTTTTTCAATCGCAAAGGAAAGGTCTTCAACACAAGAAAATTTCCCCGTTCCATTTCTTGAAAAAGTCGAGGGTTGGCCTGTTGAATGGAATCCTGTTTTCCAAAAAGGCGAGAATCGGATATTATTTAATAACTTAAAAAAAGCACTGGCGAATCATCTTCAACGGATTACCTACATATTAGATCAAGAAAAGGTCGATGTGTTACGTACATTATACATCCGAGTAGACCTGAACCATAAATTAACCAATATGCAATACCATCCCAGCAAAAGATGGTTACTGACAAACAAGCATGATCCAACACTAGAAAAAAGGGTTCATATTCCGCGTGCCCGTCAACTTGTAAGCAGGGATCAGTGGGCAAAACACCCCTATGTAGTTTTACACGAACTCGCTCATTCCTATCATGATCAAATCCTCAGCTTTGATCACCAGGAAATTATCAATTCTTATCAACTAGCAGAAGAAAAAGGTTTATATGATAAAGTTCTACTTTTCCGAGGAGGAAAAACAAGCCATTATGCACGAACAAATCATAAGGAATTTTTTGCAGAGATGTCCGAATCGTATCTCGGAGTTAATGATTTTTATCCTTTCGTCAGGGCCGAACTGGAAGAACATGATCCCACAACTTTTGCCCTCATGAGAAAAATATGGGGTAAGATTTAAGGGGATTTTGAAATCAGGTTTTTAAATTAACCATAGTCCATAATAGTTTACTGCGGGTTCGATCTGCTGAGTCGACAATTAGCCCATTCGTAATTTGCTACAAAGCGGAGAGGTATTGATTGATTGATTGAGTAAATCGACAAAAGTAAGCAAACTTTACCCTTGTTCTCTTGAGCTTCTATGAAAACTCGATATCGTAGTGATTATGTCTGATCGTATTAATTCTGATTCCTCTTCAGTTTCGCCATTACTTGTGGTGGGTTCTGTTGCTTTTGATAATGTAATAACTCCCTACGGTGAAAAAGAACACATTCTTGGAGGTGCAGCATCTTACTGTTCTTTCGCAGCAAGTTACTACACCGATGTACAGATGGTAGGAGTGATTGGTAATGATTTTGGAGATGAATACTTAGACCGCCTACGTTCCCGTGGAATTGATTTGGAAGGTGTGCAAAAAGATGAAAGTGGACCCACTTTTTTCTGGAAAGGAAAATACCATGAAAACTTCAATCGTAGGGACACACTTGATATTCAATTAAATGTATTTGAGAAATTCCGACCCGACCTACCGGATTCTTACAAAAATACTCCTTTTGTACTGCTCGGAAATATTCACCCGGCACTCCAGTCACATGTACTGGATCAATTAGAATCTGAAGCATATGTACTCGCAGACACAATCGACTTATGGATTGAAATTGAAAGGAACGCACTGCTTGATTTGATTAAAAGAATCAATTTGTTTGTAATTAATGATACTGAGGCGGAAGAATTGACTGAAGAAAATAACATCATTCTTGCAGGGAAGAAACTCAGGGAAATGGGGCCGGAATCAGTCATTATTAAAAAAGGTGAACACGGAGCTATTCTGTTTCATCAAGATGGCATGTTTGCCTTGCCTGCTTACCCAGTTACTGAACTACGTGACCCGACTGGTGCAGGCGATTCTTTTGCCGGTGCCTTAATTGGGCGAATGGCATCACGAAATGCCTCCGACTTTAATACGATTAAAGAGGCAATGCTTTATGCAACCTCCACTGCGAGTTTAACCGTAGAAGCATTTGGATGCGACAGGCTCGAATCAGCCGGTGCAAAAGAAATACAGGAAAGAGCAGATAGTCTACAAAAACTGATCTCCGTTTCGTGATTCGAAGCACTTGTCGGGGCAAGGAATTTCAACAAAAACCTATTTCGGTTTATTCCTTACTTCAAACAATTGCATTTTTTCGTTTTTTTTCGTTTCTGACTTTCGTAGCTTTTCTATTTGGATGTGGAGAAAAAAATTCTGTGTCTAATGAATTGCCCTCCCCTATTGGCATGAAACCAAATGAGGAAGCGACACATTCGGATAAAGAAAATAAGTATTCCTCACGACTACCCCCACCCGGACCCGCAGAAATTGCTAAACTACCAAATGATGGTGGAGTGGAATTTAATCGTTTGGTATTTGAAAACAGTCCTTACCTTCTCCAGCATGCACGCAACCCAATCGACTGGTACCCTTGGGGGGAAGAAGCATTTTCAAAAGCATTAGAGGAAAATAAGCCGGTATTTCTGTCGATCGGCTACACTACATGCCATTGGTGTCATGTGATGGAGCATGAATCTTTTGAAGATGAAGAAGTCGCGGAATTAATGAATCAAGACTATATCTGCATTAAAGTAGATCGGGAAGAAAGGCCAGATGTGGACAATGTCTATATGTCTGTCACTCAGATGATGACCGGTCGGGGCGGTTGGCCAATGACAGTAATTATGTCACCCGAAAAAGTGCCTTTCTTTGCCGGAACATATTTCCCAAAATCTTCTATGACTCAATTGATTCCACATTTTGCCAATATTTGGAAAAAAGAAAGGAGCAAAGTGACAGAAGTCGGCAATGCAATCATGCAAAGCCTCAATGAAATGCAGGCGAATCGAGCTGGTGGTGACTTAAATGGAACTCACCTTGACGCTTGTTTTCAGGCATTGCTAAAAGATTATGACTCACAACACGGAGGTTTTGGACATAAACCTAAATTCCCAACTGCACATACTCTAAGCTTTCTTCTTCGTTATCACAAGAGAACGGGAAAGAAAAAAGCCTTGGAAATGGTAGTGCACAGCCTTAATAAAATTCATCAGGGCGGAGTGTATGATCAAGTCGGCATGGGAATACACCGATACTCAGTGGATGAAAAATGGCTCGCTCCCCATTTCGAAAAGATGCTCTACGACCAGGCCCTATTTGCCCAAGCAAATTTGGAATGCTTTCAAATTACAAAATCTGACTATTTCGCACGGATTACAGAAGAAATCCTTAGTTATGTAATCCGAGATATGACCTCTACTGAAGGTGGGTTTTATTCTGCAGAAGATGCTGACAGTGAGGGAGAAGAAGGAAAGTTTTATCTATGGACTGCCTCGGAAGTAATAGAGGTTCTAGGCAATAAAGATGGCACCTTTTTTAACGAAACTTATCAATTTGAAAAAGAAGGAAATTTTCTTGATGAAGCCACCCATCAAAAAACCGGTGCGAATATTCCTCATTTACCACGATCACTTGATGAAATCGCTCAAGAAAAAAATCAATCGCCACAAGCATTTCGAACTAGAATAGACTCGCTAAAAGCAACTCTCTTTGACGCTAGAAAAAAACGAACCCACCCGCAGAAAGATGATAAAGTACTGACCGATTGGAATGGATTGATGATTTCAACTTTTGCCCAAGCTGCCAAAGCATTGGATCAAGAGAAATATTTAAAAATCGCTCAAAATGCGGCCGACTTTTGTCTTTCTAAGTTAAGGCTGCCCAACGGGCGCCTGCTAAAAAGGTGGCGCCGAGGAAAAGCGGGTCTTCCTGCTCATTTGGAAGACTATGCTTTTTTTAGCCAAGGATTACTTGATTTGTACGAAGCAAGTTTTGATATTCAATACTTGAAAGCAGCGATTGAATTGGTGGACCTCACAATTATCCATTTTGAAGATCAAGAAAACGGCGGTTTTTTTCTAACCGCGGATGATGGAGAAACACTTTTAATCAGGGCGAAGGAAATCTATGATGGTGCAATTCCTTCGGGTAATTCGGTCATGGCACTCAACCTTCTTCGCATCAATAAGATTACAGGTAATAAGAGTTACCTCACCTCGGCAGAAAATTTATTTTCTGCATTTTCTGGTTTTATAGAAAAAAACCCACAAGGTGCTGAAGTATTACTTCATGCTCTTGACTTCGCTTTGGCTCCTGCAAAAGAAATCGTAATCGTAGGTGAACCAGATATGAATGATACAAAAGAGTTAATTAGGGAGATTAATCAACACTTCCTGCCCGCTAAAGTTCTACTCTTTCGTCCAGCCCAACTTACAAATCCCGAAATTTTAAAATTGGCACCTTTTGTCTCAAACCACCGATTAGTGAGTGGAAAAGCTGCCGTTTACATTTGCGAAAATCAAACCTGCCAACAACCCGAAACCAACACAGAAAAAATCAGAATATTACTGAAAGAATAGTAAGGGATTAAATCTTTGTCCCTAGGTGCAATGCAACAATTGAGAATGTAAGTGCTTCTATCTCCAGACTTCCGAAGCCAACATCTTCAAGTTCCCCTCCCAATTCGACACGGTTTGGAAAATTTGAAATACTGGTGCCTAAATAAAGATAAGCGTCCCTATCTCCGGTAACTAGTCGAGCAAACCAGGGTAAAAGCAAACGGAGGTAAAAATAATAAAAGGGCCGAAACCACCAATAAGGTTGAGTAAATTCGAGTACAATCAAGCGACCATTCGGTCTCAGTACTCGATAAATCTCGGTTAAGCCTTTTTTACGATCTGCCAAATTTCGAAGGCCAAAAGAAATAGTAACCAAATCAAAGCTTGAATCTTCAAATGGAAGATCCAAGCAATCTCCTTCCATAAACTGATACTTTTGGGAATCTAATCCAAGACGGCTTCGTTTGTTTCGAGCTTGTTTAAGCATAGGTTCGCAAAAATCGAGTCCGATAATTTCAGGAGTTGATGGAAGACCATCCTCTAATGCAAAGGCAACATCCCCACTTCCCGTTGCCAAATCCAGGATTCTCGAACAAGGTTCTCGCTTTGCCAGATTAACTAATTTTTTGCGCCAATAAAAATCAACACCACCAGAAAGTAGATGATTCGCAATATCATATCGATCAGCAACGCGGGTAAAAGTTTCACGTACCGCATCAGGATCAGGTTTACTCACCTTTTACGAATCCTTGTTTTTACCAAAACTCTCGACTACCCATTTGGATAATTCCTTGTCCGGGTCATCCACAACCTTCTTATCAATTACAAATTCTTTTTTTCCAGTTCTTTGATTTATGATACCCAATCCATGGATAAAATCAGAAAACTTTCTCTCGCAAATTGCACGCACAGATCGACCTTCAGTTATTGATTCCTTTACAATAGCAGACTTTGCAGCCTTGCGAAACTTGAGAAAATAGCCACATTCTTTTCTAAAATATTCGGCATAACGATCTACATCTTCAAGCAGGGAATCATCCAACTCGTCTCTTTTTTCTTCGAGTAGGGTTTCTAGCTCATCTCCTGGATTTTCTACGGTGTTCGCAGAGACTGAAAATTCTTTTATCGCAGTTGAAGGCAGTTCAAATTTAAAATCCCGAAAGGTTTTTTCTAGAATGGTGACTAGTCCACGGGCTCCTGTTTTCTCTTCGGCTGCTTTTTCGGCGATTTTTTCAATCGCATCCCCGCCAATCTTGATACTGATATCGTAACCAGAGAAATCATTTTTGTATTGTTCCAATACGTTTCCTTCTGAAGAACTAAGGATTTGAGCAAGGTCATCTTTGTTTAATTCTTCACACGCAACCCGAACAGGTAACCGGCCAATAAATTCTGGCTCAAAACCATAGTCGATAAAGTCCCGCGTCTCGGCCTGAGATAAAAACCGATTTGCCGATTCACTGGATGAAATGTTTTCTTCTGCCGAGCCAAAACCAATTCGATTCAAATCCAGTCGTTTACGCACATTTTCACCCAATTGATCAAATGCCCCGCTAACAATAAATAATATATTTCTTGTACTTACCGTATTCTTTTTGGGCTTATTTCCTTTTTGCATATCCATGAAGGATTTCATCTGTCCCATCATATCCTGAGGTGCATGCAGATTCACTTCAGTCTCTTCCATTAATTTAAGCAGATTGATTTGAACCCCTCGCCCGGAAACATCTTTGCCCGTCCTAGAAGACTCTGAGGCAATTTTATCGATCTCATCCACATACACGATTCCAAATTCTGCAAGTTCAACATCACCATCCGCCGATTTCACCAAGTCCCGAACAATATCTTCCACATCATATCCCACATATCCCGTCTCCGAGAATTTTGTTGCGTCTGCTTTGACAAAAGGCACGCCTATTAATTTCGCGACATTACGCATCAGGAAGGTTTTCCCCACACCAGTGGGTCCAAGAAGAAGTACATTGGGCTTTACATATTCAGTCTTGGCCAGTTTCTCATTTTCTAAGCAACGACGGACATGATTATAATGATCGCAAACGGCGACCGATAATACCCGTTTAGCCTGTTCCTGCTTGATTACAAAACGATCCAAATAATCACGAATCTCCTTGGGTCTACGATCAAAGGATCGAATAGTATCTAATCTTTCATCACGAGTCGCATCTTCTGGAGGAGGAGGCTTACTCTTCTTTACTTCTTCTTCCACTTTTTCTCCGCCTTCTTTTGCCTTCATTGATTCCATAAATGGGGCAAATGCAACCTGAACATTCTTATTGTTTAGCAAATCGTGAAGTTGTTTTTGGATTTCCTCTAAAGGATTATCATCATCTTTCTTAGTCATTTTTTTTAAAATGGGTTTGACAGGTCATTGAGTAACAGGAATCTATGAAGCTAACAAACTAACCCCATATCCCAAGTCTTTCAAACCGAAATAACCTATCATGTCCAATAATTTAACGAAACGGCACATAGTACAAAAAATTTACGAGAACTCTAATTACAATCACGATGATGTTCGGAATATCGTACAAAGTACTCTCGATATCATGCAACAAGCTCTTGCCAATGGTCAAAATATTGAATTGCGCAAGTTTGGTGTGTTTGAACTTCAGGTAAGAAAATCACGGGTAGGAAGAAATCCCAATAAACCTGAAACTGATGTAATGATCCCGCGCCGAGCTGTCGTCAAATTTAAAGCAGGTAAGGAAATGAAGGAGGGACTGGATAAACTTAATCTAGATAAACTCGACCCTTCTTCCTAAATTTACTCCCAAAAAAATGTTTGAAACTTTACCCGGTTTTCGGGACTTTCCTCCCGAAGACTGTGCGCAAAGGAACCACCTTTTTCGCGTCTTTCGAACTGTAGCTCATGCCTTCAACTTTTCTGAGTACGATGCTCCTATACTTGAACCACTTGATTTATATGTAGAAAAATCTGGTCAGGAAATTGTGGGGCAGCTTTTTAACTTTGAAGATAAAGGCAATCGTCGAGTTGCACTAAGACCTGAACTTACCCCGACATTAGCCCGCATGGTTGCCTCAAAGGCAAATGCATTACCCAAACCTATTAAGTGGTTCAATGTGGGCGAACACTTTAGGTATGAACGGCCACAAAAAGGTCGAGGGCGATCTTTTTATCAATTTAATGCCGATCTATTAGGAGAATCCAACCTGGGAGCAGATGCCGAATTAATCGCTCTCCTTGTCGCAATTTTTGAAACCCTTGGCTTGGGTTCAAGTGATTTTAAAATTCGCTTAAGTGACCGAACGACATGGGTATTATTCTTAAATACTCTTGGCATTACAGATGAGCAAAGACCAGCAGTACTGGATGCAATTGATAAAAGTGAAAGAAGAAAACCGGAACAAAATAAAGAATCCTTTGAAAATGCCCTTCCTGGGCGTGGGGAAGAAATACTTGCTGAAATCAACACCATCAAAGAGATCGATTCCCTTGATACATTGCAAAAACGATTAAAAGAATGTGGAGATGAGGGTAAAGAAAGAGCATCCCAATGGTTTACTCTCCTAGAATATTTAGAAGGACATGGTGCAGAGGATTACATTAAAATTGACCTCTCGATTGTTCGTGGCTTGGCCTACTACACTGGTTTTGTTTATGAAGCCTTTGAAGCAAGTGGGCAAGGTCGCGCTCTCGCCGGAGGAGGTCGCTATGATCATTTAATTAAAAAGCTTTCTGGCAATGTAGATATGCCCGCAAGTGGATTTGCGATTGGCGATATGACTCTGAGTGATTGTCTTCAATCAAAAGGGCTACTTCCTACTTACATTCATTCACCCGATCTATTTTTAATAGGAGATCACGAAGAAAGAAAGAGTTCCCTTCCCATTATTGCCCGATGCAGAAAAGCGGGATTCTCCGTTGCTTACTCCCTTAAAAATGCGGCCTTTGGAAAACAATTTAAAGAAGCGGGAAAAAGCGGTGCTCGTTATGGTTTAATTGTTGGGGAAGAGGAAAGGGAAAAAAACGAGATCAAAATTAAAGATTTCCGAAATGGTAAAGAAAAAACGGTATCCCTGCAAAGCCTAATCGAACAATTGGAAAACTTGGATGAAGTGGGCGGGATCGAATAATCATAGATTTTGATCATGCAAAGAGAAGTTCCAGATTTCCAACAAGAACAACTCAAAAAAAATAAAAAAAAATCGAGCGCAAGTAGACGTGGTTTCTTGCGAAAAATAATACTTGGGTTGGGTACTGTACTGGCCTCCTTTTTTTATCTTCGGTTCGAAGCAAATTGGTTGGAAGTTACAAAGAAGAAGGTATTGATTCCCAAGCTCAGAAATAAAGTTCCCATAAAACTCCTGCATCTTTCTGATTTACACTTTTCAAACAGCGTAAGTTTAGAGGATATTGATTTTGCTTTTCGGCAAGGCTTTTCCCTTAGCCCAGATGCATGTGTCATTACTGGAGATTTTATTACTGATCAAAAAAGTAACCAAGAACTCGAAGAATTGGGAAAACTATTGAGAATGTATGCTAATATCGTTCCAACTTTCGCCTCATTAGGAAATCATGATGGTGGTGAATGGGCAGGTGCTCATGGCGGATTTACCAACACTCAAAAAGTCGAATCGATGCTCGCCCGGGCAGGGATTAAACTTTTGCATAATCAAAAAGAATCAATTTATCTTAACGGCCAATCCCTCACAATTGCAGGCGTGGGGGACTTATGGTCAAAAACATGCCGTCCAGAACAATGTCTTACTAAGGTATCGTCCCGGAATAATTCTGGAACCTCTTTGGTTCTCTGTCATAATCCAGATGCCAAGGAAATATTAATAAATTACAAATGGGACCTCTTGCTTTGCGGACATACTCATGGTGGTCAGCTGAAGATTCCCTTCCTTGATTGGACACCATTTGCACCGGTTCAAGATCACTCATTAGTGGAGGGATTACATTCCTGGAAGGAAAGGCAAATTCACATCACTCGAGGAGTCGGAAATCTATGGGGAGTTCGATTGAATTGCCGTCCCGAAGTAAGCCTTCTAGAATTATCCTCCACCTAACTTGTGAGTAAAGTTTACTTTCTCGACGACCGAGACGCCCCTTGGTTTCCAGATCCACTTGCAACTGATCCAGATGGTCTCGTTGCCATCAGTGAGACCTTGGGTACTGAACGATTAATCCTTGCTTATCAAAAGGGTATTTTTCCGTGGCTAAAAACAGGTGAGTATCCACTGTGGCATTGGTTTTCGCCTGACCCCCGCTTCCTTCTATACCCCTCCGAGTTTAGACTTTCGCGTTCATTAAAAAAAGCAGTAAAGGAAAACCGTTTTACCATTCGTATTAATCAAAATTTTCATCAAACGATGAAAGAATGTGCTCAGTCCAAGAGACCTGACCAAGAAAGTACTTGGATTGAAGACGATATGATTAAGGACTATTGTAAACTAAACCAACTTGGAATTGCACATTCAATTGAAGCCTACCATGAAAACAAATTGGTGGGTGGTTTATATGGACTCTTTTTAGGACAATCCTTTTTTGGGGAATCGATGTTTTTTCATATGCCAGAAGCATCCAAAGCTTGTCTGGCAAAATTAGTGTCAATCGCGTTGGAATATAACTTCCATTTCATTGACTGCCAAGTACACACGCCCCATCTAGAAAAGCTTGGGGCAGTTGAAGTTGATAGGGTAAAATTCCTCGAAAAACTCAAAAAGAGCCTGGAAGGAAAACCAAAAGATTTTAATTGGCAGTCAATTCAATAACCTTTCAGAATTGCCCATTTTTCAAACTCATGAAAAAATAACACTTTATGAACGAAACAAATTCTGAACATGCCAATCTTACCAAGCTGGGAGAAGGGGGAACCCATCCTAACCGAACCCTGGAAACTTTTCCTAACAGAAATACGGAACGGGACTATTTGGTTGAATTGAAAACCGATGAATTCACCTGCTTATGTCCCAAAACCGGGCAACCGGATTTTGCAGGAATATTGATCCGCTATGTACCGGATCAAAAAATTGTTGAATCAAAATCCCTCAAGCTTTATCTCTGGACATTTAGGGATGAGGGTACTTTTCATGAACATTTTGCAAACCGATTACTGGATGACCTCGTCGAAGCACTTCAACCAAGATGGTGCCGGGTCGAAGTCGACTTCAATGCACGGGGTGGTATTGGAATTGTCGTTTCCGCCGAACATGGAAACCCACCCAGTGTTGCATTTGCATGAATAATCAAAAAGATATCCAGGTTGGAAACCTAACAGTTTCCAACCTTCGCCCATTTACTTTGTTAGGTGGCATGAATGTACTGGAATCTCGTGAACTTGCCTTGGAAATAGCGTCCACCTACAAGGAAATCACGAGCAAACTGGGGATACCTTACATTTTCAAAGCATCCTTTGATAAAGCAAACCGATCATCAATTAATTCATTTCGTGGTCCTGGACTGCAGAAAGGACTCGAAATACTGGCAGAAATTAAAGAAGTACATCAAGTTCCCATTATTTCTGATATTCATGAACCCGCTCAGGCAAAGGCAGGTGCCGAAGTAATTGATATTCTCCAACTACCCGCTTTCCTGTGCCGACAAACTGACCTCGTAGTTGCACTTGCTGAAACCGGGAAACCAATCAATGTAAAAAAAGCTCAATTTCTAGCTGCCCATGAAATGGGTCATATAATAAAAAAGTTCAAAGAGGCCGGAAATGAAAAGATCCTTCTTTGTGAACGAGGTTCCTCATTTGGATACAACAATCTTGTCGTGGATCCACTCAACTTCGGAATTATGAAGAAAACAGGATGCCCGGTTGTTTTTGATGTGACCCATTCACTCCAAATACCAGGTGGTAGAAGTGATTCCGCAGATGGTCGTAGGCAAGCGGTCTCTGAACTTATGCTCGCCGGAATGAGCCAGGGGATTGGTGGACTTTTCCTCGAATCTCATCCCAATCCGGCTGAGGCAAAATGTGACGGACCCTGCGCCCTGCCCTTGGATAAACTGGAAGATTTTCTGAAACAAGCCAAGGCAATGGATGATCTCGTGAAAGGCTTTCAGCCTTTGGATGTGAACTAATCGTTCTTATCTTTTACAATGAGCGAATCAGAAAATTCATGGAATTTACTCGAACAATGGTTTCCCGAGTTATCTCCTGAAATTTGGCAACAACTTAAAGAGTACACTGCATTACTACGGGAATGGAATGAAAAAATTAATTTGGTATCCCGCAAGGATATGGACCGATTGGAAACCAAGCATCTTGCCCATTGCCTAACTATTACTAATATCTTACGCCTTATGCCCAAAGCCCAAATCTTAGATGTGGGGACGGGAGGTGGACTACCGGGAATTCCACTTGCAATATGCTATCCTCAGGCACGCTTCACACTACTGGATTCCATCGGGAAAAAGGTTATGGTAGTAGAAGACATGGCTCAACGTCTCCAATTAAAAAACGTTGAAATTCGCAGGGGTCGAGTCGAGGAATTACCCAAAAAGAAAACCTATGACTTTATCATCGGACGAGCAGTTACCGCACTCCCCACATTTTTCGGTTGGGTGAGTAATAAAATTCGAAAAGGGTCTAGGAATTCACCCGCCAACGGAATCCTTTATTTAAAAGGAGGGGACTATACAGAAGAACTGAAAAGCTCAGGACTCCATCCCGCTAAAATATGGAACTTGGATGAAACACTCCCTCAAGCTGGGCTGGGGGAGAAATATTTAATCCACTTTAAAATATAATCCTACATTAAGGATTATAAATTTTAAAGAGGGCTTCAGCAATGTGAGAAGGTGTCTCGGCTACCGAGATTCCCGCATCGAGCATCGCTTCTACTTTCGCTTCGGCCGTTCCTTTTCCGCCTGAAACAATTGCTCCAGCATGACCCATTCTGCGGCCAGGAGGTGCGGTTCTTCCGGCAATAAAGGCGGCGCATGGCTTATCTACATGCTCTTTAATAAAGGCTGCAGCTTCTTCCTCTGCAGTACCACCAATTTCCCCAATCAAGATAATGGCATCGGTGTCGGGATCCTCATGAAAAAGTTTAATCGCATCTAAGTGGCTGGTTCCATTGATCGGGTCTCCACCAATTCCAATACAGGTGGATTGGCCATGACCGGCCTGAGTAATTTGCCAAACTGCTTCGTAAGTCAAAGTACCAGAACGGGAGACGATCCCCACTTTACCTGGTTTATGGATGTAACCTGGCATGATACCAATCTTACACTCACCTGGAGTAATAATACCCGGACAGTTTGGGCCGATTAAACGCGTATTAGATGTAGCAAGACGGGCTTTTACTTCCGACATATCTCGCACTGGTATGCCTTCGGTTATGGCAATTACTAAGGGAATCTCCGCGTCAATTGCTTCCAAAATTGAATCTGCGGCAAAGGGAGGAGGAACATAAATTGCAGCCACATTGGCTCCTTCTTTCTCCACTGCATCCTTTACGGTATCAAACACCGGTACAGAATCTTGAAACTTTTGCCCGCCCTTACCAGGCGTAACACCGGCAACCACATTGGTACCGTATTCCATACATTGAATGGTGTGAAAACTTCCCGCACTTCCGGTGATGCCTTGCACCACGAGTCGGGTATCTTTGTTTACTAAAACGCTCATTATAAATTTTTCTTTTAAAGGTGTCTGAATTAATTGGCTTCCGCCGCCATTTGAACAATTTTCTCGGCCGCCTGGGAAAGTGAATCCGCAGGCTCAAGAGCGAGCCCACTCTCCGCGAGTATCTTCTTGCCCTGTTCCACATTGGTTCCTTCTAAACGGACAACTAAAGGTACTTTCATGTCGAGCTTGCGAGCCGCGTTCACAATTCCGGTGGCAATCACATCACATTTCATAATACCACCAAAGATATTCACTAGAATTGCTTTCACTGAATCATCAGAAACGAGTATACGAAATGCATTCTCAACCTGTTCTTCTGTTGCTCCTCCTCCCACATCAAGAAAATTTGCAGGGGATCCACCGTAGTGCTTGATAATATCCATTGTGGCCATGGCCAGACCGGCACCGTTTACCATACAGGCTACATTTCCGTCGAGGGCGATATAATTTAAATCGAATTTGGATGCCTCCACTTCCTTGGGATCCTCCTCACTTACATCACGGAGTTCAACCACATCGGGATGACGAAAAAGTGCGTTGGCATCAAAGTTAACTTTTGCATCCAAGGCCAGCACATCTCCATCGGGAGTGGTGACCAATGGATTGACTTCCACTTGAGAGCAATCTTTGTCCCAAAAGAATGCGTATAACTTAGTCACTAATTTCACACACTGCTTGAAAGAATCTCCACTCAGTTTCAAACCAAATGCAATTTGTCGGGCTTGGTAAGAACGAAGTCCAAGGGTAGGGTCAATTAATACTTTTAAAATTTTCTCGGGGGAGCTTTCCGCTACCTCTTCAATATCCACTCCTCCTTCGGTGGAGGCAATAATAACCGGCTTCGAGGTTGCACGGTCCATTAATACAGCGAGATAATATTCCTTTTCTATGTCGGTGGCTTCATTGAAGTAAACTGTGCTGACTTCCTTGCCTTCATCTCCAGTTTGTTTTGTGACCAAAACATTGCCTAGCATGGCCTCCGCTTTTTCTTTGGCCTCTTCTGGGGTAGATACGACATGGACTCCCCCCTTGTAGCCATCTTTAAAAGTACCCTTCCCTCTTCCACCAGCGTGGATTTGGGCTTTTACTACAATAGCCTTACCTTCAGGCAGGCTAGAGATTGCTTGATCGAAATTTCCCGCGGATTGGGCAACGGTTCCGTTAGGAACTGCGACACCGGCCTCGGCGAAGAGTTGTTTTGCTTGGTATTCGTGTATGTTCATGGGAAGAAGAAAAATAAGAAGACTGACATGGTTAAAATTCCATTCAAGCCAATTCGATTTTTGAGCGAAAAAAATTATCTAGAAAGGACCGAGACGGGGAGGATCGGGGTCCATGGAAAGAACCGAAGCGTCAAAACATTTCAAAACGAGTTCCTGCTTCTGTTCAGCGTGGACAGGACTGTCCCAAAGATTAAAAAACTCATCCGGGTCCTCCATTAAATCATAAAGTTCCCCCTGATTGGTTCCATGGTATACCACGACCTTCCAACTTTTCGTGCGGAGCATCGTACCGTAGGCCTCACTATGCGTCCATGCATTATAATATTCTGCATAGACCTGTTCCCGGCAAAAATCATTCTCTTCCCCACCAATGAGAAGCGGGAGTAAACTCTTTCCTTGCACCGCGGAAGGAATTGCCAGTCCGGCTGCCTCCAAAAAAGTGGGCATCAAATCGACCAATTCAACGAATCCATTCACCCGGCGGTTTTCCACAATACCACCATTGGCCCACCTCATAATCAAAGGCACTCTCATTTGACAGTCGTAAAAATGGGGACCCTTAAAATAAATTCCATGGTCGCCCAGCATTTCCCCGTGGTCTGACATGAAAACAACCAGTGTGTCATCAGCCTGTCCCGAGTCCTCTAGAGCCTTCAAAATTCGCCCCACCTGATCGTCAATCAAGGAAACCATCGCCATGTAAGCGGCATACACCAATCTCTTGTCCTCTTCCGTCATTGATTCAACCTGAAATTCCCCAGGGGTATTATGGGCCCATATCCGATCCAATTTTTGGAAAGTGGTTTTTGCATCGGCCTCATCCGGATGCACACTTGGCAAAGGCATATCGTCAGAATTAAATTTGTTCAGATATTCCTTCGGGGGGTCAAAGGGATGGTGTGGATCAAAACAGTTGAAGCTAAAAAACCAGGGTTTTCCATTTTCCTTCTTGATAAAATCGATCGTTTTTTCGGCACACCATGTGGTTTGACTAAACTCCGCTGGTGGACCAACTTGTACATAGGGACTGATTTTCTCGCCCTGCAAATCAAACCAGTCCTGTCCTTTTTCCGTGAGCCATTTAGTATATTCATTTTCCTCCCAGTCCGGTTGCGGATGGTGGGACCAATGAAATGGATCATACCCGTCGTCGGTTCTTTTTTCCACTTTGCCATCCGAACAGGAGGCCAAATGAAGTTTGCCCGCCAAGCCACACCGGTACCCTGCATCCGAAAAAATCTTGGAGACCAGCACCTCATCCCCAGGTATGGACTGGCCATTCTGGCGACACCGGGTAGTTCGAGGATAACGGCCTGTCAAAAAAGAAGCCCGACTGGGGGCACAGACTGGACTTTGACAATACGCATTATTAAAGGTGGTTCCCTGACCGATCAGTTTGTCTAAATGAGGAGTTTGCGCGTGGTGATTGCCGAGTGCTAAAATCGTGTCAAATCTTTGCTGGTCGGTACAAATCCATAAAATATTAGGTCTACTTGACATAAAATTATCAGAATCGGCTTGCTTGTTTCTTAGCAAGTGAATTGTGAGTTATCATGCAAATTCAAATTATTAATTTCTAAAAATTTTCTTGTTACCATCAGTGAAAAGTAAAGACATAAGCAAAATAGCACAGCGTAATCTGAGTCTTTTTATTTGTTTCCGCATGCTTTTCAACGCCCGCTTTTATTACCCAGTATACGCCCTGATCTTTTTGGAACATGGATTGAGCTGGGAAGATTTCGGCATTCTGAACGCAATTTGGGCACTCACCATCATCATTCTCGAAGTCCCTTCGGGGGCACTGGCCGATACTTTGGGCAGAAAAAAACTCCTGGTTCTCGCCGCAATTTGTATGGTGGTGGAAATGGTAGCCCTTCTATTCGCTCCAATGAATGGAAGCGAATATGTATTTCTTCTTTTTGCACTCAATCGAATCGTGAGTGGCTTAGCGGAGGCCGCGGCCAGCGGAGCAGATGAAGCCCTAGCCTATGATTCTCTTAAAGAAGCGGGCTTAGAAGACAATTGGGGCAAGGCCCTTGAAAAAGCCCAGCGATTCACCTCCCTCGCATTTTTCTTTGCCATGATGACTGGTTCCGCATTTTACGACTCTTCCTTCATTAACTCCTGTCTGAATGGAATCGGAATTAATTTCTCCATTACGGCGGAAACCGCAGTTAAAGCTCCCATTTTCCTGACTTTTATTTCTTCCCTTGTCGTATTAGGAGCAGCATTGGCAATGAAAGACCCCTTTGAAGCCAAAAAAATGGGGGCATGGGAAACAATGAAGTTATCTTTCCGAAAAACCGTGGAAGCAGGTTCGTGGATTTGGAAAACTCCCCTCCCCTTTGGTATTCTTCTCGCGGCAATGGCACTGGATAATGTGATTAGGCAATTCCTCACTATTGCGAGTGCTTATTGGAATGTAATCGAACTTCCGCTGGCCACTTTTGGTCTCGTCGCTTCCGGAATGTCATTGATGGGCGTCTTCATTCCCCGCTTCGCCCGTCTGTTAGCAGATCGATGTTCTCCCCATCAAAACTTTTTTCTCCTCTGCCCGCTCTTGTTTGTGGGACTGTACGGAATTAGTTATGCCTTTCCCTATTGGGGTATTGTGCCCGCCATTCTGCTCTACGCGACCATGCAAATAATGAATTACCTGGTCAGTCGGTACCTCAACGAAGAAGCATCTTCCGATAGACGTGCCACCGTATTGAGCTTTCGCGGACTGTCCACCAATCTTTCTTATGGGGTAGTTTCCATTCTCTATTCCGGATTAATTGCCTGGATAAAAACCGAGGGGATTCCCACACAGGTGATGGGAAGGAAGATGAATGAACAGGATGCCGTCTTTGTACAATCGCTTGGCTGGTTTCCGTGGTATTTTATAACCACCCTTATTGTAGTGGTCATTTTTTACCGACTTCGCTTTCGAAAAAATTAAAGCAGTCCACTCTTCTTACTTGAATTTCAACGAACAGGGGTAACAATAAAAAAATGTACATGAAAACCATATTCACTACCCTATTTTTTTTCCTTTTTTTAAATGCAAGTCTTGTATTTGCGATTGACTGGAATCAATACCACGGACGACGGTCGGATAATAAGACCGATGAAAGACTGACTTCCACTACATGGCTGGAAAAATCAGGCTCCCAAAAATGGAAAATCTCCACTCCGTTGGGTTTCAGTTCTTTCTCTACCGAGGGGCCCCGTGCCTTCACCTTGATTGCAGAAGAGGACGAGGACGGACTGATGCGCGAGGTATGCATAGCCTTGGACACAAAATCCGGCAAGCGCCTTTGGAGCACTTGGCTTTGCCGAATGGATTATAAGAGCGGTGGGGGAAACTCGGGGACACCCGGGAATAATGGTGGGGATGGCCCTAGATCTACCCCCTCAGTCCTGAATGGAAAGGTATGGGTCTACGATTCGGACATGAACCTTTATTGCATAAACGCGGTCAGTGGAAAAATAATCTGGGATGTAAGGGTATTAAAAGAACACAACGGGCAGAATATAAAATGGAAAAATTCCTCCGCTCCTTTGATTGAAGGGGATTTGGTAATTGTTTATGGTGGAGGGTCCGGACAAAGCCTGCTTGCCTTCCAGCGGGATACCGGAAAGCTCGCCTGGAAAACCGGAGATGAAACCGCCACCCACGCCACGCCCATTGCCACTACTATTCATGGGCTCAGGCAAGTGATTTTCTTCTGCACCTCGGGACTGGTTTCAGTCGACCCAAAAAGTGGCCTTGAACTTTGGCGCCAGGCATTTCCCTTCAAAGTTTCCACCGCCGCTTCTCCGGTGATCGCCGGCGACATGATCTACTGTTCCGCCGGATACGGCGTAGGGGCGGGTCTCTATAAAATCAGCCGAAAAGGAACCCGCTTATCCAGTTCGGAGCTTTGGCGTAAAAAGAATGATATGTTTAACCACTGGAGTACCCCGCTCTACCATGACGGACATCTTTATGGTATGTTCAGTTTTAAAAAATATGGAAATGGACCGCTTCAGTGCGTTGAATTGAAATCCGGAAAGATCAAGTGGAGCCAGGACGGATACGGGCCCGGCAATGTTATTTTATCGGGCGATTACTTGATTGCCCTTGCCGATGACGGCGTCCTTTCTTTGGTCAAAGCCACTCCTTCGAAATACACCGAATTGGCTCGAAAAAAAGTGCTCGATGGAAAGTGCTGGAGTACTCCCATTCTGAGTAATGGATTGGTCTTTGCCCGAAGCACCTCCGAAGGAGTCTGCCTCGACGCAGGAAAACATTAAGATTTATTTGGCTCTCCCGACTCGGTCAACCTTCCCCTCGGTCGCTTTAATCACGAGAACCCTGGTATCCCCCTTTCCATCACATCGTCCCGCCAGATAAAAACTCTTTGCTTGTATTCCAAACTTGTTCCACACTTCAAGGAATCTGGACTTCGGCGAATTAATGCAAAAACTCCTTCTCCAGTATCCGATTGTGTTCATCGATGGTAATCGATTCTTCCCTTATTGTACGACTGGGTTTGTGGACTTGCACATGAAGATCTTCCTCTTTTTCACAACCAAGAAACGAAAATAAGTCACCCCCTTCTTACCATTACCTTTAGTTAGTGATTCCTTCTGTCTTGCGAACTATCCCTTTCCAATGAAATTAATAGTATATGCATAAGAAAACAAATTCAGGAGAAGAGACGATCAAATCGATTCGAAGAAATTCGGCCTATAACTCAAGTCGTGCCCTTGTCCTCATTTTCTGCATGGTTTTGGGATTCAGTATGCTGGCTACTACCTATTGGTTATCGCAACATTTACCTCAAAATTCTCAGATTGCGGTTCTTTTTATTGCCGTATTATTGGGAGTATTATCGGGGGTTAATTTATTCCACTTCCTCCATGCACATTATGACCAGAGTGACGCCCTAATTCAAGTTGCCAAGTTTCAGGAGCGTTCACTCAAACATCGAAATAATGCACTCTCTCTTGTCGAAAGGATTCGTGAAGAAGTGGAAGAGGAAAGCCAACAAGAAGAAAAAGTTCGCACTGCCGTTCAGGATGAAAAAAGAGACCCGATCGAAAAACCAAGCGAAGAAGAAAATCAATAGTTTCTTACACTTGAGTAAGGAACCAAAGTCCAGTTGTCGATACGCTTAGGATGAAAATAAAGGAGAGTAATTGAGTGATCATATTTAATTAAGGGATTTAATAATGTATTTACACTAAATAGGTATCTATGTCAAAGTTATCTGCAAAATATTTTTTTTTAATTATTTCTCGCGGGTTAACCCCAAGAAATAAGCAATCGATTGAAGTACTCCCTCACTTAAAGAGGTCTGTGGCATCAGGGGAAATGCCTTGCGGGTTGCTTCGTCATTTAATTCATAAATGAACGGAGAAGGTTCCGCATCCGGAGCAAAATTAATCTCCGGCTTATCAATTTCGAAATGTACCGATTCCGTTTTGATGGTTTCGATAAAGTGTTCAATCGAATGGGTTTTTCCTAAAAGATTAAAAACACCGTATCCGGAAAATGGGTCAATCGCAGCGCGGGCAAATCCTGCCCCCACATCCAAAGAAAAATGGTAATGCTCTTTCCCCCGATAGGGTACCTCGAAAGGCTCGCCCTGTACAATTGCCTTAATCGCAGAAGTCATGGCAGCAGTAAAACCCCGATCTCTCCCTGGACCATATGTAGTGGCAAGGCGAAGACAAACTGTAGCGACTCCTGTGGTTTGGTGGAACGCTTGTGCCATGCCCTCCCCGGCCACTTTCCAATACCCGTATAAATTAAATGGATGGTAGGGATCTTCCGGGCGAACTCCTTCCGTTCCGTAAAGAGAACGGGCCCCATTCACGGCACTCGAACTGGCAAAGACAAATCGCTCCAATGGTCTTTTCAATTGGGTACAGGCTTGAAATAAGTGAGCAGTTCCGATCACATTTATATCCAAGCCCTTCATCGGATAATCCCGACAGTCAGGAGTCTGCAACGCCCCAAGGTGAATCACATGGGTAGGCTGAACTTCTGAGACTACCCGTGCAATACTCTGTGGATCCGAAAGGTCTCCCGAAATACATTGATAGTTGCCTTTCTCTTTAATCTCGGGGGGAACCGATCGATTAAACCCAAAAATTTCTCCCGATCCCTCAGACAACAAAAAGTCCACGGCATGGGTCCCAATACAACCGGTGGAACCGGTAATTAAAATCCTTCGCTTTTCTATATTCATAATAAAATTGCTGAAGCCAGACCGAGGAAGGAAAGAAAGCCAATTACATCCGTGACCGTAGTGACAAATACTCCCGAAGCTACTGCAGGATCAATACCCATTCGATCAAGCGCTAAGGGAAGCAGCACCCCGGCAATTCCCGCCACCATCATGTTAATTACCATCGCTCCGGCAATAATCCCGCCGAGTAGGTATCGGTCATCCAATTCATTAAACCACAACACCACGACCAACCCGGCAAGCAAAGCAAAGACAACTCCATTTAAAAGACCCACCGCAAATTCCTTTCGAAAAGTACGGAACGCATTGTACGCGGTCAACTCCTTGGTCGCGAGTGCACGTACGGTAATCGTTAAAGTCTGCGTCCCCGCATTTCCTCCCATCGACGCTACGATTGGCATCAGGATGGCCAGCGCCACCATTTCCTCAAGAGTACCATCAAATAAACCAATTACTAAAGAGGCTAAAATGGCTGTACCCAAGTTAACCAACAACCAGGTAAAACGTTTTAAGGAAGCTTGTACTACAGAATCATCCACCGTTTCCTCCCCCACTCCACCGAGCCGAAGAACATCCTCCTCGAATTCCTCCCGGGCCACCTCCATCACATCATCCACCGTGATCATCCCGATCAACCTACCCGCACCGTCAACCACTCCAGAAGTAGTCAGATCGTATTTCTCAAAAAGCAGGGCCACTTCCTCCTGGAGCATTTCGGCAGGCACGATTACCTGAGTCTCATCTGCAATCTCCCTCATCAAAGTTGTTCGTGGAGAACGTAAAATACGCGAAAGGGAAATAACCCCTACAGGTTTACCTTCTCCATCAATTACAAAAAGATCGAGGAATTCCTCCGGCAAATCCTCCTCCTCACGCAAGAAATCAATCGTCTGTCCAACCGTCCAGTCAGTGGCCACACTCACCAGTTCAGTCTGCATTCTTCTCCCTGCACTATCCTCGGGGTAAGCCAAGCCAATCTCAATATCCTCGCGCTCCTCGTCAGGAACTTCACTTAATACCTCATTCCTCTCTTCGGCCTCCATGTCCTCAAGCACCTGAACGGCCTCATCGGACTCCATCTCGGTAATGACCTCCGCCATTTCCTTAGGAGATAATTGATCGGTCACTTCTTTACGAAGATGATCCTCGAGTTCAAAAAGTAAGTCATGGTCTAAGTCGACCTTCACCAGTTCGAGTAATCTCTTCCTGAGACTCCCGGTCAACAAACCAATCGCATCTGCCAAATCGGAGTGGTGAAAAGCATCCACATGAGCAAGAACCCGCTCATCACTTTCAGTTTCAAGCAAATGAACTAATTCCTCAAAACGACCCGCCATTTCCCCTGTACTTTCAGGATCTATACGATGGATCGAGTCAATATTTTCCTTGTTTGCTTGCATGGGATGACAAATTTAAATTCCCGCGAGTTTTAATCGAAACGCGAAATAGTGGCAGTCTTCTCCTTATGGCATGGAGGCTAAAGATCGGCAATGGTAAAGGATAATTGGATTCATTAAGCCTTCAGGAGCAAAGTTTTTGGAACTAAATCCACACGCTATCTTTTGAACCGCTCGAACAATAGGACAAATTTCAAAGATATTAGTTACAACCACGGAAAGGGGATTAGAACCAATTAAGATAAAGTCGTTAAGTTAAAAAGAACAACTCCGGCAACACCTCAATCTTTTAATTTAAACTCACCACTGAGGCCTCGCCCCTTCCCCATCATAGTCCTTCGCCAATCCGCTTGCTTTTAGCATATCGGCAAGGGATTCTCCATCGATCCAAACCTCACTAATAATGCGAAAATACTTCCCTCGCTGTGGATTACGAAGTTCGATCTTACTTGCTCCTTGAAGTGCCTTTTCGGTCACTTGTTGGGCTCGTATTGCTAATGCCTTGACCTCTTCAGTTGTCCCACGCATTTCGGGTGTATCGACTCCGAATAAGCGAATGGAGAGAGCATCACCGAACAAGGCGTGCATACTTGGTAAATCAATCTTGAATGTGTCGCCATCATAAACACTAACGATCTGGTCAGGTGATAGAACAAATAGGTTCTCGTTACTCGCAACAGGTGCAGTTGCTTCTTTCTCATTAT
>JAQXBH010000049.1 GCA_029252505.1 Opitutales bacterium | reverse complement strand
TTGTCATCACGGGGTTCCAAGGAATCTTTTTTGAGCAGTTGGGTGCCGTATTTGTGGAGATGCTCAGTGTATTCGTGAGCAATCCACTGCTGTCGATATTACTGGGAGTCTATGTGTTTTCAGTGCATGGATCCGTGACGGGATTGGCATTTGCCCCCTTGATTCACCACTTTGACCTACCACACAGGTCTCGACACTGGGTGCGATTTCCAGTGGTCATCGCACTTATGGTTTCTCTTTCCTTTACAGGAACCTGGTTGATAAATATGGGTACGCTCTTATTTGGAGGACTGCCGGCCAAGCGTTCAATTGTCGAACATCCGTTTTGGTAAGAAGCCGCAACCGACCTTACAAATCCCTGCAAATTAAATTAGTCAACCGCACTATTGTTAAAAAATAAGTGGTCCAAATTAATTTTATTGGAGAAGACCTAGTAAAAAAATTGAGCTCTCCTAAAATAAGACTAATATATATTAAATTATTTTATTAAGGAAAGGGATTAACTTTATTCTAACATAAAACAAATTTCGATGGTTATACCGCTTACATTTATCAAGAAATTTTAGTTCAAAGCTCTTGTGTTTTAATAAGCGCTAATTTAATATTTATATTATGAATCTTCAAAAAACATTATTACTCTTCACCACCTTATTCTTTTCCTCACAGTTTCTCATGGCGAACGAGGATAAAGAAGAGGCTCGTCCTGAAGTAAGGCTGACCGCGGCCAAAAAGGCTCTTTTGGAGAAGACTCAGATCTCACTTATTTATGTGAAAGGCTTGGTTTGTCCTTCCTGTGCGATTGGAATTCGTAAAAATCTCTCTAAGATGAAGGGCGTGGATAAGTTGAGATTTAAGGACGGTATCGATATGAATCCAGAAACACAGCTCGTTTCTATTGCATTGAAGGCTAATTTTAAAATTGATAACAAAGATTTGATTGAGCGTGTTGAAGATGCAGGCTACATAGCAGTGGAAGAATATAAACTTCACGATGGTCATTTGGATGCCCTTCAATTTAAGCGAGATGCTTCTGTAAAAGTAGTTCATCATACCCACAATTAGATCCTGCTAAATTGAATAAGATTTATTCGTTTTTTGGGAGCATTTTGATTTGCTTCTCTCCTGTTTTTATAGCACAGGCTGATGATCCGATAATGAATATGATGCCCCGCTGGTCAGGGGGGTGGGGATATCAAGTCCATTATGAGTACATAAACGAGACGGATTTACTGATGGGAAGCAATAAGGTTTACCCAGGGTTTTCCGAAGAGATCAATGTAATGCACCTAGAAGGTGTCTATACCTGGAAAAAAGAAGTTCGTATCACTGCAAAATTGCCCTATGTCTTGGGTGCAGAACGTGAAATGCCGGACGGTTCGGGTGGGAAACTAATCCAGAAGGACAGTGGGTGGGGCGACTTGAATCTCGCTTTGCCTCTAAAGAAATATTTTAATTTAGATGGGAAAAGTGGCTCATCGACTGTCAAGCCCATGGTACGCATTCCTCTTGCCGAAAAAGACGAGTACGATTTTTACTACAAGGAATTTGGGGTAGGTCTTGGGTTGGGTCACGAGTTTGAGACCGCAAATTACTACTTCGGAATTGGTACCGCCTGGTGGATCTTTGATGGAAATCGACCCGCCGAGTTACATTCTTCGATAGATGTCGGTTATAATTTTGAGACTAAAAGTTCCAACGGTTCAATCTTTTGGGAAACAGATTTTCATTTTGAGGATGATGAATCCAGAACTCTTTCTTCCGGCCCTGCATTTTACTTTAATCATAATGATACCATCCATTCGAGAATTGAATGGAAGCATGACATTATCGACCACCAGGGAGTTTTAGACCATGGCAACGGCAATCACTTTAAAGTCGGGATCGGTTGGGTATTTTAGTCTTTTGGTTTTGTGTTTTAAAACATTGCTTTAGACTAGAAGTTATAATTTTTTGTTTCGGTATTATTTATTTTACGAACTTCGATTCAAACTTAGGCATATCGAATAATTCATACATGATTTAGTTGTATGTTTATCCCGGAAAATATTTGATATAAATAAATCTTAAAGCCGCCGCTTATCGAAAG
>JAQXBH010000035.1 GCA_029252505.1 Opitutales bacterium | reverse complement strand
AATCAGTAGAATATCGGAATTTGGCAGCAACGGGAGTAAAGGTAAAAGGAGCGAATTACATGGATTATGACTCTGCTCTTGAATGGATCGGGCATTCTACTTCTTCTAAACCATTTACTGACAAAATTGAAAAGTTACTTAATCAACAAAAACCAGTACCGAAAATTGAAGAAGTATTTGCAGGTCTTCGTAAATTTTTAGAAAAATTATTGGAGGAAGCTTTGGGTTTAGCCGTTGAGACTGAAATGTTACCAGAAAAGTTTTCCGGAACCAACTATGCCGAAAACAAGTCGGTTACCAAACTCCTTGCAGCGTCCAAAAAAATAAACAGCTTGGTCGATTCAAATCCTCACTACTGGCACATTTTATTGGACGGAAAAACCAAGGGCGAACTTGCTATTTACCAGAGAGTTATAAGAGATATTAGTTTCTCAAACAAGAATTGGACAGCAATTCAAAAAAACAAAGAATATTATTGGGCCTTATCTGAAGGTTGCCATTGGTTGCTTAGCCTAATGGATGAAAAAATTACTGTTGCTCCCATAAAAATTGCAGCTGATTAACTTGAGCGCTTAAGTTGTATGGCACAAAACATGCTTTTCACATGTGTGTACACACATTCAAAGTTTTCAATTTTCCCTTAATCTTGCATTGAGGATTTTTAAGTAATGGGTTCTGATTTAAGACTTACAGGTTTAGCTTCCGGTATGGACTGGGAACCCATTGTCCAAAAACTTCTTGAACTAGAAGCCATACCAAAGAAGCGGTTAGAAAGTCAAAAGACAGAAAATGAAGCCAAAGCATCCGATCTTGGCATACTTAAAAGCCAACTAGACACCCTTAAAAGTGCCGCATCCGCCCTTCAGGATAAATCTCTTTTCAACGCACGTACCATAAAGATGAAAAGTGCGAATTCTGGACTCGCTGCCAGTGCATCCACTGGTGCTCTCACGGGGGACTTTTCAATCAAGGTCGAGTCTCTTGCTAGTTCAACTGAAATTTCCTCAAAGAACCGAACAAGCCAAAGGCTCGCCAGTTCAATCAACCTCAACGATAAATTAAGTGATTTGCCCCTTCATTCTCCTATTACCACGGGAACCTTCACTATATCCGGAAAATCTTATAACATAAATTCCACTGACATCACCCTACAAGAATTAATGGACCAAATAAATACCATTGATGGTGGTGTTAGTGGCGTAAATCCAGAAGGTGATTCAACAGGGGTTACCATTTCCTATGATACAGACTCTGACAAGATGCTCTTAAATTCTGGAGTATCTGCGAATGACTCATCTAATCTTTTAGTACTTGGTTCATCGACAGATTCTTCGAATTTCATTCAGTCAATGAAGTTTTTTGGAGAACCTCAATCTGGAGAAGTGGAAAGCAATTACGCTCTCGGGTCTATCGATATGACGGTATCTTTAGCAAATGCTAATTTTGAAGGTGCGTTTGCAGGTCTGACCTCCGGGTTGGGTAATTTCTTTATCGGAGAAGGAGAGGGCGCGGTACGGATTGATTATGATGTAAATAACGACTCACTCGCTCAGGTTATCAACCGTGTTAATGATTCAAGTGCAAATGTCTTTATGTACTACGACCCCGTAGGCGACCGCTTTGTCACCCGAAACGAAAGAACGGGAACGGTTGGTATTGTAATGCACGAAAGTGAGGATTGGGACAGCATCTCAAGTGCGAATCGCGGTTCTGGAAACATACTGGCACTGATGGGACTGGCAGCACCAAAGGGGATTACTGAAGAATACAACAATGCAAACCTCACTAATTACACCAAAGGAAATTTTGTTCAGATCTCTGCTGATGGAACAAAATGGCAAGCAATGCTGGATAGCCCAACTGAAGACCCATCGGCAGAAAGTGAACAGTGGCTTCAAGTAATTGAGGGAGTAGCAAGATCAATGAGTTCTGAAATTGGCGACAACTCATCTGTCCGCGTGAATGGGGGAGATTTGGTTTTCAGTAACCGAACAGAGTTTTCATCCTCAGAACATGGATATGCTGGAATATCTTTTGATATTGCTCAGGTTTCACTAGGCGCATCAATCGCATTTCAAGTGAGCAAGGATGCATCAGCTGCAGAAAGTGCCATCAAAAAACTTGTAGAAGAATTTAATGATGCTCAGGAATACATATCCAGCCTGACAACCGTCAATCAAGATGGAGATGAAGTATCTTCCAGTAGGTTTACAGGAAATCAAGAAATTAGCCGCTTGAGTAGCGAACTTAGGAGAAAGTTTTTTGGCAACTCCACACCGCACTCTGAAAGTGGTACGACAGTTGATAATTCCAACCTAACCGTAAGCTCTAACAATGCAGCAAATGACGAAATAAACGGCATTGCCACCCAACTTGGTCTCAACTCCTCAGACGATGGCTACATTATTAAAGTACTCAACCAAGACCCGTCCGGTGAAGTTGGTTATTTTGAATGGGACGGGACTTCTAGCAGCTGGTCAAGTACTACTCCTTCCTTCAGTATCTTTAGAATGACCAACATTGGGTTAGATTTCGGTATCGGTTCCAATACCATAAAAATTGAGGATTCATCATTATTGATGGAAGAGTTGGAAAATAATCCCGATCGAGTTTTTGCTTTATTTAGTGAACCTTTGGTCGAAGATGAATACGATACAATTACCCAAACAAACCGAAACTACGAAGGAATTACTCAATCTCTAAACGACTACATTACAAACTTTCTTACCGGAGACAGTGAAACGGGATACAAAGGTGCTTACCAAGCATTCCTCGACAGCATTGAGTCGCAAAACGATCGAATTGATGAAAAGATTATTAACATCGATAAATATTTGGAATCTCGTGAAAAAATTCTTAGTGACGGCTTTATGAGGATGGAAGAGATGCAATCTAAAATGGACTCTCAAATGCAGACACTCGACGGTGCTTTTAACAACAACAAAAAGTAAGTGATGAAACTTTTAACATTCTTATCACTAACCTTTGCTATTTTTATCACAATTAGTTGCCGTAAATTCGAGCAAGATAAAATCATTGCAGAAGCTGAACCTTACAAACCTACTAACTTGTATCCAGTTGAGCGCTTGCCCACCTATTTTAATCGAGTTGCAGTAATGCCATGCTACCACGCTGATCCATCCTCCCCCGTACTCAC
>JAQXBH010000019.1 GCA_029252505.1 Opitutales bacterium | reverse complement strand
AAGCTCGTAAAAGAGGGGATGCTTTTCCAGAAGTTGGTGAGGGGAAATTGGTAACTGCATGAAGACCGACATCAAATTTCCTGCCTTTTCTCGCAAAGAAACTATTCAGTCCCCCAACTACAAAATGTTTCTCCAAGATAACCACTTTTTTTCCGAACATTGCCAACCTTACGGCCGCAGAAAGTCCAGATAGACCAGCACCAATTATGGCAACTTCGAAGTGATTTTCTTTCGTCTGAATATTAGAATCTTACTTTTAGTCCAATTATGGACTAGTAATTAAGCGGCCGCAGCTTCGAACTTGGGCAAAAGATAATTTCCACAGCTTTCCAAAGATTCAAGCTGTCTGTACTCTGCTTCTGGAACATCAATGCCATGCTGCTTGCGAAGTTCCATTACAATATCAAGAAAATCCATGGAATCTAGGTCGAGTTGATCTCGCAACCGAATTTCTGGCTTCACATCACTTAAGTCCTCATCGGGAGCGATTTCTGCAATTATGTCGAGTACGATTTGTTTAACTTTATCCTTATTCATGAGTAAATTAATAAACCTTAATATACTACCCTACGAATTTTTTCAAGATAAGAACTGAATTGATTCCAAGCATTCCAAAAGAATTATTAAGAATGACATTAATTCCCCCTTTTTTTTCTTTGGCTTCGTTCATGACTAACCCAGGGAGAGCACAGGAAGGATCTAGGTCATCTAAATTGATAGTTCCATGTGCGGTACCGTCTAAGAATGAAGGTATGTTACCCGCTAATTCGAGTGCACCTGCCGCACCCATGGAATGACCAATGAAGCTTTTGGTATTATTAATCAAAGTCCCAGTTTCTTCATTAAAGACATTTCTTAGGGCCTTGCATTCCTGCTCGTCACCCTGTGGTGTCGAGGTTGCATGAGAACTGACTAAATCAACCATTGAAGCATCAATTTCAGCTCGGTCTAAGGCTTGCCTAATACATTGCTCCTGCCTTTCCGGATTAGGTAAAACATAATCTGTTCCATCTGAATTGATGCGATAGCCCATAATTTCAGCAATGATATTCGCCCCTCTTTTTTGTGCATCTTTGAGTCGTTCAAGTACATAGATACATCCACCCTCACTTACAACGATACCATTTCGTCCCCGGTCAAATGGGCGACTTGCTTTTGTGGGATCCTCGTGGGTTGCTAATGCACCCTGACTTTTAAATCCGGCAAAAATTCCATAGGCTCGAATACTTTCGCTTACTCCGCCCGCCAATGCCCAATCACACTCTCCTAGACTTAACATTTGAACCCCCTGGATTATTCCCGCGTTACCCGCGGCACAAGCAGCGCCAACAGTGTAGTGTGGACCAGTTAAACCAAGATTTATGGTAATTTCACCCGCGGGGTTGTTGGCAACAGTACGTGGATTATGATGGTGGCTCCAATATTTTACTTCCTCGTTGTAGTGATCAAAAAGTTGGCAAACTTCAGTTTCAGTTTCAACATTTCCATGCTCCGTAATTCCAAGATAAACCCCCACTTTTGAAGGATCAATTTCCGATAAAGAAAGGCCCGCATTTGCCAATGCCTCGTGAGCACAGTAAATACCAATTCCGCCTGCCCGGGTACCAATGCGTACTTCTTTTCTTTTCTGGTACTTAGTTTGTTCAAAGTTGCAAACTCCAGCAGGTTGCTCTCCCATATTCCGAACCGGAAAAGTACTGACACCACTTTCACCGGCCAAGAGTTTTTCACGGAAACTAGCCAAGTCGTTTCCGAGGGGGCTAGTTAGACCGATACCAGTAATTACGATTCTTTCTTGTAGCATGTAGGAATGGTTGTTGTCCGGTTATAAAATTAAAATGAAGGAAATATCAGATTGGCAAAGAATGAAATAAAATCAATACCTTATGCTATGCGCATCAATACGCTTTCGCAAAGTTGCACGTGTAATTCCAAGCATTGCAGATGCTTTGACCTGATTTCCTCCGCTTTCTTTTAGCGATCTTTGGATAATTTCTTTTTCTACAACTTCCAATAAATTAATATCGGTCGTCGCTCGTGCACTAGCATAGGCAATATCAAAAGCCTCGTTTGCCGAAATTGAACTCGGAGGGGATAATGGAGGTAGATTTTTGGAACTATCTCCAAAGGAAGGCAACGAATTAGATACAGTGTCTTTAGAAATAGGCACTTCAGTAAGTGTATTTACTTCATTAGCAGTACTTGATTCGGAACAAGGGGAAGGGGTGGCAATTTCCACTTTTTCTATTACTGTATTTGGTAAGTCCTTGGTAAGGATACGCTTGCCTTTAGAAATTACGGAAGCTGAATGAAGAACATTTTCCAATTCCCGTACATTACCGGGCCAATTGTATTTCGTTAAAAGGAGCATAGCTTCCTTCGAGATCTCGGTGGTTCCAGTCGATTGATTTTTATTCAAACGTTGGAGCATGAAATCGATTAACTCGGGTAAATCTTCCATTCTCTCCCGTAACGGGGGAGTCTCGATACGAACCACATTGAGCCGGTAATAAAGGTCTTCCCTAAACTCCTTTGTTTGAACCATTTCTTCCAGATTCTTGTGAGTAGCTGCAATTAATCTAACATCGACTTTTTTCGTTTTGGTTGCACCCACTCTTTGAATCTCACCTTCTTGGATTGCTCTGAGAATCTTAGTCTGAGTCGGTAAACCCATATCTCCAATTTCGTCTAAAAATAGAGTGCCTTTGTGACAAAGCTCAAATTGACCCGCTTTGGTATCGGTTGCCCCAGTAAAAGATCCTTTTTCATGGCCAAATAATTCACTTTCGATCAAATTTTCTGGAATTGCCGCACAATTGACTGCATGAAATGTGGATTCTGAGCGATAGCTATGTCGATGAATGCAACGGGCAATTAATTCTTTTCCTGTCCCGCTTTCTCCAGTTACCATGATCGTTGCTTCAGAAGCTGCAACTTGACCGACTTTTTTTAGAACTTGTTGCATTTTTTCGCCACTACCCACAATTCCTTCTGCATAATCAGAGGAATTTAAAAGATGTTCGTAAGCATCTTCAGGACTTACTGAGTCCCGACCTGCCTTGAGTGCTCGAGCTACTAATTCTTTAAGCTTTTTTAAGTCAAAAGGTTTCAGTACATAATCAAACGCACCGTGTTTCATGGCTTCAATTGCTGTCTGTGTCGTTCCATAAGCGGTCATTAAAATGACCATGGAATCGGGTGCGGCACTGCGAAGATGTTGCAAAGTCTCGATCCCCGATATTCCCTCCATTCGGTTATCGAGAAAGATAAGATCTGCTTTTTCTTTACGGGCAGTGTCAATCCCTTGTTCTCCGGAATCAGCAGAAATTATCCGATGACCCATTGTGCTGAGAACTCGGTCTAATGAATACCTAATCTCAGCGTCATCGTCTATTATAAGAATGGAAGCTTGTTTTGAAGTCACGATTAATAAAAAATAGAGTTAAAAAACAGACAATCATTGCTTAATGTCGAAAATGGTAAAGGTTAAAGATATGTTTTTCTTTTTCGCAAAGCTTATTATTGACGATATCTTAAATTTGGATAAATTAAAAAACACTATTTGCCAGAGTAGCTCAGCTGGTTAGAGCGCCGCACTCATAACGCGGAGGTCGGCGGTTCAAGTCCGCCCTTTGGTACCACTCACTGATATTTACTTTCAGATTAGTCCAACTAAGCTAGTCACTAAGTTAAAAGGAAAATCTTAATTCCAAGAAAGCTATTTTTTCTTAAAGAGTCGGTTGAAAAGACTACTTTTCTCTCTCGATTTGTTTTGTTCATCATTCTCAACCGAGGGAATTTGTATAATATTTAATTGCTCAGTCTGAATAGAAGGTATGGCAGTCTGTTCAACAACTGGAGTATTCTGCGGTTCGCTAATGGGTTCAATTGTAGAAATAGGTTCTGAAATGGGGGGGACCCGCTGGATTACAACATTATTAGTTGTTTGAGAAATAGGAAATGGGGTGGGCAGGTCACTTGGGTTTGTCGGCACTTCATTTTCATTAACTCCTAATGCTTCAATAATCTCCTTGTTTTTCTGATCTTTTGTTACCTGTTCTGGAGTTTTACCGACATAGGTCCGGAAGATCAGGTCATGATCTGGGTGTAACCAAAACTTTCCTTCTTTGTAAGGGTTACCTTCTCCAAATGCGAAAGCACCAAACCAAGGCTTACCACCAGTTATTTTCTCACATACGAAGAAATAAGTTTTTCCAGCAATTTGTGGAATTTTACCTTTCATTCGAATGGTAATCCATCCCGCTTCCCGATCCTTTATTCCCTGTGCTGAAAGTTGGTTAACAATATCATCCCGAGATAGATCCCATTCACCAAATTTTGCACCTGTGTCCGGATTGCCTTCACGAATGAAACCATGCATTGAATCGCCGTAGTGATCGGATGGTCGGAAGTTGGGTTTTCCAAAAAATAGAATTTTCGTCAGAATACCATCTTTGGATGCGGTATAACTAAACCAATTTTTCTTAGAAACAAAGCTAAAGCTGGTCTCATGTTGTTCTTTGTAGAATTCCTGAGATTGGTCGAGTTCCTCCACATAAACATCAGGAAATTCTAGATCGCTTTGAACATTAATATCCACACTTTCCTGATCCACAACAGAAAGCTTAGAACTGTCTTTTACGGGTTCCGGTATATCTTCAGAACATCCGTGAAGGAAGACAATTAGACCAAGGCAAGTCGTGAATAAGGACAGATATTTCAAGGCAAAAACAATAAGGGAACACTTATGCAAACAATAGAATGCGATTCATGCAAGACATTAGTAAAATTTCTCTCGTCTTTCCTCTCCAGTTTTACAAAGTCGATTGATACATGGACTCTCTTGCATTTTGGTTACCCTTACTCTTTTTATTCGTTTCTGCATTAATGGGCACTGCTCTCAAAAGGCGTGCTCGAGATCATTGCTTAAAAAGATTTGATGGCACACTGGTCATTTTGCCAGATTTGAATGGGAAATGGCAGCATGGAGAGGTGAAAATATTTGCCCAAGGGATTGAATTAATTTTTCCAACTCCGAAAGCAAAATCTTTTGGTGCCGTTCAATCATTAGTGATTCACCCCAATGAGGTAGATAAAATTCCCTTTTTTATTCGTCCTGCACCCGATGTGGATACTCGTGCGGGTGTGAAATGGGCAGAGGAATTATCCCGTATCCGAAATCCCTCGTTAAAACAGAGGATTTTTCGAATGATACTTAATTTTTACAACATGTTACGGGATGCTTTTGGTCAGGCTGCCCACACCATTATTGGTGCAATGAGTAAAGATTCATCTGTCGGGAAGGTGAAAAATTCAGATAAGCGAATGAATGAAATAGGTAGCGGAATAACTGAACTTGTTCCCAATGCCTGGGAACCAATTTTAGAGAAATATCGCGGGCGTCGTATTGTAATAGAACGAAAAACTCCTGATGGATTGGTCAATGAAGCGGGTGTACTCGAAGATTACTCATCCCGTTATTTACTTGTTCGCCAAGTTTCAATTCACGATAAAAAGCTAAAACAATCAATCGAAGGGCAACAAAAGAAACCAGGTGACCTGTATGATTTTATATATTCTCGCTCGACAACCATCATTCGTAACACATTAAAAGATTAAGGGAGTATAAACTTACAGGTTAACTCCAACTTGACCTTAAAGGTAAATCCTATAGTTTGAATATGACTTCTGTTTCGTGCGAGAAGTTTACTTGGTTCTTTTCCTTACTCCTATAATTCCGGGAATCTATCGACAGTCGTCTGCAGTCACGCCGTAAATCGGAAGACTAAGGGCGGCACGAGGGTACCCACTTGGACCTAAAAAAGGTCATGTTACTGAGTTTACGATGCACGGCGAATACGGAAGTCACCTATTATTTTGGGTGTTATTGAATTTGATATATACCAATACCAAGCTTCCTTGCTTCTGCTATAACTCTCTTTTTATTGAGTACCATGACCACATTTGACTCAAGTGCAGCATTACCTACACCCGCATCTTTCATCGCATGCAGGGTTTGTAAGCCGAAGACGGGAACATCGAATCTTGTATCTTGACTAGGCTTGCCGAGTTTTACAAAAAGACAGTTTTTTGCCCCGAATTTTCCGGCTCGTTCGAGCATGGCATTTGTGCCCTCGAAGGCTTCGACTGCCAATACCGTCCCCCTGCTCACCACGACGCCCTGACCCACATCAAGCCGAGCATTTTCGCGGGCAATCTCAATGCCATGAGAGAGGTGCAGGGATTCGATTTTCTCCTTCCCTTTTACCATCACTCCTTCCTCGGTCATGTCTTCATCCATAAAAACTCGGGCATCGACTAGGTGGACACCCGATTTTTCAATTTCATCACCAATTGCCCCAAAAATAGTTTCCGCATTTTTTCGATCCAGTCCAGCAAGCATACGGATGGCTTTAAGGTCAGGGTGTAATCCGCGAAAGAGCTTTCCTGGGGTTACCTGTCCTGCCATTACCGCATAACCGGCATTGAATTTTTTTAATTCTTTGAGAAGTTTTCCGACCTGTCCGACCTTCACTGCGGATCGTTCACGGTCAGGGAATGAATGAATTAACTTCTCTGATGTTTCTCCGCCCAATTCAATCAGTCGGATCGTAATTCCGGCAGACCGAGCTCGTTCCGCAAGTAAAATAGGATAGGTTCCTTTCCCCGCAATAAGAACAAGCGGTTTGCTGGCGTCAAAGTTGTCGGGTAAAAAACGACTCATTACTCAAAGATTAGCCTTTTACCGCAAGGTTTACTAGTTTCCCCGGAACATAAATTTCCTTCATGATTTCTTTTCCGGTTGTGAATGCCAGGACTTTCTGATGTTTCTTGGCAGTGGAGATGATTTCTTCTTTGCTTGCACCTTTGGCAAAATTTGCCTCTCCTCGAAGTTTACCATTTACCTGAAAGACGATGGTTATTTCATCGCTTACCAGGAGTTCTTTACGAGCGACTGGCCATGGTTGGCTCACGATTGACTCGGTACCTCCCAATATCTGCCATAGCTCTTCAGATAAGTGCGGAGCAAGGGGGGCAAGAAGCTGTAAGAGTATTTTGATTGTCTCGGCAGAAAAAGTTTCCATTTTTTGCAGATGGTTCGCCAAAATCATCATTTGAGATATTGCGACATTGAAACGCAGATCTTCAATTGACTCCGTTACTTTGAGAATAGTTTCGTGTAAAAGCCGAAGGGTTTCAGGATTCTTTTCTTCGCTTGTTGAGTGTTTTTCCGAAGAACTTGCTTCACGAAAAACTTTTTTGAGGAATCGATGTACTCCTTCAATTCCCTTTTCACTCCACGGCTTGACCGCTTCCAGTGGACCGAGAAACATTTCAAAAAGTCGGAGAGAGTCGGCACCATAGGCATCAATCACCACATCTGGACTGACCACATTGCCTACACTTTTAGACATTTTGTTGCCGTCTTCACCTAAAATTAAGCCTTGGTGAAATAATTTCTTATACGGTTCAGGGTGAGCGAGTACCCCTTCGTCGTGAAGGAATCGATGCCAAAAGCGAGCATAAAGCAGGTGAAGTACCGCATGTTCTGCTCCACCGATATAGAAATCTGGTCCTCCCCAGTACGCTTCTTTTTCAGAATCAACAAGGTTCTCAGTATTATTTGGATCGAGATAGCGAAGGTGGTACCAGCAAGACCCCGCCCATTGTGGCATTGTATTAGTCTCCCGGGTTGCGGGTACCCAGTTTTCTCCATCTGGCTTGGATTCGCTTCGGGAAAGTGAATGACCGGTGGAAAGATTAAACCAAATTTCGAGCCAGTCAGGAATTGTGGCCAGCGGACTTTCCCCGGTTCCGGATGGCTGATATTTTTCAACATCGGGTAATCGTAAAGGAAGTTGAGACTCTGGCAGTGGTAGTGCATAAAAGGTTACCCCATCCTTATCGGAAGTAACCGGTTCCTCTGGTAAAAGATCGCGAATCACTCCGGTGGTTGCCTTTGCTTTTTCAAAATCCTGTTGAGATACCCAAACTAGTGGGATTGGTTCTCCCCAATAACGTTGGCGCGAAAAAATCCAATCGCGTAATTTATAATTTACCGCTCCTTTCCCGATCCCCTTCGATTCAATTTCAGAAATGATCTTCGCCTTGCATTCATTCGCTTCCATTCCGTTATATTCTCTGGAATTGACCATGATACCTGGCCCAGAATAGGGGAGCTTGGCTTTTTCTTCATCGCCATCCTTACCGACGAGAACCCGCTTGATAGGTATACCAAACTTTTCCGCAAATTCGAAGTCTCTTTCATCATGACCAGGCACCGCCATGATTGCACCGGTGCCGTAGGTTATGAGTACATAGTCCGCAACCCAGATCGGAACTTTTTCATCGTTTACTGGATTGATACAGTAACTACCGGTAAATACCCCTGACTTATCCTTGGCAAGGTCGGTCCGGTCGAGATCACTTTTTTTTGCGGCTGCTTCGGTGTAGTTTTTTACTTCCTCCTTCTTTTCTGCAATGACAAGCTTTTCGAGTAGTGCGTGTTCAGGAGCTACCACCATGTAAGTAGCACCGAAAAGAGTATCGGGCCGAGTGGTGTAGACTTCTAATTTCTCTTCCATCCCCTCGATCGAAAATTGAACCTCGGCACCCTCTGATCGTCCAATCCATGCCTTTTGTTGTCGCTTGGTAGAATTCGGCCAATCGAGATCGTCCAATCCAGCGATTAACTTTTCTGCATAGGCTGTAATGCGAAGAACTACCTGTCTTAGGTTTCGCCTTTCCACCGGATGACCACCCACTTCAGATTTTCCATTGACCACTTCCTCATTTGCGAGAACAGCAAGTAAATTGGGACACCACCAAACCGGTTTTTCAGCTACATAGGCAAGCCCCCTCTGGAAAAGTTTTAAGAAAATCCACTGGGTCCATCGATAGTAGTCTGAGTCGGTCGTGTTAATTTCACGATCCCAGTCGATTGCAAATCCGATACTTTTAATTTGTCGTCTAAAATTATCTACATTTTCCTGAGTGGTAACCGATGGGTGGGTACCAGTTTTAATTGCGTATTGTTCTGCAGGTAGACCAAAAGCATCCCAACCCATAGGATGAAGAACATTAAAACCGCATGCTTTCTTGTATCGAGCGAGAATATCAGATGCGACATAACCTTCTGGGTGTCCAATATGCAAACCGGCACCTGAGGGGTAGGGGAACATATCTAATGCATAGAACTTTGGTTTTTCTGAATTATCCTCCGCCCGGAAAGTCTTTTCTTCTTCCCAAAATTTTTGCCATTTTTTCTCGATTACGAGAAAATCGTATTGTTTGTCTTCGTCTGCCATTTTTTAAATTAAGTAAGAATTAAGATGAAGACATTGTTTGGATTTGGCAAAAGCAAACCCCGCTTTTTGTACTAGTGGATAATGAACTGAATTTACAAAATGAAAGATTTTGCAAAGTAACAGGTTGCTTGCTGTGGTTTTGGTTTCAACTCTGACTGGGTTACTTTTCTTCTAGTAACTTCTTAATTACTTCTATTTCCCCGGCAATTGTTTCCATTTGTAACTGTAAGTCGTGAATTCCGTCGCGCAGGGGTTCAGGACTGGTTTTTCTACGGATTATCTCTTGTTTAATTTTCATCTCGGCATTCGATTCTTCCATGCTGTTCATAATTACACCGATTACCAAATTCAGTACGATCATGGTTCCTATTAATACAAAGCTGACAAAGAATAAAGCTGCTCCAAGAGGCGAGGCAGATGAAATGGGGGTCCACTTGTCTAGATCGTTGGAATTGTAACCGTAGTTTTCCGAGCCATACATGTTAATATACATTACATCTGTCCAATCCTCTAAAGTAACGATTCGAAAGAGAGAGAGAATAGAAGTTTGGAGATTCCTAAAGTGTATAGGGTCATTTTCCGCATATAAAAATACCGCCATCGTGCCATAGATGTAAAAAAGAAGAAAAAGCAGGATACTGACATAGAACATGGATGGCAGGCTTCTCAGTAAGCAACTGACAAGGAGTTGAAGTTTTGGAACTGCCGATACCAAGCGAAGGACTCGTAGAATACGGGCTAATCGAAGAACGGGAAGAAAATCCGCACCAAAATGGATAACGGGACCCAGCAAGCAGGCAACGACAATACTAAAATCAAAAATATTCCATGGGTTCTTAAAATAATTTTGAGGACTATTTCCTTCCGCGAGAATTTTAATGACTGCCTCAATCACAAAAACGCCCAAAATTATTGAATCCAAAGTATGAAGTACGATGGCATGCTCCATCGCAAATTCTTTGAAGGTTTGTATGCCAACTACTACTCCTGCAAGAATAATGGTTACCAGTATAACCCATTGGAAAAATTTACTGTTTACAATTGATTTACAAGTTAAACTCATGAGGGAATTATCCGTTTGTAATTGGTATATGTAACGAACTCACGGTTTCAATATGAATATTAAATAGGTGCCTTACAGTAAGACAGGAAAAAGCTAATTTACTGAATTAGATGGATTTACTGCTTCCCTTGAAAAATATAATTCAACCAGTCTGATTTAATCCTCCTTAATGTCGATTCCTGGAGCGATTTCGCGGTCTGTTTTGGGAGGATGAAGAATTATTCGAATTCGGTTTCCTTGAAAACCTTCTCTGCGGAGGTCTGCTTCTGTTTGAAAATTCATCCTCTCTGTTTTTACTTTCCACTTTTGGTAATTCTGGGGTTTCCATTTCTGGTATTGGTTTACGGAGTAATCTCTCGATACTTTTAAGTTGGTCCGCCTCATCTTTGCCACAAAATGAAAATGCCTCACCTTCTGCTCCCGCACGGGCGGTACGACCAATCCTATGGACATAGGTTTCTGCTTCCACTGGTAGGTCAAAATTAATAACATGAGTCACATTGTTGATATCCAATCCACGTGCTGCCACATCAGTTGCAATTAATGCGCGGGAAGAACCGCTTTTAAAGTTCTGTAGTGCCTTGGTTCGAGCGGCCTGGCTTTTATTTCCATGAATTGCAGCACAGGAGATTTCTACACTTTGGAGCTTTTTTGCCACTCGGTTTGCCATGTGTTTCATCTGGGTAAAGACAACCACTTTTTTTAAATCTTCATTTTCAAAAAGTTTGAGAAGCAGATTTAATTTACTACTTTTGGGAACTCGAAAAAGAGATTGTTTGATTCTGTCCACAGCAGGCTCTTTGGGAGCGATTGAAACCCGAATAGGATTTTTCCGCACCATCGATAGTGCTAGTTTCTCCATTGCCGGGGGCATGGTTGCGGAGAAAAATAAGGTTTGTCTATCTTCAGGAACGACCTTGAGAATCCTTCGAATTGCATGAATGAATCCCATGTCTAGCATACGATCCACCTCATCAAGAATAAAACAGGAGATTTCTTCAAGATGGATATAGCCCTGATCCATTAAATCGATTAACCTGCCCGGAGTAGCAACTAGAATGTTTACTCCTCTTCGCAATGCATTTACCTGTGGTTTTTGTCCGACACCTCCAAAAATAACTGTATGCCGAAAGGGAAGGTTAGTGCCATATTTTTCTATACTTTCTCCAATTTGAGAGGCAAGTTCACGAGTTGGTGCAAGCATTAAAACCTTTGGGTTTCGAGTTTTGAACTGACGATCGTTTGCCTGCATTCTTTGTAACAGAGGAAGAGAAAATGCTGCCGTCTTCCCAGTTCCTGTTTGGGCAATTCCAATAACATCCTTTCCTTCAGAAATGGGATGCATGCATTGCTCTTGGATTGGAGTTGGTTTCGTATAGGACTGTTCAATAAGTGCCTTCTTGATTTCCGCACAGTATTCTTGGAACACTCCTTGTAACAGTTCCGCGTTGGAGGGAACCTCATTTTGTTCGTTATTATTTTTCATTGGTTTATCCGGAAGTTATACAAACCCCCGAACGCCGGATACGAACAAAAGTATAAATACTATAATGAAACAGAGTAGAATTTAATTAGTTTGTTATTTAAATAACCCAACTAAATTTTAAACATATGCCCCAACCACAATTTCTATAAAATAGATTTGCCGTAATTAGGCAATGCCGAAAGACCTTTGCGTCAGTCTTATGTTGTGCCAAAAACTGTTGTGAGACAACTTAGCCTATTAAAGACGGAAGTTGTGCGTAAAGCTTAGAACACCCGTATCCAATCGAAGAAACGATTTCATCGTAATGGTCGTCGACATCTTCATCCTCACCCCTTTCGTAGGGATCCTGGATGTAGGGATCGCTTCCGGGAGAAAAGAATATTCCAAGTGGTCGTGAAATACCGCGGATGTAGCTATTATTAAGTTTTACAAACTCTTCGCTTTCTTGGTCTAGTGTAATGATGATGTCCGCACTTGCCAGATCTGGAATTGTTGCGAATCTCGAAAATCCTTGGAGGAAATATCCGAGTTCAGTCGAGAATTTAGACATCCTTGCATCAATCGGACATTGATCGTAAGCTTGGGTTACACCCCTCGATGAGGTGCGAACTCTTCCAAATAATTGAGTTCCTTCAAGAAGTGTTCGCATCATTTCTCTCGCAAGTGGGGAGCGTGACATTCCTCTTTTACTCAAAAATAATATTTTAGTGAGTTCACTTCCACTGTAGAAACGATTTCCCGCGTTATCAGCAGGAAGTTTGGAACGAAAGGAGTTTTCGTTCGTATTGTTGGGAGATTTTTCCCTTTCCCAAGGTTTGTTAGTGTTGTTCATTGTAGATTTTCCGCCAGGTTTAACAATTGTTGCTTAAAGATGTTATAGTATAATAAATAAAAGTATCAAATTTGAGACATTTTGTTTGATTCGAAATAAAAGGCTCAAAAAATAAACTAATTCTTCTAATATAACTGTTTGCACGTCTTATGCCAAGTATAGAGTAAGAAAATTTTTGATTAAAACTCACACTTCATCAAATATAAAAAAAAACCGTGTGATTAAAATTAAGTCTCTGATTACTAATGCTTAAACTAACACTTGGGCTGTGCATTATTGTAAGAAATAAAATTTCAAACAATTATAATGAACAGAATTTTATGAATCAATAATCTACTATAAATTAATTTAT
>JAQXBH010000016.1 GCA_029252505.1 Opitutales bacterium | reverse complement strand
TGCGGTGGCGCATCAGCACTAGTTGAAGCTGGTTTTGAAACTTTGGTGGAAGCCGGTTACGCTCCAGAAATGGCTTACTTTGAATGCTTGCATGAACTTAAGCTGATTGTTGATTTAATGATTGAATCTGGTATCGCGGGAATGCGTTTTTCCATATCAGAAACTGCAAAGTTTGGCGATGTAACTAGGGGACCACGAGTCATTAACGGAAATGTTAAAAAGTCGATGAAATCGATTCTGAAGGAAATCCAATCTGGTAAATTTGCCAAGGAATGGGTAAAGGAATACGAGGCTGGACTCCCCAAATACAATAAACTTCTAGAGGACGGTGAAAAACATCCTATTGAAGAAACTGGGAAGCGTTTGCGTGAATTAATGTCTTGGATTCCAAAAAAGAACATTAAAGGGGCTCAGGCTTCTTATTCCTAATATTAAATCCCGTTTTTGCTTTCGGCATGATTAGATTCTTGCCTTGGCATATAAATTGGCATCGCTTCTATGACTGCCTCCACTGATAAATTTGTTTTAGCAACAAGGAAAAGTCCCCTTGCCCTAAAACAGGCCAATTGGGTGGCTCAACTAATAGAGTCTACCATGGGGGTAGATGCTGAGCTATTACCGATGTCAACCACGGGCGATCAGCAAGCTGATTGGTCGTTACAGGAAAAGGGTGGAAAGGGTTTATTTACAAAAGAATTAGAGGTCGCTTTACTGGAAGGACGAGCTGATCTAGCCGTGCACAGTGCAAAAGATTTACCTACGGAAAACCCAGATGGTTTAGTCTTGTCTGCATTCCCTGTGCGTGAAGACCCGCGTGATGTCTTGGTTTTAAATGAGCAGGTGAAAAACCCTCAAAATTTAGCTTCAGGAAGTCCTCGAAGAAGGGCGCAACTTCAAAAGCGATTTCCGCGAGTAAGTTGGAAAGAACTTCGGGGCAATGTGGAAACTCGTTTACGTAAAATAGCAGTTCAACGAGAGGCAGATGGCACTATTTTGGCAGCAGCGGGTCTCTCTCGTTTGGGAATCAAGGAGTACCCTGGGTTAACCTTTATCAAATTGCCCATTGATGAAATGGTTCCATCTCCAGGTCAGGCAGCAATTGCGATTCAAGTTCGCTCCGGCGAATTGGAAAAATTCTCTGTTCTCGATCATGAGGAGACTAGCCGAGCTGTTTTGCTTGAACGAGCGATCCTAGATCATCTTGGAGGAGGGTGCCAGGTCGCACTTGGAGTTCATTTGGCAGGGGATCAATTGCATTTCTTCCATGAAGATTGTGGTATTCGTATTTTGGATATCAAGAATGACACGATTGAAATGATCATGGACAAAATTTTATCATGGTTGAAATAGAAAAAGAAAATGTAGGAACTGTATTCTTGGTCGGTGCGGGGCCTGGAGATGTCGGTTTAATTACACAAAAAGCGATTGAATTAATCAGTACTTGTGACGTGTTGGTATTTGACCATCTAGCCAATTCAGAATTACGGAAACGAGCGAACAGTGGCTGTGAACATATCGATGTAGGTAAAAGTCCAGGTCGGCATACCGTTGTCCAGGAAGAAATCGGTAAAATTTTAGTCAATCGGGCAAGAGCTGGGAAAAAAGTTGTTCGTTTAAAAGGAGGAGATCCTTTTGTTTTTGGTCGATGTGCGGAAGAAATGATTGTGTTGGACCAATCTAATATACCCTATGAAATTGTTCCGGGCGTTACTGCTGCGCTTGCTTGTGCAGCCTACGCAGGAATTCCTTTATCTCACCGAGAATATGGTTCTTCGATCTCATTTTTAACCGGTCATGAAGATGTGGAAAAAGAATCTCTCCGGGTTGATTTTGCTAAATTTGCAGAAGTCGGAGGTACACTTTGCATTTACATGGGAATGGGTACGCTGAAGGAAATAACGGAAAAATTATTGAAGGGTGGGCTTGCTCCAGATAAACCTGCAGCAATTGTAAGTCATGGCACTTTACCGACTCAAAGAAAAATAATCAGTACATTAGGGAATTTAGTAGAGGACGCGATACGAGAGGACTTAAAAGCACCGGCAATTATTTTTATCGGGAATTCAATTGGGCTGAGCGGGGAAAAAAATTGGTTTGAAAAAAGACCATTATTTGGAAACCGAATTGTTGTGACAAGACCGGTTAACCAGACGAGTCGCTTAAAGCTACTACTCGAAGAAAAAGGGGCTGAAGTTCTTGAACTTCCATTAATTAAGATATTACCCCAGGAGGATCGAAATTTAATTGCTGAAACTTTTACCGGAATTGCAACTTATGAATGGGTTATTTTTACAAGTGCCAATGGTGCAAAAGAGTTTTTTAAATTATTTTTCAAAGCGTTTAGTGATATTAGAAGCTTTGGTCCAATGAGAATTGCCTGCGTAGGCGAGGCGACTGCGGAGGTAGTACGAAAGTTTAATTTGGAAGTGGAGTTAATTCCAAAGCGATCCACTGCGGAAGATCTGGCACAAGAATTAGTAGCTACGAATTCTTTGGATAGTGCAAATGTGTTGGTCATCGCTGGGAACCGTAATCGGGATGTTTTGGTGGGCTTACTTGAGTCGATCGGTCATGCAATTGTAGATACTTTACCTATTTATCAAACTGATTTTGCGGACGTGCTTGCTGCGCCCGATCGTTCTGATTTTATTGAGAAAGGTGCGGATGCTATAGTTTTTGCAAGTTCATCGGCCGCACTTTCTTACATTGAACAAGAAGATGACTTGGTGCTCTCCAAGGATGCAAAAAAACCCATTAATTGTAGCTTTGGTTCTCAAACATCTGAAACTCTCGAGGAGAACGAACTTAGTGTTGGGATTGAAGCTGCTGATTCAACTCTAGAATCAATGGTCGAATCATTGGTGAATTATTTCAAAAAATAATCGTGAATAAAGCGGACTCTATTTTAGTCAAGGTTTGCGGTATTACTGAAGCAAAAGACGCACGGTTCGCACTGGAATTAGGTGCGGATAAACTTGGATTTATTACATACGAGAAGTCACCAAGAAAGATAGATTTTGAAAAAATTGAAAATATAAAATCTGAACTTTCTCTTGAAAAAGAAAAAATGGTGGCGGTTGAAGTTGAACCAACGATTGAACGCCTAAAGAATATAATGGATCAAGGTTTTGGCGTTTTTCAACTTCATTTCTCTTACGACTTATCTAGAGATTTGATTGAACAATGGACCCAATTGGTTGGAGCAGAAAACCTTTGGTTAGCACCCAGAATACCTACAGGGAAAAGTTTTCCTGAAGACCTTTTTTCTTACTCGAAGACTTTTTTAATAGACGCTTATTCAGAGGGTGAATTTGGTGGAACAGGTATATGTTCAGATTGGGAGAGTTTTTCTGCTTTGCAAAATTCATTTTCTATAAAGAAATGGATTCTTGCCGGTGGACTTTCACCAGAGAATATACGATTGGCCATAAAAAGCACAAACGCCGAAATTGTAGATGTAAACAGCGGTGTTGAGCGATCTCCTGGTGTTAAAGACTTCGTGAAATTAAAAAAATTCTTTTCAGAAATTTCTTTAATTTAAGCAAACTTCCTGTTTGCTTGTTGAAACAAATATAATATAAATACCGATTTTATAACCTTAATTCTTATATTATGACTATTGTTGGAAAAAAGTTTCCTAACTTAACAGTTAACGCAATGAATGATATGGGCGATACATTCTCGCTCAATATTTTAGACCTAGCCGCTAGTGAGAAGAAAAAAGTTCTTCTTTTTTGGTATCCAAAAGATTTTACTTTTGTTTGCCCTACTGAATTACATGCTTTTCAAGAATCTCTTCCTGAGTTTGATAAGAGAAATACAATTGTAGTGGGTGCTTCTTGTGATACAGCGGAAGTTCATTTTGCTTGGTTAAGTACACCAAAAGATAATGGCGGTATCGAAGGAGTGACCTATTCATTGCTTGCAGACAGTAATCGTAATTTAGCTAACACTTTAGGCATCTTGGATGAAACCAATGAAAGAGTTGATGACGAAACAGGGATAGTTTTAGTTGATGGGGACAGCGTTCCTTACCGAGCAACATATCTTATCGATGAAGATGGCTTAGTATTTCACGAAGGAATCAATCATATGCCTATTGGACGAAATGTGAATGAATACATCCGTCTCATCGATGCCTATTCCCATGTTCAGGAAAAAGGTGAAGTTTGCCCCGCTAATTGGGAAGAAGGCAAGGACGCAATGAATGCAAACAGAGAAGGGGTATCATCTTACCTAAGTTCTCATTAGGACTGTGCTAGAGGAATTAACTGAAGATAATTTAGCTGATTTAATTAGCCAAAACCAAACGGTTCTCGTTCAATTTTCGGCGGGGTGGTGTGGCAATTGCCGAATCATGAAGCCTAAGTTCAAAAAGAAGTCATCTGAAAATAATGGTATTCCATTCGTCATAGTAGATTCCGAAAAGTTTCCTAACTCAAGAAAACTAGCTGATGTCTCAAATTTGCCAACTTTTGCCGTTTTCAAAAACGGTGAATGTGTAAATCAACTTCAGACTAATAAGTCAGAATTATTACTTTCTTTTATAGATGAAGCTACCTCTGATTAAACATATAGGAAAATTCATTGAAGAAAATGATGAAGATTACATCCTTGAAACAATTGAAGTTGTTGAGCACATCACTGAGTTCGAGGGTTTAAAAGACGAGGAATTAGATGTGCTTGGTGAATGTCTTTCTAATCTGTATGGTGCTCTAGAAGTACATAATGCAGTCAAAAATGAAGGTATTTCCAAAAAGGATGCTCTCAATGGTTTTATGATGAGAGTGCAAGGATCCATAGATTCTTAACTTTCGAAAATGGCCTCTACTTAAATTGCTTGGCTAGTTTTGCGAGTTGGTTGGGATCCATATCGTTCATATCTGGCATTCCACCTCCACCACCAAGAGCACTCATCATTTTTTTCATTTTTCCACCCTTCATTTTTTTCATCATTTTTTGCATTTGTGAGAATTGCTTGATCAGTTGATTCACATCCCGAATTTGAACGCCTGAACCATCCGCAATTCTTTTGCGTCTCGAACCGGCAATTATCCTTGGAACTCGACGTTCTTCTTTGGTCATCGATAGAATTATGGCTTCGTGCCGTGCCAGAGATTTCTCTTCTTTGTCTCCCACTTGAATATTGCCCATTCCTGGAAGCATCTTCGCAATTGATCCCATTGACCCCATTTTTTTCATTTGTCTCATCTGAGAAAGAAAGTCATCAAAGTCGAATTCCGCCTTGAGCATTTTCTCCGCCATGCGCATTGATTCTTCTTCATCGAGGTGTTCCTGTGCCTTTTCGACAAGAGACACGACATCCCCCATCCCTAAGATGCGGGAAGCGAGTCGATCCGGATGAAAAACTTCAAATTCATCAATTTTTTCGCCAACGCCCATGAATTTAATCGGAGCACCAGTGACCTTTTTCATGGAAAGTGCGGCACCCCCTCGTGCGTCACCGTCCATTTTAGTAAGAATTATACCAGTGAGTTCCAACCGTTCATGAAAAGTTTTAGCAACATTGACTGCTTCCTGTCCGAGGGCAGCATCGGCAACGAGGAGAATTTCGTGTGGATTAATTTGCTTTTTTAAATCTTCTAACTCCTGCACGAGTTCGTCATCGATTTGCAATCTGCCAGCAGTATCAAATATGACTAAATCAGATCCATTTTTCTTCGACTCCTCCCAACCGTTTCTAGCAATACTAGGAACATCTTTACTGGTTCGGTCCAAATAGCATGGGAAATTTTCGTTTTTGGAAAGGATTTCTAATTGGTCAATGGCGGCAGGTCTATAAATATCACAGGCTACAAGCATTGGCTTACGACCATCCTTTGCTAATCTTTTGGCTAATTTTGCTGAAGTGGTTGTTTTTCCTGCACCATGTAAACCAACCATCATTACCCGAAGGGGTTTATCCTCTTTTAATTGAGTGGATCCTTCTCCGAGTAATTTAACAAGCTCATCGTTGATTATCTTGACCACTTGTTGTCCAGGAGAGACGGATTTAAGTACTTCCTGACCAAGGCAGGCTTGCTTTACTTCTTCCACAAACTCTCGTGCAGTTCTAAAATGAACATCTGCAGAAAGAAGAGCTTTTCTTACTTCTCCTAATGCTTCGCTGATATTTTCTTCAGAAAGTTTTCCAACGCCCCGCAAGTTTCGTAGGGTGTGACTTAGTTTTTCAGTTAATGATTCAAACATGATTGGATTCATCATGCCAATTGTAGAAGGCTTCGGAAAGTAAAAATTAAGAATTTTCTTTCCTCATTGCAATTTTGGTAGTTTTGGGCATATTAAAGCCTTTTTACATTGTACGATGAAAATTCTTGTCGCCGACCGTATCTCCCCTTTAGGTGTGGAGTTTTTGAAAAAGCAGGATGGTTTTGAAGTAGTTGAAGCCTATGGATCTTCTCCGGAAAAATTAGTAGAGATTTCTAAGGATGTTTCTGCAATTATTGTCCGAAGTGATACTAAAATAACTCCCGAAGTAATTACTGGTGCAACCAAGTTGAAAGCGGTGGGGCGTGCCGGAGTGGGAGTGGACAATATTAATATCGAAGCAGCTACAGAAGCTGGCGTTATTGTAATGAACACGCCTGGTGGTAATACGATCGCTACCGCAGAATTGACTTTTACACACATGCTGTGCAGCACCCGTCCAATTGTTCGTGGTGTGACGAGTATGAAAGAGGGATTATGGGAACGGAAGCAGTTAAAGGGAGGCGAATTAAGATTTAAAACCTTAGCGGTGTTAGGATTGGGTAGAATTGGGGTTGAAGTTGCAAAAAGAGCGAAGGCATTTGAGATGAATGTAATTGCCTATGATCCTTATTTGACCGAAGAGCGTGCGAACGAACTTGAGGTAGAAAAAGTGGAACTAGAAGATGCTTTTATTCGAGCTGATTACATAACCGTTCATATGCCCCTGACAAAAGACACCAAAGGAATGGTGGATGAGGCTGCTTTCTCTCAAATGAAGGATGGAGTACGAATTTTTAATTGTGCTCGCGGTGGTATTATTAAAGAGAGTGCACTCGCAGAAGCTTTAAAAAGTGGAAAAGTGGCGGTGGCAGGATTAGATGTTTACGAACAGGAACCTCTTCCCGAAGATCATGAGTTTCGCGGGATTGAAAATTTAAATTTAACTCCCCATTTAGGTGCTTCCACTGCCGAAGCACAGGAAAGTGTTGGGGTTGAGATCGCGGAAGCAATTGCGGAGGTTTTACAAGGGGGCCGTATTAGAAATGCCATTAATATGCCCTCGATTGATCCAAAAGACTTAATTACATTGAGCCCATATCTTGACCTCTGTCACCGATTAGGAAGTTTTGCGCGTCAATCTGCACAGGAAAATATTTCTTCGATTCATATCACTTTTTGGGGAGGAATTGTTGATTTTGACGCCGTTCCATTGACCCGAGCGGTGCAAAAGGGTTGGCTAGCCGGCCTTGCCGGAGATGAAGGAATCAATGATGTCAATGCACCTCACAAGATTAAGGCTTTGGGAATTAAGCTAGAAGTAACAAAATCCTCATCCGTGGTTGATTACAACGAATTAATCGAGGTGAAAACGGTTTCAAGCGATGGAACAGAAAGATCTGTTAAGGGAACTCTTCTTGGCAAAGCAAATGATCCTCGAATCGTGGAGGTGGACCAGCAGGCTATTGAAGTTCGTCCAGTTGATCTTTTATTAGTTGTTCGAAACGTAGATAAACCTGGAATTGTAGGAAAACTAGGAACAATTTTGGGTGATCGAGGCGTTAACATTGCCAATATGTCTTTAAGTCGAGCGGATTGTGGCGAACTTGCATTAACAATTTGCGAACTTGATGAGGAGCCGGATGAAGGTGTGCTTCGTATACTGGAAGCAGATTCTGATATCAGAGAAGCTAGAATTTCCCGACAAGGTTAGGTCGGATACTTTGATCCTTTTTTATTTTTAAATATGCTTTCAGTTGAAACTGTCGGAGTTGCCCTAGTCGGCTACATCTTGGGTTCAATTCCCTTTGGGGTCTTGGTTGCCAAGCGGTATGGGGTAGACATTTTCTCAGTGGGAAGTGGCAATCCAGGGGCAACTAATGTGCTTAGAAGTATCAGTAAACCGGCGGGATATTTTGTATTTTTTATGGATTTCATGAAGGGATTGATCGCCACCACATGGTTTCTTTTTCCATGGATTTCTTTTTCCGGAGATTCTACTCTTGGATTATGGGGGTTGCCCGGCGCTGTTCTTGGTCACACCTATCCTATATTTACTCGTTTTCGTGGAGGAAAAGGAGTTGCTTCCACAATGGGAGGATTGCTCGGGGTTATGCCAGGCTGTTTATTCTTAGGGCTTGTTACATGGGTCATTATCTTTTTTTCAACACGCTATGTTGCGCTTGCTTCAATTGGTTTTGGGATAAGTCTTCCTGTCTGTGCGATTGTAATTGCTTGGTCTAATGAAGACACTACCGGCTCAATGGGAATGGTTGTCTTGGCTTTTGTAATAATGGCTTGGATTGTATGGAGACATCGTTCCAATATTATACGCCTTCGTGAAGGAACTGAAAATCGTTTCCAGAAAAAAAATAAAATCTAAAACTATTTCTTCTAAGTTTGTTATGAATGAAAAAAAAGTCTTACGAGTTGGTATTCTTGGTTTCGGTACTGTGGGACAAGGAACATGGAAACATTTAGTAGAAAACGAAAAGTCATGGGAGAAAATTCTTGGAGTTCAACTCATCCCAACCCGTGCTTCTGTTCGTTCATTATCGAAAAAAAGAGCGTACGCAATAGATCCAACATGCATAACCACAGATTCACTTTCGATTGTTGAAGATCCCGATATTGATATTATTTGCGAATTAATAGGAGGAATTGAAGAAGCAAAAAAGTTGACCCTGCGAGCTTTTAGTATGGGGAAATCAGTAATAACTGCCAATAAAGCATTAATTTGCGATCATGGTGATGAATTATTTGAAGCGGCAGAAACTGCCGGTGTTCGTTATGCTTTTGAGGCCAGTGTTGCCGGTGGAATTCCGATCATTAAAGTTCTTCGTGAAAGCTTGGTCGCGAATGAATTTCCGTTGATTTACGGAATAATGAACGGTACTTCAAATTATATTTTGACCCGAATGGAGAATGAAGGGGCTTCTTTCGATGATGTATTGGGAGATGCCCGTGAATTAGGCTATGTAGAAGCGGATGAAGCCTTAGATTTGGATGGGGTTGATGCAGCTCATAAAGCGGTTATTCTTGCGTATCTTGCCCATGGGATGTGGATCGATTTAAAAGATACTACTGTCGAGGGAATTCGTAGAATTTCAAATGAAGACTTAGCCGCTGCCCGAGATCTAAATTGTAAGATAAAATTGATCGGGGTAATTCGCCGAAGCTTTGATCAAAATTATGTTTCGGTTGGAGTTTATCCAGCGTTAGTTCCGATTAATGAAATTATCGCCCAGACAGATGGAGTTTTTAATGGAATTAGCCTGACCGGAACAGTTGTGGGAACAGTTGTGTTGACGGGTAGAGGAGCCGGGCAGGACCCGACTGCCGGATCGGTAATTAGTGACATTGTGGATGTGGTTAAAGGAATGCAGGGTAGTGCATCACCTCCCAAGCTTTTACATGTAACTCCAGATGAATGTAAACCGGCACCTTCTCAGGAAATTTCCGGTTGTTTTTATTTGAGGCTTAGTGTGGATGATCGTCCGGGAAAACTTGCAAAGGTGGCTGAAAATTTAGCAGTCCATGGAATCAGTCTTGCCACAGTTTCTCAGACTCCCGATGAAAAGTCTGAATCGGCATCGATTATTTTAACCACTCATCAAACTAATGAACATTCAATTGGATTAGCAATTGATTCGTTAGAACAATTAGATGGTGTAAAAGAGAAGCCTGTTTTATTTCGTATGTTTGATCCCAATTGTTTTGAAGAAAAATGAGTATCGTAGTACAGAAATTTGGTGGCACATCGGTAGCCGATGTCGACTGTATTAAGCGGGTCGCGAAAAGAGTTAAACGCACTTTGACCGAAGGCAATCAAGTGGTGGTCGTGGTATCTGCCCGAGCTGGCGTAACCAATCAGTTAATTGAACGGGCAAGCGCAATTTTAAAAAATCCGACAGAAAGAGAGATGGATGTTTTAATGACTTGCGGTGAACAAGAAACCATTGCCCTGATGACTCTTGCACTTCATGCATTGAAAGTTCCAGCTGTTTCCCGAACTGGATGGCAGGCAGAAATTATAACGGAAGGAATTCACACGAAATCTCGTATTCGAGAGGTGAGAGGGGGAGATATTCGTAAGCAATTACGGGCAGGTAATGTAGTCGTAGTAGCAGGCTTTCAGGGGGTGAGTGATCATGGAGATGTTACCACTTTCGGGCGGGGCGGTTCAGATTTAAGTGCGATTGCTCTCGCCGGTGCATTACGTGCCAAAAGTTGTCAAATTTTTACTGATGTGGAAGGCGTTTATACAGCAGACCCTCGTATCGTCCCGAATGCATGTAAAATGCCGGCTATTAATTACGAGGAGATGCTGGAATTAGCAAGCAGTGGCTCCAAGGTAATGCAAACACGGGCAGTAGAATTCGCCCAAAAACATAATATTCCATTTGAAGTTCGCTCAACCTTTTCAAACAAAACAGGAACGACCGTGAAGAAAAAAGTAAAATCCCTCGAGGATACACTGGTAAGTGGTGTAGCCATTGATAAAAACCAAGTAAGATTAAGTATTACCGAATTACCTGACCGACCGGGTGCGGCAGCGGCAATTTTTAAGATTATGTCCGAATCCGATGTGGTGGTAGATATGATTGTTCAGAACGTTGCTCGTAATGGAAAGGCTAACCTAACCTTTACAGTTCCAACTGAAGATGCCTTTCGGGCAGAAAAAGCCTTAAAGGCTCATTTCCTGGACCAGTCTGCTGGTAAACTTGGAAAAAGTACCAATATTGCAAAAATTTCCGTAGTTGGCGTAGGAATGCGCTCCCATTCTGGTGTAGCCTCCAAATTCTTCGAAGCACTTGCCAATGCAGGAATTAATATGTTGATGATTAGCACTTCTGAAATCAAAATTTCCGTAGCGGTTAATCCTGATAATGGGGATGATGCAACGAGAGTTGCTCATCAGGCATTTGATTTAGGAAAATAGGAGAGTTTATTTAATGAGATTCCTCAGTACCCGAGGGCAAGCGGGTTCGGTAAGCTTTTCAGAAGCAGTGGCACAGGGGTTGGCTCCGGATGGAGGTCTCTACCTCCCGGATGAATTTCCTGATATTACTTCTTATCTTTCGGATTGGGAGAATATGAGTTATCCGGAATTATGTTTTTCTTTTTTTCGTTTATTTGCTTCCGATATAGAAGAAAATAATTTACGGAAATTAGTAAATAATTCCTATTCTCGATTTTCTCATCGAGAAATTGCTCCCATTGTTTCATTGAACGAGAATTTAAGAATCCTCGAACTTTTTCATGGTCCCACTTTAGCATTTAAAGACTTTGCTCTTCAATTACTTGGTAATATCTATGAAGAGCAGATTAAAAAGAATGGTAAACCTTTAACGATACTAGGTGCCACTTCTGGTGATACCGGAGCGGCTGCGATTGCAGGCCTTCTGGGAAAAAAAGGAGTTACAGTCTTTATTTTATTTCCAGACGGAAAAGTTTCCCCATTACAGGAAAGACAGATGACCTGTACCGAGGCAGAAAATGTTTATCCATTGGCAATCGAAGGAACTTTTGATGACGCTCAGCGAGCAGTAAAAGAGATTTTTTCAGATCTGGAATTCAAGAATAAAGTTGGGCTTTCTGCGATTAATTCAATTAATCTCGCCCGGATACTTGCCCAATCAGTGTATTACCTCTTCGCTTGGTTGCAGTTAGAAAGGAAGGATCGTGATGATACAACCTTTGTGGTTCCAACGGGAAATTTTGGAAACGTTTTTGCTGGTTGGTTGCTTACCAAAATGGGTTTACCCATCAAGGGGTTTCGCGTGGCAACGAATCAGAACGATGTTCTACATCGTCTTTTTCAATCTGGTGAATACTCGCTCGAAAATGTTTCTCCGAGCCTTGCTCCTTCCATGGACATTCAGGTGGCTTCCAATTTTGAAAGGCTGCTTTATTTTATTCTTGGAGGAGATTCAAAAAAACTCCGTCAAGTAATGGCAACCTTTAGTGAAAAAGGAAAATATTCTTTCGAGCATTTTAAAGTCGATGGTTTTACGAGTTCCTCAGTTTGTGATGAAGAAATACCCCAAATTATTAAGCAGGTAATGGACGACTTTGATTACCTGGTGGATCCGCACACTGCCTGTGCTTTCAAAGACCTAGATTCATCTGAAAAATATCTCATTCTTGCTACTGCACACCCTGCTAAGTTCCCCAGCGTCTATCAAAAAGCATCCCTGCCTAGTCCTACCTCAACGACACTCGAAGAATTGAGCGATAAAAAGAGTAAAAAATATTTTGTTGATTCTGATCCAAAAGCAATCAGGTCGTTTATTGAAGAAAATATTGGTTAAAGTCGGTTTTTGAATTTTGAAACTAAACTCTCTTTAAAAGAGAAAAAAAAGCATTGTGCTGTTCTTGTTAGAGGCGGTGGCCTTGGTGATTTTATCCTAAGCCTTCCATTAGTTAACTATATACAAAGTACCTACGAAGAGGTTTTAATTCTCACCAAACCTTCCTATTTCTGTTTGGTTCAATCGAAAATAAAGAATATCGAATTTTTTGAATTAGATCTTGGAATATCTCAGTTTGGCGAACGGTTAAAAGACTCCGATGTTTTTACATTTTGGAAAGATGGGGAGTGGATTGATGAACTCAAAAAATATCATGTGCAAAAAGTTTTCATTCTACCGGCAAAGCCTAAATCTCCTCCTCATATTATAGAATCTATTTTTAAAGTATTAAGTATTAATATTCCTGATTCCTATTTGTCTAAGCCCTGCTTGGGAGATTTTTGGGTTCAAAGTCTTACCTTGTGGATTCATTCGGGTAGTGGGTCAAAAGCTAAAAACATTCCTTTTTCATTCTACAAAAAGTTAGCGGATGATTGGTTGCGAAATAAAAAAGAAAACCAAGTGGTTTTTTCTTTCGGAGAAGCAGATCGTCATAGCTTAGATTTATTTAAGAGTGAAACATTTTGTTACCCGGATAGAATTCAGTTAATATTACCCCGTTCGATAGAGGAATATAAGGAAATTCTATTGAAAGGAGTAGCCCAATTTTGGGGAAATGATTCAGGGCCATCTCATTTAGCTGCGAATCTAGGCATTCCCACAAATGTATGTTTTAGATCAACAAATCCAAAAATATGGAGACCCACAGGCCCGCGTGTCCATGTGCATGAATTTACTCAGGATGCAAATTGAATCTTATACGAGACTGAATCTACCAGTGCCTCCCAACTTGCGGTAATTACATTATCACTCACGCCCACTGTTCCCCAAGTTTTGTTCCCGTCAGTGGATTCTACATGGACTCGAGTAATTGCATCTGTTCCAAGATTACTCTCTAGGATTCTCACTTTAAAATCAATCAAGCGGACTTCCTGAATGAACGGAAAATCTTTTTCTAGGGCATTCCTAAGGGCATGATCTAAAGCCGAAACCGGTCCGTTCCCTTCGGCTACGGTATGTCGAATTTCTTCATTCACCATCAGTTTAACAGTTGCTTCCGATTTGGATTCCTCTTCGTTTTCATCGCTCGAAACACCGACATGGTAGCGCAGAACTTTAAATGCAGAATCTTCACCTCTTAGAAAACGCTTTAGTAATAAATCAAAGGAAGCATCTGCCGCTTCAAATTCATACCCCTGGAATTCCAACCTTTTTAATTCTTCAAGGAATGATTTCATTTCGGGCGAGCGGCCGTCGACTTCCATTCCCATTTCCTTTGCCTTCATCATGATACTACTTCGTCCAGACATATCAGATACTAAAACTCGGGTACGGTTTCCAACTAAAGCAGGATCAATATGTTCGTAACTACGATTCGATTTAGAGGCTGCATCAGCATGCACGCCTCCTTTATGGGCAAAAGAGGCGGCACCTACATAAGGGGCACGAATGTCAGGTCTCAGGTTGGTTGAATCATCAATAAAGAAAGAAAGATCGCGGAGTTTCGAAAGGTGGTCGCTGCAATTTGTGGTATGCCCCATCTTTAGTTCAAGATTGGGAATGATGGTGGTCAGGTTTGCATTTCCATTTCTCTCCCCGTATCCATTCATGGTTCCTTGTACCATTTTTGCACCGACTTCAATTCCGGTTAAACTAACTGCTACTCCAACCCCAGCATCATTATGGCAATGCATTCCAATTTTTGTATTCGGAAACTTCTTGACTACAGTTTCGGTGATTTCCTTAACTTGTGGTACGAGTTTACCCCCATTAGTTTCGCACAGTACTAAAAAATCAGCCCCCCCTTTTTCAGCCGCCGCCAGAGTTGATAGGGCATATTCTGGATTACTTAAATAACCATCAAAGAAATGCTCGGCATCATAGACCACTTCTTTGCCCTGTTCTTTAAGGTATCGAACCGAGTCTTCAATCATGGCCAGGTTTTCTTCCGGAGTGGTACGCAATACATCAGTTACATGTAAAAGCCATGATTTTCCGAAAATTGTAACAACTGGAGTATTGGCATCTAAAAGGAGTTTAATTTGTGGATCCTCTTCCACAGGGAAGGAAGCTCTTCTCGTGGAACCAAAAGCAGCAATTTTGGAATGAGTTAGATTCAGTTCGGTTGCTTTTTCGAAAAAAGCCATATCCCTTGGATTGCTCCCTGGCCATCCTCCTTCGATGTAATCAACACCGAATTGATCCAGTTTTTCTGCGACTCGCAGTTTTGCGGTAACGGTAAAAGAAACGCCCTCGGCCTGAGAGCCGTCCCGAAGGGTAGTATCATAAATAATGGTGTGTTTTTTTTCTGGTTCGTTCACGGTAAAGAAAATATTAGATAAAGTTGATTTGTCTTTGGTTGGTTACTCAAAATAAAAAGTAACAAAATAATGAATGGCCCGATTTCTTAGTGTAAAGTATACCCGAAAATCGGGCTACGAAATTCGATTCGATTTTTTTGGAAAAGTACTTTTGGAGCAATATGTATTTAAGGAAAAACCCATAACAAAATAGTATCCGATGCGATGTTTTTATGGCAACCACAAAGCCTTTACGCTAAGTTTAAATAATCTTGGATATTCAAAACGAAAAAAAGCATTTAGCAGAAGCATTTTTCCAGTCTTTAATGAAAAAATCCTTGCATCCATCATTAGTGGATTATGGATTACCGGGGCCCTTTATATGTTCCCGGAAAAAACTTTTAATCCTTTCTGTTAAATTAGGACTTTATTTACGGAAAAATTCTCATTCTCAAAGAATTGGGATTATTTTACCCCCCGGATTAGCCGGAACAATTGCAAACCTTGCGGTTTTATTTGCCGGGAAAATACCGGTTAATTTGAATTTTTCCCTCGGGTCGAATATTGCGGAAAGTCTTATTAAAAAAGCGGAAATTAAAACAATTATTTCCGCTACAAAGATGAGAGATAAATTTCCAGACTTTCCGTGGACCGATGATGTGTTTGAAATTTCATCTTGGTTAAAAAAATTATCTTTAACTCCTTATCGACTCATAAAAGAAGCGATTTTATTACAATTTCCTTATTACTTGGCTCGTTTTTTTCTCAAAATTCCAACCAAAATTGATTCCGAGGAAGCGACGCTATTATTTACAAGTGGAAGTTCTGGAGAACCCAAAGGGGTTGTCCTCACACATCAAAATATTCTGTCTAATTGCGCTCAAATTAACCGGTTGGGACTTTTTGAAAAGGACGCCAAGATTCTTGCCAATTTACCGTTATTTCATAGCTTTGGGTTTACTGTATCCACCTGTTTTCCATTACTTTATGATATTCCATTTGTCACTGTTCCTTCTCCTTTAGATGTAAAATCTGGCCTTGATGCCATTCAAAAAGAAAGAATTACTTTTTTATTGGGAACTCCCACTTTCCTGCGTGGTTTTTTGAACAAAGGAAAGAGAGAAGATTTTGACTCAATTCGCTATGTAGTAGCGGGAGCAGAGAAAACGGAGAGTTCTTTTAAGAAGAAATGGGAAGAATTTGCTGATTGTTCCTATCTGGAAGGCTACGGACTAACAGAAACTTCTCCAGGAATAAGTTTTAATTTACCGAAAGAGGGATCTCGTGAAGGTTCAGTAGGTCATTTGTTTTCTGATATTGAGTGTAAAACTATTCACCCAGAAACCCGCGAGGATTTAAAAGTGGGAGAAAGCGGTCTTCTCTGTTTTCGAGGCCCCAATATTTTTTCCGGTTATTTGAATGATTCAGAAAAAACGAATGAAGTACTTACGAAGGAGAATTGGTTTGTTACCGGGGATATCGGTTATTTAGATCAGGATGATTTTTTATTTATTAAGGGTCGATTATCACGATTTTCAAAAATTGGGGGAGAAATGGTACCTCATGAAACAATTGAAACTAGCATAAAGCAGATTCTTTCTGGCAAGGAGGAGAAGGAGGCATCTTTATTTATTATTGGGAAATCTGATGAGAATAAAGGGGAGCAACTCATTTTAGTAATCGATCAGGAAATTGATTTTCCAAAGCTCCGAAAGAATTTAAGCGAGAATGGACTTCCCAATTTATGGATTCCCAAAAAAGTTCAAGTTATTGCGGAGTTTCCAATCCTTCCCACCGGCAAGGTTGATTTTTTGTTACTTAAAGAAAGAGTAGGGTAGTGAGCAGGAATTAAGACTGACCGATCATGATGCCCCGGATTAAATCTCTTATGCCTACATTTAAATCCTTTGCTTGGGCAAGAATGGCAATACTGGCCTGCATGCGTACTTGACTGGTTGCAAACTTAGTACTTTCTTTAGCCACATCAGTGTCCTGTATACGTCCTACTGCCATTTCCCCGGTTACAATCTTGCCATTCAAATTTTGCATTTCCTTCTCTAGCCGACTCATATTGGCTCCCACATTCGCTCTTTCAGAAGCTAAATTTTCAATCCAGGTCGTAATTTGAGTTAAGGTACTTTTGGCATTGGTAATGGACTCAATGTTATAAGTATCTGTGTTTACTGTAACCGTATTTACGCTCTTTAAATCATAAGTGAGCCCCGTGCCGTCAATTGTTGCAGCTAATGTGGAGTTATCTTCTTCTTCAACATAACTACTACCTGGAGTCCCCGTAGTATCAGGAATAACAGCTTGGGCATTGAGATTAGTACCGCCCTCATCACTTCCTCGAATTGAACCAGTATCAGTGTTGGTAAATTGATTAAGAGTGCGCAGATTAGAAATGAAATTTTGGCCATCACTTCCTTTGTAATTGGAAATAAAATCTGAATTACTTGAAAAGTTTCCTCCCGAGGGTTTGGAGATATTAAATGTTTGGAAGTAATCATCAATTCCGCTGTCAGAAGAAGTTTTAGTTATATCATCAAACTGAGTTTTCATCCAGGTTGTCATATGCTTTACACCGTCGGCTTGCCCGCTTGCTTTAATTCTACTGTGGAGGAATTTTACTGCAAGATATCCAGTTGCATATTGTTCGGAAGAAACCCAACTTTCATTTCCAGACCCGATGGCAGAAGTTAATGCAGAAAAATCATCCCCACTCCCACTCAAAATAGAGTTTACCCTACTGTCTGCTCCATGAATAAATTCAGCTAAGCCTTCTTTAAACCAGGTTCCCCTGCTCGAACCATCTCCAGTAATATCACCGTAATAGGAATTCTGTGCCTGCATGAGGTGAACCATCTCATGGGCAACAACCCGATCTGCAGTTGAGCTGGGTGATGTATGGGGTGCAGCAAAATCAGGAAGGTCAAATTGCATTTCAATTACATCGGCGGTTCCATCTCCGTATTGTGCCGTTCTCACAAATGCCGCATAACCACCTGTATCATTTTCATTCACTATTAAGTCCCAACTATCAGCAGGTGCGGTAGTCCAACCGTATTCTTGATTTATGATTACCTCAGATGCTTCCAGCCAGTTTTTCTTTAAGCTTTCTATAAAATCTTTTTTGTCTTGGCTAAACGAACCGGCACCAAATAATTCAAGCCCATTGAAATCTTCAGATTTTAACTGATCTAGTTGATCGGCTAATTCAAGGAATTCTTTATTGTAGTTTTCACGATCTGCATCAGTGGAGGTAACATCTAATGCACGAACAGTAATTTCCCCAAGCCGGTTTAGGATTTTACCCACAGATTGAAGAGAACCATCTTGGACCTGTGAGTAGGAGAGGAGATTTTGTAGATTTTGTAAACTGACTAAATCTCTTTTATTCTTGGAGCCAAGTTTGGAAGCTTGGCTAAATGCTCCAGTATCATCACCGGCTCGAACGAGTTTGTTTCCGGAAGATAATTTGGAAAGAGAATGTTCAAGTTCCAGTTTGTCATTATTAGACTCAAAAACTAAACCTGTTAAGTTATTATTTACTGGGGAAATCATCGAAAAGTAGAATTAAATATAAATACATAAACTATAATCGACTAAACCGCACA
>JAQXBH010000273.1 GCA_029252505.1 Opitutales bacterium | reverse complement strand
ACTGTATGAATCTACTCCATTAACCTCCCTTAGTAACCCTCGGTAGATTTTTGCGAAGTCAGGTGTGTCTGTTGACTCATCTAATTCTTGCGGTAAAACGGCACCACCGCTTCTCCCGCCAAAATCAACCGACTGGGCAACAACCGTGGCAATCTTAATATTAATGCCGTTTTCAGACATCCAAGTCCTGAAGTTCTCCACATCACTCTGAAATCTATTTAAATCTTCATGATATCCGCGTAATCCTCCGTCCTCAGATTCATCCGTTATAGTGAATGCTAAAAAATCGTTGCCTAAAGAAACCTCTGCATCGCCAGGTAGAGTATCATTAGTAGAATAATTGACCGACAAATCACGAAAGATTCCCCACCTTGAAACACCTATATTATCAGATGTATTGAGTGCATCAGACTGTTGAGTGATTTTGTCTAACCCAACAGAATCTCCAATCAATTCCCTTGGCAACTGGGTGGAAAATATACTTATGTCATTAAACTTCTGCCTGGAAATTTGATTTAGCTCCTTCTGGAGTTCTCGAAAAGCCTCATCATATCCATTTTTATCTTTTTCGGTCATCACAGGATTGTTGTAAGATGACCTAAGATCTAAAGCTTTAGATAAAATAGAAGATACATTTTCCAATAAGCCTTTCTGAGTATCTAAAAATGATAATGAATTTGACAAAGACTGAACCAAATGTGTCTCGGCTTTATAATGAGAATTAGTTTTGGCTGAAACAGACAACTGCCCAGCATCATCATACGAATTGATTAATCTTACACCTGAAGACAAACGCATCGTCGAATCTTGATTAAGTTTCATTTTGCTGGAAAATGACAAGGCATGCTGTGTAGCCAGGGAATTACTATTTAAGGAAATACTCATTTAGTCTAACACGTCACCTACCCAGAACAGTCATGACGATATTTGTTAACTGGTTCGCTTGAGCAACCATAGAGGCAGACGCCTGAACCAAGACATTGTGACGAGCAAAACGAGTCGACTCCAATGCGATATCGGCGTCCATTATTCGTCCGTGGGCTGCTTCGATGTTTGTCATGTTCATCGAAAGTAATTCCTCCACCATTAATAATCGATTTTGCTCGGCACCATTCTCTGCTCTTGCGTCCGCGATTCTTTCAATTGTGGAAACAAATTGTCCCATTGAGACAAATAATATGCTCTTCAGGAAGCCCTCATCATTAAACACTTCAGCATTGGCTGTGCTTGCAGATGTTGAATAATTTTGGACATTCAAGCCGTTAGCATTTGCAAGATTAGCCTCCACACCCGCAAAAGAAACCACATACCTAGTATCCAGTCTGCCAAGACCAAAAACATTTTCAAAATTTGTTACTCCTATAGAAATATTCCCATTCTCAAACTGACCACTATCATGAGTTAATAAGCTACGGGAGAATACCGTTATTTGGTTCAGGTTTTCATCGATCACTTGGCCTTTATTCAATGGGGGTTCAGCTGGAGGCCGAATGCTTGATGAACCACTTACAGAAAATAGACTTACTCCATTGAATTTTTCACGGTAAATTTGACCCAACTGTCTTTGCAGTTCGAGAAACTCTTTGCTGTAGTTCTCGATGTCGCTTGAGTTTTTAGTGACATCTTGAGCCATCGCTCTTAATTCGGACATTCGAGAAACAATCGTGCCTGCAGAAGTCAGTGCACCGTCTTGGACTTGAAGATATGAAGTTCCATTTTGTACATTTTGACGAACAGCCTCCGTCCTCTTTAATCTTGAGTTGAGTTTGTATGCAACTGACATACCCCCGGGATCATCTCGAGAATCGACAATCCGATTGCCTGAAGATAGTCGGGCCAAACTTCTGCGCAAATCATCGTTCGCCCGGGATAAATTAAAGGCGGCGGTGGTAGCAGCGTTGTTTGTATTAACAGTTAAGGTCATAAAATAATTGAGTCGTAAGGAAAATAGGAATTAGTTTAGTTACCTAAATGCGGACGGCGGATTGGCCCAGAATCCGAATCCTCAGGAAAGGGTGGGGCAGTCCACCGTCGACCACCAAGAAAATATTTGAGTGTACTAACAACACCTTGCCAGCGCTGATAAACAAGATGCCACTGCAAACGATTGCCTGCACAAAGTAAGCGCCATTCTTCAAATGCTTTTCTAAAAGTCTCAGGGTCGAGTAGTAAACCTGCAGCAGAGGGAGAAACCTTACCTGCATCAATTGCCTGGAGGCCGGGAGATTTTAAATTGGATCGATCGATGGATAATCCTTCCCAGCGAGAATTTGCAGGTACTACAACTGTAATAGGTTTTGCAGGGCCAAAGGAAAAAATAGCGGTGTGATCAAAAGTCTCTTTCGCAAGAGAACGCAAGCAACTACGAGTGTCCTCGAATTTCATCTGGGCAGATTGATGTTGCTCAACACCACTCCTCACCTGGTTAAGACATAGTGCCATTTCACTCAGACGCCCACCCATTTTGGCAAGCGCAAATTCCTGTCGATCGAGTAGTTTGACCCCAGCCTCTAGATTTGTAGCTACTGATTCTAGAATAATTTGTTGAACGGATGTTTCATTACTACTATGGGACTTAAAAAAATCGGCCACACCATCGGCAAGCATACGATCTGCAAAAGGTTTTTCCCTATTTAGACCAACGACACGCCCACCAGCTAAAACCTTAGCGAACCCAGCAAGCTTTCGATGAGAATTGCGATGGGCTTGGCTTGCCTGCCCCAAAACAAAGGGAAGGGCAAAACCAGAATGCGTTGGTGTGGTATTGTGAATGTTTTTCATCGGAATTAAGATTTCAGAAAGTTAGAGCAGATTTATTAGTGAGTGGGGTTATAAGTCGAATAAGTGGGTGAGATTAAAGGTGGCTTTTCAGGTGGTGAATTAAGAGTAAGGCAACCACCAGTTGAGGGATTCTGCGTGAGGAAGAAACCGAACAACTAAATAATTTAAATTTCGTAAACATATGATCTGTAGTATATAATCGGATAATAGTAAGTAAACTTTAGTAATTATTTAACTTTTTTTAAAAAACATTCTTTTTGTTTTACTAAGAAGAGATTAAGTAAGAAAAAGAATCAGAACCCTGGTTCAAGGGAATGCCTAAAAAGATTATCGGGCAATCTTCCGATGCGGGATGGTGAAATCCTAAGGGTATGGGAAAGCCTGGATCGATATTCTTGGCTGATCATAGAAACTTCATTGTTCTTTATCGACTTCCAGCATGCAAGAGCTGCTTCCAAATTTACCACAGCCATTCTTCGGCTGTTTAGATCCGAATCTGTCGTGATGCTACTGAGGATTGGAGACGGCAGGTAGTCTGAGTTTGTAACCCTGCCTCGGTCTGAAACAACCTTATCCAATACTTTTGATTTTGTAGTAATGAGATGTTCTTTCATTTGTTTAGTGAGATTTTAATTTTTTTAAAAGTGCAGTGTAGCTAAATAAACAGCCATTTTTTGGAAATAGTCCCTCCGGAAAGATCGGCCTTGCGGACAGCCCCAGAGTACTACCATTAAAAAACACATTAGTTTGCACTAGTTTTGTTGAATGCGAACGAAGCAGAGGAGAAGTATGATCATCCTTAAGGGATCTGGCGGTTGCGGAATTACCGCTAACTGCCACCCTAAAGTCATGCGCAGCAGGGATAGATGGATCAGAGCTACTGTGTGAACGTCTATTTGTATCCATTAGCTGCTTTTCTTTGTAATAAGATTAGTTTCCATTTTCTGCTTCTTCTACAGTTTCTTACATATTGAAGTTTATTGAAGTAACTGAAGGACGACTTGGTTTAACTGGTTGGCTTGTGACACCATGGCTGCTCCAGCTTGGAGCAATACATTTTGTTGAGCCATTTTAGCAGCTTCCTTAGCCATATCCGCATCCATGATACGACCATGTGCAGCCTCCAGATTGATTTGATTTTCCTCTAACATTCTCGAGGCATAGTCTAATCGGGTCAAAGTGCCACCAGTTACAGCCCTAAAGTTTGCAATAGTTTGAATGTAGTCGACAAAGTCAGCTACACTAAAGTTCTCTAGACCGTTTGAGGTATCTAACAGATCTTTGTTATTATCAGCATCAGAATCTATGTGTCCACCTTGCTTAGCGACATCGGAAAACGCCGTTGTTGTATAATAATCATCCATTGTGCCATAGATTCCATCGCCTCCGGGGTTTAGACCGCCGTAGAATAGATCATCCTTGCTGTTGTAGACTCCATCGGCACCCAAGCCTGGGTCAGTCCTTCTTTCAATGCTGTTAGTCTGTACCAATCCACTATTGGGGAGGCGATCGATGTATTCCAGCTCTTGTTTTGGTTTGTAATAAACTCCATGTGCCAAGCCTGAAGCACCTCCACCACCAACAGTATCAACATATAATTTCAACTCTGTCACTGCTCCCTGCAATAAAAGCTGTTCAAAACTGGTTACACCAGATTGCCCAGAACCAGCAGTGAATGCTTGATCATTTGAATCAAGAGGCGAAGTGTAAACATAATGTTTGCCTTGGTAGTAGATATTGTCACCTCTTTTGTAATCTATATTTATCGTCTTCTGATCTAGTGATCCAAAGTGTGTCTTGGTCCAATAATTATCATTAGATAAGTTTTTATAGTCATCCGTTTTGTTAGTAGCAAAATCACTATCAGCAAGAGGTGATGTGGTGAGTTGTGTCCAATTTCCAACAGAACCAGGAACACCTATAGAAACATTTGCATCTGCCTTATACCAATCGCCTCCGGACAAGACAAAAGAATCCTTTGCATAAGCACCCCCGAGGTATTGACCTTTAACATTTTCCGACAATGAAAATACCACCTTAGTATTAGAACCCGATCCAATACTAACTACATTGTCCCCAAACTTAAATATTCCGGACTCGCTCCACTCCTGCAGCCCCCAATTAGATGTTGGCTCGTAAATATTATTTCCATTTTGTACATAAGTCGGAGTAAACTTATTACCCGAGTTGCTATTTAAGATTCCAGCGAAGATGGATACATCATTACCATCATAAGCAGCTGGCGTGATGTGATCAGAATTAGGCATAATATAGCTTGAAGTGGGTCTGCCTGTTTGATCATCTGTGCGATCCTCACCAACAAATGTGAAGTATTTTCCATCGCCCATGTATTCATCCAGTATCTTATCTAATGTGATGTTCCTTGGAACATCTGACTCGGCTTTGATAAAAACAGCACTATTGGGGTCATTCCAGTGAGCTTGCACCTTAATTATATCTCCCTCTAAATAGGCAACTGCTTCGCCGCTAGAATTAAACTTCAAATTATTATGATCGTAGGGCGGTGCGGTTGGGTAAGCTTCTGAAAAGCCTTTCCCTGATTTGTCTGCAATACGGATCCAATTGGAATTTACGGAGCCGCTATCTTCAACCCTTACACCTGCGTTTAAATCTTTCAGTGCCATGAAGTAACCAGCCTTGGAATCTTCAGGCCCACGGCGGAATACAACTTCTCCAACAGAATAATCCCTAGTGGCAAATCCAGGGTTTGCATCCAAAATACCCGCATCGGTTGCAAAATCACCAACTAATTGCCTGTATTCTCCTTGAGACCCAGAATTAAGCACGCCATCGACACCAAATTTTGACTTTAAATTCTCAAACAATCCTACTCTGGCTAATTCGATAGGATCCCCCAAACCGTCATCAGATGTGATTATTTTCAAACTATTTTTATCGTTTGAAGTAGTAGCAAATAGTGAAACTCCATTGAATTTTTGTCCCCTCAAGGAATTTAATTCCTTCTGGAGTTCATGAAATTCATGATTATATGTTTCACGGTCGGTATTGTTTTTGGATACATCATTCCAAAAGGATTTAAGTTCAGACATTCGATCGATGATTTCACCAGCAACTTTTAATACACTGTCTTGCATCTGCAGAAATGATGTACCATTTTGAGTGTTCATCATGGATGCGGTGGCTCGGCGAAGGCTGCTTTGTAATTTCATCGCAACTGCAAGTCCTCCAGCATCATCAGAAGCAGAAGTGATTCGGTTTCCACTGGAAAGCCGTTGAATACTTTTACTCAAGCGACTGCTTGCCCGCTTGAGGTTCAGAGCGGCATTCGTTGATGCCATATTAGAATTAATTGTTATACTCATATTGTCCTCCTTGACTATATAGGCTTCGTCCTTGAAGCCCTGTTCGAGTTTTTTGAGAAGGGTTTCGAATCCCTTATCGCTGACCTCCTTGTCGTCGACACCATGAATAGTCGCCCATGTCTACTGTTACTTTAGAAAAAAAACATATATTCTTTAAAATTTTTTATTAAAAATTACATATGTAACTTTTATTCAACGCTTTAAAATTTTTCATTAAAAAATTTTTTTTTCTAAAGTTTGATAAACTAAGACAATTATTAGTCAAAAAATAACTTAAGAAACTCTTTCTTCGAGTGGTCATTTGGCATTGATGAAGCTCTGCAGAGGTGCCATATTACAATAATGCCCAAAGTATTGGCAGATAATGAAGAAGTTGTATTCCAAGAGGGAATTCCTAATAAACCCTCGCAAATCTATGAATTGCTCATGGGGGCATTTGCTGAGCAAAGGCGTTCTGTAGTCAAGTTTATCGTCGATGGTAAAGACGCCCTACAAAGTGGAGAATTCGAAAAATCTTTTGAGTTAATTGAGGCAGAAAGCCTTTCTCATGATGAAATAACTCTCCGCTTGTCCATTGATTTCATCAATCAGATGAGCACTTTAGAGGATTCAATTTTAGCTTACCAAATAAACATTCTAACCACTCCCTGGTCAGAAGTATTCAAGCAAATGGATTTGTTCATTCAAAAAATTCAGCCATTTGCCGATCTTATTGACC
>JAQXBH010000281.1 GCA_029252505.1 Opitutales bacterium | reverse complement strand
CCACAAAACATACAGGACCCGAACGTATTCTGCTCTATTCGCTTTAATGCATTCTCCACATCCAACAATTGCCTCTTTTTACGCCTACGCAGTTCCAATACCATCTGTTGATCTTGCATTGCTTCCATACGGGATAACCGTCCTAGGGCATTATCGGGTTCGACGGCGGCAGCGGAAGACTCACTTTTTTCGAGGTAATCCTCAATCTCAAGACACAATTGGGACAGCTTTGTCTTATACTTATCTAAATCTCCCGAGTTCATTACAAAATTGGATAACAAATAAAAGGGACAAGTATTTTCACAAAAAGGTCAAATTGATTAATTTAATAAATTTTGGAAAACTTACCGAAAGTCTTGATAAAATTTCACTTTTAGGACATTAGTTAAGTATATGAAAAATATAACAACTCTACTTATCGCCCTTTTCTTAGCGAACAGTCTCTTTGCTGCAGAAGAAACTTGTGCTCTCATGGCAGGAGATGAAATTGATACTGAAGAATTTTCTGAAGTACTGGGAAAGAAAGTTTTCTTTTGCTGTGGGTCATGCGTGAAAGCTTTTGATGCCAATACTGCCTACTACATTAAAGCAGTACCTGCACTTGCAAAAAAGTTCTCAGACGCGGATCAGAAAAAATTGGGGGTTGATAAAGTTAAACTCCTAGATCAAAGGTTCTGCCCCATTTATCCAGAGAGAGTGGTTAATCCAAACTCCAAGACACTTGAATACAAAGGCAAAACCATTTACTTTTGGTCTTCCAGTGCCCAGCGTCGCTGGAAAAAAGATCCTGAGAAATACTTCAAAGCAGCGATGGATCTTGGGAACCTTCCTCAATATAAGTAACTTTCGCTTTCACTTTACAAAAAAAGCCCTCTCTTTGGAGGGCTTTTTTGTGCATTTTTGGAAATAGCTAATCGCCTGACTCAATCCAAAACTGACATGATACACAGTATCAATTAACAAAATTCAAAGTCTAAAAACAAGGGATATTATTTTTGTAAAATGACCAATAAACTTCCTGACTGAACGGAAATCCATACCTCATTCGAAATACACAGATTACTTTGGCTAAATGATCCCACGCCTGAAAGCACTTGGTTGTCAATTTCCCACTTTAGTCCGGCAGTTTTTACTGAGTTACAAGAAGTGATAGGGAGCAGACTAACTGCGGTACCCTGTTGTCCAATAATCTTTAGCTTTGTTTTTGATGTTACTCGACGAATCCATTCTTTCTCAGAATCAAAAATAATGGTCAAGCTAGAGTCTACCGAACATGCGATTAGAAAATTAGTGATCAAATGATCAGTACGATTTCCTAATCCACCTAGGATAATGATATCCGTAATATCCGGATATTTTTTCAAAAAATCGATTGCTTTTTGAAAATCAGTTTTATCTTGATTAGCTTCCTCGACCACTTCCACCTCCTGAGGAATCTCATTTCTGATATCCTCCCCCCCCCAACTATCGAGATCACCTATTAAAACATCAGGGAAAATACCGGCATCAATAAAGGACAACCAACCGGCGTCAACTGCAATAGAAATATCTGCTTCGTCCTTACGCCAAAGAAGACTTTCTTCTGAGGGCGGTTCTCCCCCCATTACAAATAGAGCTTTGCGAAAAGACATTAAAAAAATTGAACCTCAAACAATTAAAGGAAAAAACCCTGTTGTTTTTCACTTATCGAAACTTCCACCTTTTCCATCACCTTTAACATATCCTCCCATACTTTTCTTTTACCCGATTTGCTTGGATTATGAAGCAAGTAAGAGGGGTGATAGGTAACCATGAGGGGGATACCTTCATATTCATTCCAATTCCCACGAACATCCCCCAATCTTCTCTTTGAGTCAAAACCAAGAAATCCGTCTGTTGCGATTTTACCGAGAGAAATAATTACTTTGGGCTGAACAATCTCTAATTGAGCTTTTAGGTAAGGCATCGCAAATTGAAGTTCAGCTTGACTGGGTGGGCGGTGTCCAAAGGCAAGGTCGTGCTTCGGTTTCCAGTGTAAAATATTGGAAATATAAACAGAAGGCACGGGAAAACCCATCGCTTCTATAATTTTACCCAGTAATTCCCCCGCAGGACCTCCAAAGGCAGACCCTGCTTTTTCATCCTCATCGTTGGGAGATTCTCCACAAAAAAATAATTCTGCATCAAGATCTCCCCTACCAAAAATTATTTGACCATCGGGATTAATTTCAGAGTTTGAAACGGAGCAATTATTGACTTCATTTTCTAACCATTTCCATTTTGTTCTTTTGTCTCCCTCGGGTAGCGTCAGGCTAGGCGGGGTTACAAACTTGGCGTCGTTATCATCGGATACACTCGCTCCTTCTACCGTTATCGTTTTCGGGGGGGCTTCTGTGACGAGAGGCGGTGTGGTTTCACCAATATCAACCGTATTGGTTTCCTTACTAACGGGATTAGTGCTGGAGGGAGGTAAATCCAATGCTTTTTTGGGCTGTGGCTTGCTCATTGGAGCAGCAGGAGTAACTGGTATCAGAGGTTTCAACTTTTTCTCCAAATGCAAGAGTGTCTCCTCTTCAAGATAAATTTCACGCACTCCTTCTTCGCGCATACGCTTGAGTTCTTCAAGCACTGCAAAACTCGCGTCTGGTATATTCATCAAGTTAATTGCTCGATTGAAGATGCAGCAAGTTTCTCTACATACTTGGCAAGTAAATCAAATTCAAGATTAAGCCGGTCTCCAGGTTGGCGACTCATTAAATTAGTCTTTCCCAGAGTATGCGGAATTAACCAAACAGCGAAAGAATCTCCCGATACATCACAAACGGTAAGAGAACATCCGTCCACCGCAATACATCCTTTGTCTACTAAATACTGTTTGTGAGTGGGAGGGACTTTAATTTGAAGGTACAAATTTTTTCCACGTTCTTCAAAAATTTCAATTTCACCACAGGCATCAATGTGACCAGTAACAAAATGTCCGCCCACCCTTCCATTGGCAGGCATTGAACGTTCCAAGTTTACGAGATGCCCAACCTGTAAACTGCCAAGGTTCGTTCTTTCCAAAGTTTCGTCTAATAAATCAAAAGATCCTAAACCGCTCGAATCTTCACGAAAGGTTAAACAGCAACCGTTGACAGAAAGACTTGCCCCGGCCTCCATCCCATCCGACCCATCAAATGGAATATCAAGTTGAAGAAGCCAAGATTCTTTCTTTTCTTCGAACGAAATTACTCGCCCGACATTCTCTACTATTCCGGTAAACATAAATATAAAATTTTGATCATTGAAAATAACAATTAGAAAAATGGAAAGATAATTTGACCCTTTCGTAACGCAAAGTACTTTGAAGTTATGCCTATGACAATTTCCATTTCATTAAAAAGTATATTTTTAACCCTCCTTACCATAGGGAGCGTTTCATATCCTGTACGACCTTTAAATGCATTACCCGCTTCAACCAGTCAGGTGCCGAAAGATTCATTTCTAGTATTATCTGTTGATATAGAAGCCATTCTGAATAAATCGGAAATAAGAGACAGTCCGGTGTGGTCTCCCATCATAGACGCGTTCAATCTTTCTACTCCTCAATTAAAAAGTCTTTTTTTTGAGGGAGGAAATTATGGTTTTAACCTCGGTATCCCTGTTCAGTTTTTTGTTCGTTCCAGTCCCTTTAACAAGAACCCACTATCATTTGGACTTGTTTCCTCGATTGGAGAAGCCAAAAAAGCGGATCAATTTATTGCAAATTTCGCAGAATCTATGGATTTTAAAAAGCAAAAAGGAAAAGGTATACGATATCGAAAAAATGGACTCCCGATCGAGTTTGGGCGAAAGGGTAAAGTATTTTACATCCTCGGCGTGGGTCCAATCATTCACGACTCGGATTCTTCCAACCTTGAATTGGATAAACTTTCCCGTTCGATTACGAACAAAAATAAAGAGGATCAATTTCCTGAAACTCTCACCAAACATTTCTCTCGTCCAAGTGAACTATCTCTCTATTTAGATGGTTCCGGGTTGGCAAATGTGGTCCAAGAAAACTGGCCGGAGGATCAATGGAAAAAGTTACTTCCTTTATTAGATCCCTTTTTCACAAGGCAGTTTGGCTTACACATGATTTCAAACAAGGACTCCTTGAAGGTGACTACTCTAGAGTATTCAACTGCAAACAAGGCCCAATCTAAACCGGTCCGAGAAATTCAAATGTTGGATCAAGTTCCTGGTGATTCTCCCCTCGTAGTCCGACTAAGCCTACCCACCAAGCAATTTCAACAGACAACCACATTTACACTAGACCAATTACTACAAATTCTAAGTGAGGGAAAAATTAATAAAGAGGTTAAACTACCAGGATTCAATTCCACTCCGACTGAACTCCTTACCACCCCAAACGGAGATTTTATATTCGCTGGTGGACATTTTAATAAAAATATTAAATACGGTCCGAAAGGAGAATTATCTCCCACGATCTCTCCTGTAATACTTTTTGGAATGGGGATTGATCAACAACTCGCTCTGAAGCAACTGTTGTCCGGGCTTAATTCCTCTAGTTCAATACGCTCGATATTCAATATGAACCTGCTCCACCTCGTCGACCAAGGCGACCGTTTTTGGCTTACCAGTGTTAATTACCTACGTGAAATCCAAAAAAGTAAACCGATAGTACCGCTCTCAAAAAACCGAAAGAGACTGCTAAACCAATACTCTTTTGCTCTCGACTTGAATGTGGTTCAGGCAAATCAATCACTTCGTAAACACACGGCACTGAGCTATCCTCAATTAAAATTGCTGAACATCGCCGATGACTTTAGCCGAATTTCGAGTAAAGTAATCGACGGCGAGTTGATCACCAATATTAAATTAATAGACACAAACCGTTCCGGGTGGGAAGTCATCTTTAATCATTTGGGTCAGGCAATAATTGACCAAACCAATCAATCAATCTTTCAGGCGATTGCTCAAAATGACCTCAACTTAGTCATGCAGGCGGTGCAACAAGGTTCATTAATTAATGCAACCGACCGTTTTGGGCATAGCCCTCTTCATTATGCAGCATACAGAGGGAGTGCTCGAATTGTAGATTACCTACTCAGCAATGGAGGTAATCCGAACATACGTGGCAGGCATCAATCTACCCCTCTGCATAGTGCCGCTTGGGGAAGAAACCTGCAAGTCCTTGAATTACTCCTCGAAGATGGTGCAGAAGTTGATGCCAAGACAGATGAAGGAGAAACACCCGGCATGACTGCTGCACTTCGTGGAGAAAAAGAAATGCTTGAGATTTTATTTGCCCTTTCAGCTGACCCGCACGCGAAGGATATTCACGGTACTAATTTTATCGATCTGGCTGCTGCCGGTGGACATAAAACAATTGTTTCTTTACTGGAAGAAATTGGAGTTGATAACCAAAATCCATTACATGTGGCAGCAGGTTTAGGTGATATCAAGCAGGTTAAAAAGCTTCTCAATAATGGTTACTCGATCAATGTAAAAGATGCATTTGGTGCCACTCCCTTACTAGTTGCAATGGTTTCGGGCAAAGAAGACATCGTCGAATTTCTACTCTCAGAAAATGCCAATCCTCATATCTCTGCAAAAGATGGATATAATTTAATGCATGGTGCTGCATTCTCTGGAAAAAGAAGCCTTGTGCAAAAAGCATTATCCTACAACTTGGATGTTAATTCCCGTTACGGCCCAGATGGTATTACTCCAGTTGATGTAGCCGAGGAAACTGGAGACGCTCTCCCCTTTTTACGTTCATTAGGCGGAAAAACAGCCTGGGAGTTAGGTCGGGTAAGGTAAATAAGATCAGCAGTTCACTGCTAATCGATGTGCCCCAACCGAATCACGCTTTTTCCGACTTTGAGTAATTCCTTGTCGTACACTCTAGAGTTCGGACATATATTCTCCAAAAATCCCCAGAAATGAGGTGAATGATTTAGGTGTTTTAAGTGGGCAAGTTCATGAAAAATAACATAATTTGCGATCTCGTGTGGTAACAAAATCAATCTCCAATTTAATGAGATCGTACTCCTCGCAGAACAAGACCCCCAACGACTTCTCTGGTTTCCAATCCTTACATTCTCACAATTCAAACCTGTTTGTGCCGCAAGGGTAAAAAGGCGCGACTTTAAATTCTCATTGGCTAATTCCCGCAAGAATTTAAATAAATGATTCTCGATGGTATCAGTAATTGGTAAATCAAGTTGAATGCAATCTTCCAAGACTTCAGAGAATACTTTCTTTCGATTATTATCTAACTTCCAAGAAAGAAAAAAGGGGCTTTTATTAATCCAAATCTGTCCTCCTTCAAAAAAGTACTCACTTAGCTTTTGAGTGACTGGAAAGGCTTTGATTTTTTGTTCCAACCATTTTTTTTGAGTAGAGAGAAAGGACATCCCTTCTCGATATGAAGTCCAACGAGGAAGGGTGAGTACTGCTTTTTCTCGGGAACGAATTCGTAAATTAATTCTTCGTGCACGATTTGACTTTCGAATTAAGCAAGCAATACTGAGCATGGGATCAAGCTCGCTCAAGACGATCTCTTCCACGTGATCTTTCATCGGTATAAAAACCTAAATCGTAAGATTAATCTTCCAGTTTTTTCACCTGAGCAGATGAAAATTTTCGAAGGGCTAATTCAGGATCAATTCCAGATTTCTGACATGCAGCGACCAATTCGAAAAGAGCTTTCCCGGCCAATCCCTCATTTAATTCTTGAGCAGACCCATTGGCATTACTCTCTTCCCATTCACCTTTTCCCTCCAGACCATTTTTGGCCACTCTTTTGTAAATGTCATTCGCAAAAAGCAAAGCCGGTAATCGGGGAGGAAGATTCTTAAAAATACTTATTTTCTCATTCTCACCAAACTTCTTTTTTTTCTCTTCCGCTTTAATTAATTCCCATCGATCAATGACTTCCCCTGTGGTATCGACTTTTTCTGCTTTCTCTCCAAAAACATGAGGATGTCGACGAATTAATTTATCAGAAATCCCCCGGGCCACATCCTCAAAATCAAAATGGTTTTGCTCTTCTGCTAGACAGGCATGCATGACGACCTGTAATAATAAGTCTCCCAATTCCTCCTCCATTAATTCAAAATCATCATTATCCACTGCTTCCAACACCTCAGAAACCTCCTCTACTAGGCACCGGAGAAGGGAATGATGGGTTTGCTCCCGATCCCATGGACAGCCATCTGGTGCCCGAAGTTGTGTAACAATTTGTCTTAGTCGTTGAATTTCGCTCACTCTCGCGCATTCTGTAGGAGTTACAATGCATGGCAATTCAAACTCAACTCAAAATAAAAATAACTTCTCAATTAAATGGATAAATTAGCCGAAATAATGGAATGGAAACGAAAGGAAATTTCTTCCCGGATTCGTCCAGTTAAATTGAATGAACTCGAGCAATTAGGGAAACGGATGAAAAAAGATTTTTCTTTTCATGATGCTCTCGCTCAGGACGAGCTTTCAATTATTGCCGAGATCAAAAGAAAATCACCATCTGCGGGAGATATTGCAAAGGATATCTCTGCCGTGGAACAGGGTCGTACTTATCTCAATGCGGATGCAGATGCCCTATCAATTTTGACTGATATGAAATATTTCGGCGGTCGACTTGAGGATTTGTGGGAAGTGAATGATTTTCTTCAAAATCACCAACGTGGAATTCCAACTTTGCGAAAAGATTTCATGGTTCACCCGATCCAGGTGCTTGAAGCACTTGAGGCGGGAGCAAGTGCCATTCTTTTAATAGTTCGAGCATTATCGGATGATGAATTAAAAATACTGCGTGAAGCAGCTGATGTAAGTGGACTGGATTGCCTTTATGAAATCCACGAAGAAGAAGAACTAACAAAATCACTGAGGCATGATCCCAAAATCTTAGGGGTCAACAATCGAGACCTTACCCGTTTTGTAACTGATCTAGAAATATCTGAAAAATTAATCCCACAAATTCCAGATGGAATTATTAAAGTAAGTGAAAGTGGAATTTTTGAACCCGAAGATGCGTGGCAAGTTCGAGACTGCGGGGCAGATGCAGTTTTATGTGGTGAAGCCCTGATGAGAAACGAAGATGTCGAGGTGCTTATTAATCAGATGAAACGAAGAGATTAATTTTTTTATTCCTGTCCTTTGATATTATGCCTCTTTCCCCCACAGAAACGTCAAAAATCTTAGATGAACTAGACCACAGACCCAAAAAAAAACTTGGGCAAAATTTCTTAGTGGATGGAAATATTGTCCGTAAATCTCTCGCGATGGCAAATTTGCCAAAAGGTATGCCTGTAGTTGAAATTGGTCCGGGCTTGGGAACATTAACTAAACAACTTTTAGCGAACAATCATCCTGTGTTTGCTGTCGAGATTGATAATGAACTATTTAAAAATCTTGAAAAAACTTTAGGTCGTTTTATTGAAGATCAGCAATTAAAACTCATCCAAGGAGACGCGGTCAAGTATCCCCTTGCCAACCTGTCAGATGAGATAAAGGAATTCGCAGTTGTAGCTAATTTACCCTATGCCATTTCTTCTCCATGGATGGAATCTTTACTGAACACCAAAAGGATTCCATTTCGAATGGTGGTAATGCTTCAAAAAGAAGCAGTGAGTCGTATGAATGCCAATCATGGAACAAAAGAGTACAATGCTCTCTCCATTTTCCTCAAGGCTGCCTTTACCCATATTCAAACTCATCCAGTCTCAAGGCAGTGCTTTTTCCCCATACCAGGAATTGATTCTGTGCTCGTTCAACTGGATCGGTTGGAAGTGCCTTTTCTGTTCGATCAGGAAGATCGTGCCCTCATCCGTAAAATATTTACACAAAGAAGAAAACAGATCGGATCTCTGATCAAAAAAGAGAATACGGATGTGAAAGAAAAAATCGATCGTTGGCTTTTGGCTAATAACCTCGATCGACACTTACGCCCTGAACAAATCAGTGCAATAAATTGGCAACAACTCGCAGAAAAGCCAAAACAATAAACGAACTGAACCACAGGATGGTGGTTCAATAATTATTTTGGAATTTCAGAGGAAACACTTCCCCATCGCCACTACTTAAACTGGCAATATTCTGTTAGGAAGAAACTCCTACTCCGCAACACTTCTTGTATTTTTTTCCACTCCCGCAAGGGCAAAGATCATTTCTCCCCACCTTAGGAGTTTCTCGAACCACAGGAACCGCAATTTTGGGAATCTCGGGTGCCTCGGTTGGTCCGGAATTAGGCGAACTCGGACCTGAAAAACGATCAAATCCACCGCTCGAAGAGGTATCAGGACCGGACACTCTTGCTACATTACTGAGGTTGGAAAGCATATTTTCAAACGCTGCCAAATTGGTCGAGGAACGAAACATCCCGGAACATACATCTGACCTCATTGCGACCATCATCTCTTCAAAGGCACGAAATGCCTCATTTTTATACTCACTTAAAGGATCTTTTTGCCCATAACCACGCAAGCCTACGCTTCTACGCAATTCATCCATTTCTGTTAGGTGGTCCTGCCAATGCACATCCACTGCGTTGACCACTACATAGCGCTCTAAACTTTGCAATTGGTCCGGATCCTCCAATTTTCTTTTACCATCATAGGCACCGGTAATTTTTTCGAGTAACAGGGCTTTAACCTCATCCTCACTCTTCCCGATTAAATCTTCCAAAGGAACTGATAAAGGAAAAGTAACATTCACCCAAGAGGCCAGTAACGACTCCATTTCAGGCATATCCTCGACTCGGGATGCTTTAAACTCAGTGAGAGGAATCCCGCCAATTCTTCCTTCAACTTCTTCCTCCACTAGCTCGATCAAAATCTTACCAGGATCCTCCTCCAGCAACACATCATTACGGATGGAATAAACTATTTCCCGCTGCCTGTTTAAGACATCATCATATTGAAGAAGTCTCTTGCGGATCGAGTAATTTTGCTGTTCCACTTTCTTTTGTGCATTTTGAATCGACCAGTCTAAGGTACCATGCTCCAATACCTCGTCATCCCCAAAAGATTTCTCCAACATCTTAGAAAGAGCTCCCTGGTTAGCAAACAACCGCATTAGGTCATCTTCCAGCGACACATAGAAGCGGGAAGAACCCGGATCTCCCTGACGAGCACAGCGGCCTCTTAATTGCCTGTCTGTTCGTCGGGATTCGTGTCTTTCTGTCCCCAGAACCAAAAGACCTCCAAGTTCCTTTACCCCTTCTCCCAATTTAATATCCGTTCCCCGACCCGCCATGTTGGTTGCAATGGTAACTGCTCCCCGCTGCCCGGCTTCTGAGACAATTTCCGCTTCCCTCTCATGAAATTTTGCATTGAGTACTGTATGCCTGATGTTGGCACGCTTAAGCATACGACTAAATACCTCGGAAGATTCCACCGAAGCGGTACCGATTAAAACGGGTTGTTCATTTTTATGTGCCTCAGTCAGGTCTTCGAGAACCTGATTAAATTTCTGACGACGTCCTTTAAACATCAAATCATTTAAATCTTTTCGTACACAATCTCGGTGAGTAGGTATAACCATTACACCGAGGCGGTAAATATCATGAAATTCTCCGGCTTCAGTTTCTGCAGTTCCAGTCATTCCGGCCAATTTTTCATACATCCGAAAGTAGTTTTGTATAGTAATCGTGGCATAGGTTTTGGTTTCTTTTTCAATGACTACCCCCTCCTTGGCTTCAACTGCCTGATGGAGTCCATTACTCCATCGACGACCGGGCATAAGACGACCTGTATTCTCGTCCACAATCATCACTTTTCCACCTTGAACCACATATTGCTTATCCTTTTCGTATAGACCAAATGCACGCAGCAATTGGGAGACAGTATGAATTCTTTCGCTTCTTACTTGAAAGTCTTTTTCCGCTTCTTCCTTTTTTTCCCGCTTGGTATCGTCGTCGGATTCAGAGTTACGATCGATCTCTACATAAATTGTTGCTAAGTCGGGGATGACAAAACCGTTTGGGTCATTCGGGCTTATTAAGGTTCTTCCAATCTCGGTCAAATCAGCTTGTTGATTTTTTTCATCAATCACATAATGTAAATCTTCCTTTAATTGATGAGCCCTTTGCTTGTTATAATCAGAATTCATCTCCAAATCGAATTTTTCAAATTTCTTTCGAATTTGGGCATTTTCCATCATCTTCATAAATTGTCGATGAGTGGGCATTCCTTTTTTAACCTGGTAAATCTTAGCGGTCGCTTCATCGGCCTCCTCATCTGAAAGGTCCTCTTTTCCAAACAGTTTTTTAGCCTCCTCTGCAAGTCGATTACATTGTTTGAGTTGAGTATCGAAAAGTTTCATCACCAAGGGTTTCATCTCACCAAAGGGCAATGGATGGTCCTCTCTCATCGGTCCAGAGATAATTAATGGAGTCCTCGCTTCATCTATCAAAATCGAATCGGCTTCATCAATAATACAGAAGAAATAATCCTTTTGTACCTGATCATCCTTACAAGTTGCCATTCCGTTATCTCGTAGGTAATCAAATCCAAACTCTGATGCAGTTCCATAAGTTAGGTTTTTCTCATACATCAAACGTCTTTCTGCTGAAGGCATATTATTCTGAATACACCCTACCGTTAAACCAAGAAATTCAAATAAAGCACCCATCCAATGAGAATCCCGACGGGCCAAATAATCATTCACTGTGACAAGTTGACAATTTTTCCCTGAGATTGCATTGAGGTAAAGGGGACAAGTCGAAACGAGTGTCTTTCCTTCCCCAGTGGCCATTTCCGCAATATGCCGATCATGTAATGCCATTCCCCCGATTAACTGAACATCATAATGAATCATCTCCCATAGAAGTGGATGACCGCAGACATCAATTGTTTTTCCACAAAGTCGCCGGGCACCGTTCTTAACAACCGCAAATGCCTCAGGCAACAGGGCGTCCAAAGTTTCCCCCTTCTGGAATCTCTCCATTAGCTCCGGTGTCTTTGCCTGGAGTTGTTCATCACTTAAGCTTTGATACTCCTTTTCAATTCGATTGATTTCGCGAACTGCGGGTGCACATTTCTTAATATATTTTCGATGATTTCTGCCCTTCAGGCTTTGCAAAATCGATTTAAAAGGGGAAAGAGGATTCATAGTTTAAAATTTAAACGCCAAGAAGTTCTTTGAAGTAAGGGATTGTTTTATCAAGTCCTTCCTCAAGTTGTATTTTTGGTTCCCAATCCAAGACTTCCTTGGCGAGGGAAATATCTGGTTTTCGCTGAGTGGGGTCATCGGCAGGCAATGGCATTTCGATAATCGAAGAATTGGATGAGACTTTTTGCAAGACTGTTTCAGCGAGTTGCCTAATTGTAAACTCATTCGGGTTACCAATATTAATAGGTCCAACCGTCTGCTCCTGTTCCATGGTGCGAATCATCGCTTCCAGTAAATCATCCATGTAGCAAAAGGAACGGGTCTGTGAACCATTTCCGTATAGGGTTATGTCTTCCCCTTTAAGGGCTTGCACAATAAAGTTTGATACCACCCGGCCATCATCTGCTAACATGCGCGGTCCGTATGTGTTAAATATACGAACGACCCGAACATCGACTTTATTCTCACGATGGTAATCAAAAAATAAAGTTTCTGCACAGCGCTTCCCTTCGTCATAACATGCCCTTAGCCCTATTGGGTTCACATTGCCCCGGTAGCTCTCCGGTTGCGGATGGACTTCCGGGTCACCATACACTTCAGATGTGGATGCCTGTAAAATTCGTGCCCCAACTCGCTTTGCTAAACCCAGGCAATTAATTGCTCCCATCACAGAAGTTTTAACTGTTTTGATTGGGTTGTATTGATAGTGAACTGGAGAAGCGGGACAGGCCAAATTGTATATCCGATCGACTTCGAATTTAAATGGGTCGACGACATCATGGCGAATCAGTTCAAAGTTCGAATTTGCCATCAAATGAGAGACATTCTTTCTCCGACCTGTGAAAAAGTTGTCTAGGCATAAAACTTCATGCCCCTGCCCTAGCAAACGCTCACATAAATGACTGCCTAAAAAGCCTGCTCCACCCGTTACAAGAATAACCATAATATTAAATTTAAACAATACACTACTGATTACTCACGATTTGGAAACAATCTTTTAACGATTGAAAATTATTGTTGGTTTAATCCTCGCAATACTTTCAACAAGACCTGGGTACCATTTTCCGAATAACCCGCATCCTTGACCTGTTCATAAAAAGACTTGGCTAACTCCAACCCTTTTAATTTAAGATTCATTCGAGCGGCATCCTCTAATGCAATTCCCATGTCCTTAATAAAGTGTTTAACAAAAAATCCTGGAGCCCAATCTTCCTGAACCATCCGAGGCCCCAATTGATTTAATGACCAACAGCCCGCCGCACCCTGACCAATCAAGTGGATTACTTTTTTCAGGTCGAGATTCGCCTTGTCCGCATATAACAAAGCTTCCACGGTGCCAATCATAGTCGATGCAATTAGTATTTGATTGCTCATTTTAACTCGTTGCCCAGATCCAGCTGATCCAAAAAGCTGGATATTAGTTCCCATTATTTCCAACAGAGTGAGACATCGATCATAAATTTCCTCCTCGCCCCCACACATAATTGCTAGGCTACCCTTTTTTGCACCCACATCTCCCCCACTTACAGGTGCATCCAGTGAAAAGGAACCGAAGTTTTTGGCCTTTTCTGCAATCCGCTCTGCAAGTAATGGACTGGAGGTGGTCATATCAATAAGTACCTGACCACTCTCTAAAGTCGAAAAAACTCCATCATCATCAAAATAAATACTTTCCACATCTTTTGGGTAGCCAACCATAGAAAATAAATAATCCACTTTTGGGGTAAGTTCGGCTGGAGTATTTACCCAGCTTGCACCGCTGTTAAGAAGCGGTATGGCTTTCTCTTTTGTTCTGGAGTAAACACAAAGCTCGACTCCCTGGTTTAACAAATTCTTTGCCATGGAAAGCCCCATAACACCCAGTCCTATCCATCCGACAGTCGGCTTAGTTGACATAATAAAGATTCCAAAAAAAGGAGAAAAATGGTCGGGACGACAGGATTTGAACCTGCGACCCCTACACCCCCAGCGTAGTGCGCTACCAGACTGCGCCACGTCCCGACCTCAATATTTGCAGAAGCAAAGTTACAAACTGATTTAGTCACTTTAGTTAGTCAAGACAAAGGCATATGCATCGATTTTAATTATTTTAAAAAATAGATCAATAAATCTTGCGAATTTACGATCCTCTTTTTAAGACATTGAACTCATATGAAACCAATATACAAAAACATATTCATAACCGCGTTTACTTTTTTAATTACCGGCTTTCTTTTTGCAGATAAAGTTGAACCGCCTAAGGATTCAGTACCATTTCGAGGGAGTCACTACAAAGCATTCCTCGATACCAACAGCACTTGGTGGGAGGCAAAGTTTGCATGTGACGATATTGGAGGTGAACTTGTTGCGATTTCAACGGCTCAAGAAAATGAATTCGTTCGTCGTATGACCAAAGACCATTTGGTTTGGTTGGGAGGCACAGATGAATTTGAGGAAGGGAAATGGACTTGGGATAATGGCGAACCTTTTAAATTTAAACACTGGGGAGATGATAAACCCGCCGCTATGAACGGATTTAATTTTCTAATCCTTGACGGAAAATCTGGCAAATGGGCTGACACCACCGATTTCTCAGGAAAAGTGAAAGGATATGTATGCGAATGGAAAGGTTCAGCACCTAAAGATGCAGGTCCTAAAGACTCTGAGCTCAAACCGCCCGCCAAGAAATAAACTTACATTATTTTAAACAAAAAGCCGAGCATTGCCTCGGCTTTTTTATTACCCGGAATTTGAGTTATATCTCTCGATCCAATCAGTTGCCCATTGAGCAAAGGTACCCGCTTTAATTTGCTCCCGGGCATTTTCCATGAGCTTTACAAAAAAACGCAAATTATGCAACGTGAGTAAAACTCCACCCAAAGATTCCTTTGCCATAAATAAATGGCGGATGTAGGAACGAGAAAAACTTTGGGACGCAAAACAATCTGTATCCGAATCTAATGGACTGAAATCGAACTTAAATTTTTCATTTCTTATATTAATACTACCCGTCGATGTGTAAGCAGTACCATGCCTCGCAGCTCGACTTGGCAAGACACAGTCAAACATATCAATTCCATATCCCACCATTTGTAACAACTGGGTGGGAGTACCGACTCCCATTACATATCGAGGAAGTCCATCGGGTAGAAAGTGTACCGTAGAAAATACTTGTTCAAGCATTTCTTCCTCAGATTCCCCCACACTTACTCCCCCGATTGCATACCCTGCAAAACCTACCTCCTGCAATTCCATAGCAGAACGTTTTCTCAATTCTGGAAAACGTCCTCCTTGTATAATTCCAAATAATTTTCTTCCGTCCGAGATAGCATCTGTTTCTTTCCACGCTAGATGACAAGATCGTGCCCAATTTGTGGAACGATCGACCGCCTGAGATATTTCACTCTGTGATGCTTCCGCCGGAGGACATTCATCCAAACACATGGCAATGTCTGATTTGAGGGCATCCTGAATTTCGATCGCTTCTTTCGGTCCCAAGAAAACTTCTCTTCCATCGATATGAGAATTAAATCGAACTCCTTCATCACTTAGTTTTCTTAACTTTGCCAAGCTGAAAACTTGAAACCCACCACTATCTGTGAGGACAGGACCATTCCAATTCATGAAACGTGCAAGTCCACCTGCTTCACGAATCACTTCAATCCCGGGCCTCAGGTTTAGATGATAGGTATTTCCCAAAATAATCGACGCTCCAATAACATCAGATAGATCACGGGGCAGAATACCTTTGACTGTCGCCTGTGTTCCTACTGGCATAAAAACTGGGGTGGAAACTTCTCCACCGGGTAGCTTTAGAGTAGTTAAACGAGCATGATTTAAAGATCGGTTTTGGACTGGTGGGATTGACTGCATGATTGGAAAGGTTTATTGGATAGAAGATCGATTTGGTGGAGGACTCATTAAATGCAAGGTATTTTTTACTATATAAGGAAATGTGGATTGTATTTTTAGAGAGAAGTCAAACTGCCCAAAAGCATTTCACTCATGCAGTAAAGAAATACAAAAAACACTTCTTACAGTAAGTAGTATCGAGTACCAATGGGAAGAAAATTATTCTAATAAAGTTTGAATTCAAGAAAATACCAAAACTAATTTCATAGTAAAAATAGAAAACAAAGGATCTACAAAGTATTGTATTCTGTATTTATCAATTTGAGCAAATGCCAAGCTTGCATTATTAATAAGCCATAAATTGAGAATGAAAAGATTTGATCTAAATTTCGATATTTCCCTGTTCCTTTACTTCACGGAGAGTAATGGCTAATTTTGACATAATTGGCGATGTGCATGGGCATGCATCTTTGCTCCTCGAATTACTGGAAATACTGGGATACGAAAAGAATAAGGGAACTTTTTTTCACCCGCTAGGTCATAAAATTATTTTTGTGGGTGATTTAATCAATCGTGGCCCTGACACCACTAAAGTACTGGAAATTGTACAAAGCTTACATTCAAAAAAACAAGCATTTGCCGTGCTGGGAAATCACGAATTTCGTTTAATTCAACAATTCATAAAGAATCCAAAGTGGGTAGACCCGAAAATCAAGCCATTCATTCCATGGATCCGATCTCTTCCCTTATTTTTGGAATTTCGTGAATTGAGAGTGGTACATGCCGCATGGCATTTTTCATCGATTGAAAAACTTAAAAATCAAAGTGCAGAAGATACTAATTTCATCAGATCGACTTTTGAACCTATGTCAGAATTCGGACAAGCAATCGATATCATTTTAAGGGGAATTACAGTTCCAATTCCAAACGAACTAAATTATTTTGATCGATTTGGTATTCAGAGAAAGAAAGCACGCATTCGATGGTGGGAAGGTGGGAAAAATAAAATCGATGGATCGAATTTCTTTCCCAAGTCGAAAACGTTACTTACTGAATCTCTTACAATGAAATCCCCGGAAATCAGGCAGGAATACACCCACAAGGAAAGACCACTATTTTTGGGGCACTATTGCCTACCTGTAGATGAACCAAAAGTGATCAAAAATGTGGTTTGCGTAGACGGTTGTGTTACCTGTGAGAAAGTTTTGTGGGCATACCAATTTAAAAGCGGCGAGGAGATATCAAATGTAAATCTAGTCCAAACTCAAAAGAGTGGATTAATTGGATAGGTGCTTCAATTCGGGAATTACTATTTTCTCCCAACTCGACTTCCAACGATTCCATTTTTCAACTCCATCCAGATGCGGATGCAAATGTCTTTTACAACATGCGTAATCAAACATTTCTTTTGCTTCATCAATATTATGGGCTAAAAAATACTTATCAGAAAAGCCCACTGCATTTTCGAAATGATAATGAAACTTGAACTCTTCTAGGTTTGGTTCTCGATTCGATTTCAT
>JAQXBH010000251.1 GCA_029252505.1 Opitutales bacterium | reverse complement strand
ACACAAGCATGCCACGCAAACCATTCCCAGTCTTGGAATTGCCACCATTTATCGACAACTAAAAGCACTTTGCGAATCAATGCAGGTTGTAGGGGTAGACTATCCAGGACAACCTCCACGCTATGAATGGGTTGACGGCAAAGATAAGGTCCATTTCACCTGCCGAACCTGTAAAAAGCTATTCGCTTTAGAAGACACGACTCAGGATACACCTCCTGCCAAAGTCCCAAACGGATTTAATGTCCAGGGCTTCGAGGTGATGCTCTACGGAATATGCCCCGAGTGCGGGTAAATTAAAATACTTAAAAGCTGTAGTTCAATCCTGCATGAAAAGCCCTACCTAGGGCAGGGTACCCATGAACTTCGGAATACTCTTTATCAAATAAATTCTCGATTCTTGCACTAATTCCCAAGCCATTTTCAAATTGATAAGAGGAGAATAACCTAGCTACAGTATAATCGTCGGCATCTACAAATTCACCGAAATTTGCCCAATTCTTTTCCTTAGTCTTGTATTTCGAAATCAACTCAGAACCAATCATCAATGCTTCCTTTTCGTAGGTTAACGAAATTGACCCAAAAAGTTCAGGTCTGCGGTCTAGAAATTCGTCACCCGAATCTTTGTTTTTTGAGCTCATCATGGTTATTGAAGAATTAATCCGGAAATAATCATTAAGATAATTTTTTGATGATATTTCAAAACCACTTGTACTTGTTTTGTTTATATTTTGAGGAGTCGAATCAATGAGGTTTTCATAATCTGTGTAAAAATATGTTAAACTCCAATAATTATTATCTTTAGTGTTGTAGCTAAAACCAACCTCATAATTCTTGGATTCTTCAGCTTCTAAATTTGGGTTTCCTGGATACCATGGTCCAATTCCGTAGAGGTCCAATGCTGTTGGTGGTGCATAACCAGTGGAGTGTTTTAAAAATGTAGTAATGCTTTCGTTAACAGATGTATTAATCCTCAAGTCGTAAGTTAAAGGGTTGTCGAAATCTGAATAGTCATCATACCTTACATTCCCACCCACTTCATTATTTTCACTCAATTGTGCATTAAATCCAACGGATGCACTTTTCTGCTCCCAGCTATTTCCTTCACTCCATGGTGATGCGTAAGGAGAAAGACCATCTTGTGCAAATTCTGTTCTTGAATATTCGGTACTAATCGTAAAAAAGAAATTGTCAGTCAACTGATTTTCAATAATCAGATTAACAGACTGTTCATCTGTTAAAGATTGCGTCTTATCTGATACATCACGCTGGCCAAGCAAATCATCCTTGCTGATTGAGTAAGTAAGACTAGCTCTTAAGTCATCATCAGAGTATTTGATTTGAGGTGATATCAAGTACTGTTCTGTCTCTTGAAAATTATCATAATCTTCACTGTAAGTTGTTCCAACAGTGCCGAACTCGCTCGTGTAACCAATTCCGAGAAGATTGAGATAAAGCTTATCACTTACTTGTTGTTCGACCAGGAATGATGCGGACAAATTATCAAAATCAGAATTAAGTCGATCATTTTTTGTTTCAAGTGTGGAAAAACCAAAATTTCCAGACAAACTACCTTCCTTAAAACTAGTATTGTAATTCGAGGATAATGTATCAAACGAACCAACCGATAAACCTGCTTGAGATTCATGACCATTTTCCGAAGGTAGTAAACTTCGCATGTAGACGGTTCCACCCATTGCATTTGCTCCATGTAAACTTGAAGAAGCACCACGAAGGACTTCGACACTTGAACTATTCAAGAGAGGGAGTTCACCCAGATTATATGTTCTAGAAAAGCCACCGTTTAATTTTCTTCCCTCATAAAGGAAAGTAACATGGTTACTCTCTCCCCCCCTGCTGAAGAGCGATGTTTGTGAACCCGTTTGGCCGCTTCTTACCACCGCCATTCCAGGGACGGAGCGCAACGCATCTGATAAATTATAAATCTGCCTTTGTTCAAGATCATTACCGGAGATTCTCGTTACCCATGGAGAGGCTTCACTTAGCGGTTGCGGACTTCTAGTTTCGACCACCACCATCGGTTCCAACTCCGCGTTTCCGAACAAGGAATTTCCAGCCAACAAACTGAATCCTAAGAATTTAATCAATTTACACATAGCATTTTATTGATAATCAATTATCAATAGTGAGCAACAATGAAATTCTAATTAAAGTAATTTAATACATTAATTTGGTCAGAATAAGCGATTTACACATTCGACTTTGAATTAACCTGAGGTTACAAATGTAGGATGTTTAATAGGCAAAAGCTCGTTTGTACAATAGTTGCAATTAGTGCTTTTACCGTAAGTCTTCCCGCCATGGAATTTGACTTTCGTCCCCTTGCATCCCTTTGCCGGGTCGAAGTCAATCTGTCCACCGGCTTTGGAAGCGGTTCAATAAGGGGAACTTTTGGGCAGATGGTTGGAAAATTGAATTTCTATCCAGAATTCCCAGAAAAAACGAACGGTAAGATCGCCTTAAGTACGCGCTCCTTGCGTTTTAGCTACCCTAAAGTTGCCTACAAAGCTCATGCCCCCGAA
>JAQXBH010000223.1 GCA_029252505.1 Opitutales bacterium | reverse complement strand
GATTGAAGGGATGAAATAATGCACCGGGCAGGTGAACTTTTCTGGCCTTTGGTGGTGGGGAATATTTTCCACCGAAATATTTTCAGGTGGAAGGAATTAGGTTATCGGGAGAAAAATTAGGGCAATATGAAAAATTGCCCAGGAGCTAAAAGGAAGGAGGACCGATATTTAAATAATCTGACCTGTAACAATAGATTATTTTTTTTGGTTATTTTCGTCTGTATTATTTTCAGATATTTGAATGGGCTTGATTAATGCCTCCAGTTCAATGCGGTCAATCATTTTTCGGGTGGAGTCGGGAACAGAATATTCTGTGAGTTTTCCCAGTGCCACCAGTTTTTTTATCGGTGCATTGGATTTGTAACCCAAAATACGGGCGGCGTGAGAAAAATTAATTAAATTAAAATTACTTTGTTTCATGTTATCTTATAAAAATTAACATTACATCTATCCACTCGGGTATGACTTAGTCGCTATATTTGCGTGGCCTACCCCTGGCTTTTGGAGATATTTCAATAACTTCTGTTGAGTCTTCATGAGAAGTTTCGTTGTGTTCCTGCTTATTGGTGACCAATGAATAAAGATCGCTTAGAAGAACCCTTTTTATCTTGTTGTCCGGTATATAGTAGCAGGGGAGGGTGTTTCGGGAAATCAGATCTTCCACGGGTTTGCAACTGTTGAACCCAAGGATGCCTGCGGCTTCAGTAATTTTAACATAGCGGTCTAAGGTATCAAATTCGGGAGGTTGAAAAGTATTGGGAAGTGTCATCGCTGGGTTACTATTTGGTTACTGCTGTGATAGGAATTTGGCATTGTTGATTAAATCCTTCACCACTATGGGTTCCTCTTTTTTTTTGATCGCGCTAAAGAGTGAAAGCAGTTCGGATTTTTTGACCCGTAATTTTTTGGTCAGGGGAATCGAATAAGCGGGCAAATCTCCTTTAATCACCAATTTATGAATCCTTGTGTGGTTTCCGGAACCAAGAAGAGATGCTGCTTCCGTGAATGTAAGGTACCGGTCATGCGGACAGGAGTCCTCTTTTCCGTATTTAAACATTTTCCGAATTATGCGTTTTTTGGGTCAGCATATTCATCAAATCGTGATACCTGACTTTCTTTCGGTTAGTATGTGGCATTTGATAAGCCTTGAGGAAACCGTTATCGATGAATGATTCAATTCTGCGGTAGTCGACATAATTAAGAACTTTTGCAGCTTCACAGAGATTAAGATAGTAATTGGGATGTTCATCAAAACGGTCTATTTTTTTCATTTGGATACTCCTTTGAGACGGGCGAGTTTTTTTACCTCGTCCAGGCAGAGGAATTTCCTGCCGAGTACGGTGGACTGAAAAACAGACAATTTTCCTGATCTGATCAAATGATCAATTGAATTTGTGTTGGCATAACCGAACAAATCCCTCGCAAAAGCTTTGGTGACATAGGACCTATTTTCAATATTGATTTGGCTCATCTTTATTTTACATATTCGTTAAAGTTACACTATATTAATCACAATATTGATTTATTATTTTTTTATCGTATGATTTATAAAATATTAATTTGTCGGATAAGATAATTATTTGTGGGCTGCTCGGTTCCCGGTGTGCATTGGTGCGGGCAAATAATTGAAAGTTTCCACCTTCTTTTACCTGAATTATAGTGGTCGCGTCTTGAACGGGTATTCCCAGGGCATGAGCCAGAAGATAGGGGGAACCAATTTCGCGGATGAATTGAGTGTCGAGCTTCCATCCGCCATGATCTAAAAAAGACTCCGTTTCAACGAGGATTCTTTCTGCCTGTAAAAACCAGACTGGCGTAAATAGAAGAAGAGCCATGTGGAGGAATCTAATCATTTTAATTAGTTGAAGTATCATTAAAAAATTACACTCCGCACATCCATTTCCCAAAATTTTCTTCGGGATTTTCAAGTTTACTGAATTTCTTCCAGGCAATGATGGATGTTTGCTGCATTACCTCCAAAATATCGTCGTGATTTTGTAAGCCGTTTCTTACATAGGCACGCACAGGTGGTTCATACTTACTGTATATTTTAAGAAAGTAGGTTGATTTCATTTTTTTCGCTAACACTACAAGTAGTACTCCTAGAGAAATTGTACTTATGAATTTAATAACTCCGAAATCTCTCCGTCGCTGTAGTGGAATTTTGGCGTATCGACACCGGCTTGCTGTAGCAGTGTCAGCCAGTAATTTGCAAGTGATGTATTCTCTTTTGGAAGCACGATATGGCGGCCATGCCTTATTCGATCAGCTCCACCTCCTGAAAGCAAGGCAGGCAGACTAGTAAGACCGTGACCGGTCCTAAGGTTGCTTCCGAAGCTAACAATACAGCTATCGAAGAGGGATCTGCCATCAAAATCTTTGGTTTCCTTAAGTCGATCGAGAAACCACGCAAATATGTTCATTATTTTTTGATCACGCTTTTCGGAGGCAGCACGACGATCGTCGTCAAAGCCGTAGTGACTAAGCGAGTGCGGGCTAAGCGAAATACCAAGGTCGGAGATCAGTGAACAGACTGGCAGGCGATAGGTCGCGACACGAGTCATGTCGGACTGCAGTGCTAAAACGAGCATTTCTAGCATGAGCCGTATTTCTTTTTCTCCTGCAAGGTTGAGATCAGGGGATTCAAAGGGTGCCTCCATTTTAGGTTTGTAGGCCCATTCCGTTTGTCGCTCTAGACTAAGTTCGATTTCGCGAACGCTTGTGAAATATTCATCCAGCTTTAGTTGATCTTCTTTGGCAAGTGTGCGCTTTACGCTTCCACCATCAATTGCCACCAAGTCCAAAATACTCTGCTTATTGTTGAGTCGTGCCAAAAGCTGCTCAGGTGAATCTCCTTTTTGAGCGAAGAGTGTCTTGTATAGATGGACTGGTGTTGGGATTCCGGGGATGGAATGACCTCTGGCGTCTGCAGAAAGAGATAAGCCAGCCCCGTGGCCAGCACCTTGCCCAGGGATTGGCTCACGTGCTGTAAGTACTAGTGAGGTGAAACGGGTGTCCTTGCCAATGTTTTTTGCGGCGATCTGATCGCATGAGAGCCCAGCTTCGTGTTCGTGATACTCTCCACAGTTTAGGTAACCCCAACTTCCTCCGTGCGGATTACCAACGCCTAAATTGGTAAGGTTGGAAACCATAGTCAAATCATCTTTGTGTTTTTCAAGAGGTTTCATACCTTTTGTCATCCCAATGTCGGAAAAGCGTCCGGCTTCGCGTGGGAAAAAGCTGGCACCTTTGTCGCGATAGGAATCGGTAAACCCATAGCCTCCGCCGAGATAAATCAATCGTTTTGGTACACTCGTGGCCGGTGCCGATCGAACTACTGAACCAAGAAAAGGTAGAGCGATGCAGTAGGCCCCTTTGCGAAGGATGGATCGGCGGGAAAGTGGATTTGTTATTATGGATGACATTATAATTAGTTGTTGAAAAATATTGGGCTTTCCGCGACGGCGTGGATCATATCTTTCATTCGGAAGCCATTTGGCCTAAGTTTGGAAATCATATTTTGTATATGGGGTTCGTCAGTAAATTCAATGTCGCGTCCGAGTGCGTAGACCGCTAGGGATTCAATCATGTTACGAGCAAGATCTTCCTCGTGAAACAAGAGAGTTTCTTGGAATTGGCTAAAACTTTTAAACGGTTTGCCCCCCGGCAATGATCCATCGATCGTGATTGGAACATCACTGCGCCAAACTCGTTCGGTTTCGCGATAGCGTCCAATTACATCAAAGTTTTCCAGAGCAAGACCGATTGTGTCCATCTTACGGTGGCAGGAGGCACATTGAGCTTGTGAGGTGTGTAATGCCACCAGCTTGCGATTGGTGAGAGGACCATCAGCACCCTCACCCAGTTCCGGTACATTGGGTGGAGGCGGTGCTGGTGGGGAGTTAAGAAACCGATTCATGAGAATCATTCCGCGAACTGCAGGTGACGTTCGTTCACCATTGGAGCCGGCAACAAGGAAAGCTGCCTGTGTCAAGTATCCACCGCGAGGTGAGTCAGGAGGGAGATCGACTTTCACAAACGCGTTGCTTTTAACACCCGAAATTCCATAGTGGACAGCCATTTGAGCGTTGACCGTGGCAAAGTCTGATTTGATCAAATTTGATACCGGTAGATTTTCCTCGATCATTGTTTGGAAATAGGCAATTACTTCCTGCTTCATCGAGTGGCGCATGCCTTCCCCATAGGTAGGAAATCTTTTTGATACCGAAATGGAGTTGAACCGAATGAAGTCCGCCCATTGGCTGCTGAAACCCTCGGCGAGCACCCGACTGTTTTTGCTGAGGATGCGATCGACTTCCTCACGGTAGGCGTTCGCGTCTGAAATCGCTCCCGCTTCCACGGCCTCATAAAGCACCTCGTCCGGAGGACCACTGGTGAGAAAGTAGGACAGTCGAATCGCGATATCCCGTGAAGACAGTTTGGGCAAATGAGTTTCGTTAATCGCTTCCTCATTCAGGAAGACAAAACTCGGCGAAGCCAGCACAACCGCCAATGTATCGATCATCGCTTGTTCGAACGTGCTGCCCTTTTCCCGCAGATTTTTGAAGTACGAAACCAGGCCTTCGATGAATTCAGCGTCCAGTTCGCGATGGCGAAATGCTTCTTTGGTGAACCGGGTGATTAGCTCATCGGCATTGACATCGTTCCACATCATTTCCGAACGTTTGTCCGGACTCGGCGGGTCCGGACAAAGCAGGGCATCGAAGAAATTTCGCTGCTCCGGATAAAACGGCCCCTCCACTTTGAAGGAATCAATCCAGATCATTCCCTCCTCTTTCGGATCCACGCCTTCGTAGCGCCCGAGGGAATTGAGATAGTGGGAAAACCAGGCTCCCGTACGATCCTCCAATACGTGGCCACCAACCCGGTCTCCCTTGAGAGCGATTGGCCGGATTTCGGCGACACTTTCCGTGGGATTGTCCGTGGTCCCGTCAACGTGGAACACCCCGGCAAGTCCTTCATTGCCCGCCACTTTAATAAATCTCCGGAAGGGCTGTACCTCTCCCTCGATGCCCGCGACAACACCGAGCTGGTAGGTTCCTCTGGGATCCACCCCAAAGCGGTAGCTCAGATGCCTAATCGGCTCGCTCAAGTAGACACCGGTTTCGACCTTCGGCAATGTCAGGTATTCTTCCCGCATCTTCGACAAGCGTACGACCTTTCCCGTCTGCCCCTTCCATAGTTCCAGTGCTCCACGGATCTGGGCGTTCGTACGGGTTTCGGGATCTTGCCGATTGACCTCCAAGGCCTCGCGCTTCCCTGCCCACTTGAAGCCTACCTCAAGGATCTCCCGAGCGAGCTCGTAGTATTGGTCGAGGTGTTCAGTTGTGAAATACTGGCGACTGCCCACGGTGTCAAAATTCTCTATATCACCATCAGGAGGGATCTTGGAGGTTGCCGGTACAAAACCGAATAGATGATCGATGGTCGTGGCATATTCCCTACGATTAAGTCGTCTCATCTCCACTTTTCCTCCGCTGGATGCTAGTTGCTTGCGAGCCTTAAATAGAGTGTCGGTAAGTTCACCAATCACCCGTTCCAACTCATCACTGGAAGGCTGAGCCTTTTCTTCTGGAGGCATTTCAGCACTATTGAGTACATCCAAAATATCTTGGTAATGTAGGGCTTCGTTACCGTTCGAGATGGCAAAATCTATTGTGTCAAAGCGTAATTTGGCCTTTTGCTTATTTGGACCATGGCATTGAATGCAATATTCCTGAAGGAATGGCCCCAAAATTTCCTTGCTTACCTTGGTCTCTTGACCCACCGAGTCAGCAGAAAGACTAAAACATTGAGCCATACTAGTGATACATATAATAATGTGCTTTGAGAACATGCTATGTTGATATCTATTTTAAATATTTAGTTATTCTCCGGCATCCAAACCATACCGGGATGCTCGTAGACGAATTGTACGCCTTGTTTACTCAGTGCACCTGAATATAACTGCACCTCGTCCATTTGACCTTTAAAGTATTGAGGAGCTGAGTCGTTCCCTTGCCTCCCATCAACCAACCAACCAATGTAGGCATGAGAAGGATTCTTTATCATGGCCGGTGTACAGACTGGAGTTCCGATATTCGCACCGACTGAACCGGAAGCAATTATTTTCCCGTCGCGATATAGTCGAACCAAATTGTCCTCGTAGGTGACTGCAATATGATACCACCGGCTCGATTGCCAACCATCAATTCTCCCGGAGATGGAGTCAAAGTGTGCTCCATCCTGCCAACCGAAGCGAACAAATCCTTTGGCGAGGTATAGCTGCACTCGATGGCGCTCCGAATCACCCGATAAAGAGAAGACCATAGCAAGCGGTCCTGTTGGATCCCGCACCCATGCTGTAAGGGTAAAATCACTCAGTTGACAGAGCATTGTAAGATTTTCCTTTAAGTTGATAAACTCATTTCCGGAAAATTCCAATGCCTGTCCGTATATACCCGGTACTAGTTTTGGTGACCTGCCTGAGCTAATAGTCCCGTGCAAGTCTGCTCCCGATGAATCTTCAATTTCACCACGGTTACTTACTTTATCAAATTTCCAATTGGCTAGGATTGTGGGAGAAGAAATTTCATTCATTACATAAGTGGCCGGCCCCTTAGTAATTTCAACAATTTCACCAAAAACATCTACATGTGCCACATACCCTTTGTCGATCGGGCGAATTATGCGATCTGTTCCCTTACTGCCTAGATGAAGGTCTACGAGGCCTTCAATTACTGAGACGCTTGACTCTCGAGATTGCTGATCGACCGTGACTTTGAATCGTGTTCCCTTGTCAACCACCTCCATTGATTCTGTCTCTACCACAAAATCTCGGGCTGACTTTGGTGCGTAAACAGTAATCTGCCCAAAATCCAAAAAGCCACGCATTTCGGTGTTAATCCCAAAACGTGTCGGACCGGTCAATTGGACCATTGCGCCACTATGAAATAAGATTTCTAAAACGCCCTGCTCAAGTTCTATCCAGCCCTTGCCCAAGTACATCTCATCCAATTTCGTCAATTTTTGGCTTGTGCTGAAGACGGCATCTGCCCCGACATGTTCGAGGACAGCAACCGATATGGACTTGGAATCAAGTTTACTAGGATTCTTTGATTGATCCAACAAGAACCAAGTTAATCCTATGCATAGAAAGAACAACGCAGCTACACTTAGGTGACTCCACTTTAGTCTGATAGACGGATAATTAATAATCTTTGATCCACGCTTCTTTTCTTCGGGCAAAGTCATTTGATCAGTCAGTGCATATTCCAATTCCATCGACTGGCGGAAAATCTCTTGATGTGAAGGTTCGTTATCGAGCCAGTTTACGAATTCCGCTTTTTCATCATCTGAAAGCTGGTCAGCGAGATAGCGTTCGATCAATTCTTCAATTCGTTCATCTTTCATGTTAATGTCTCCTTCGTTGCGTTTTGGAGACAAAGCCGTAATTGCTTCTTTGTACGGTATAAATTTTTTCGTACGGCTTCGACTGTCATGCCCAGCGACTCGGCGGTCTTCTCGTAGCTCATTTTGCCAGTATATACACTGGTCATTAACTTATGGGAGCGACTAGAGATTCGTGACAGACAGTCCTTAAGGGGCAGACAACATTTGCGGAATTCTTTTCTGAAAGTTTTTTCATTTATATTCGAGAGGGCCGCATCAACAGCTTCAAAGAGTACATTGTCTAAAGTACTCTGCCGGCGTTTTTCGCGATCGAGATGCTGAAGAACTTTGAGCCTAAGAATCGACCGTGTCCAAGCCAGCATTGAGGAGCCTGCTTGGAAAGTCTTATATTTCTTCATCACAATAATAAATGTATCCTGAACGACATCTTCGGCCACAGTCCAATTTCGAAGCATTCCGAATGCATATATTTTCAAAGCTTCGCGGTACTGAAAAGCCTCTCTCACTACTTGATCTCGCAATGGAATTTTATCGGAAGTATTCATTCTCATATAATTAATCCAAAAATTTTAGAAATCGTGGACATTTTGTAGTGTTTCCTAGAACTTGAATCTATTTGTTTATGGGTCCATTGAACCTCAAAACTCTTAGGATTATCCTTGTTTTTTGGTTAGGCAGATAGTTGGTGAATCAATAAATTCTGTTTTTCAAAGTTGTATATAGCACAGGGAAGCAAAGAACTGAAAAAAGGAAATCCTTACCCTCCGTATGATATGAATAATCCTGAAAAAAAAGATTGTATTATTTTTACTACTTGCATGTTTTTAGCGAGAAAAAGTATAAAACAATCGTTGTTTAACCAAAACTGATTTTTTATTTTGAGGAAAATTTTTCCATTATAAGCAACTTTAGTTGAAAGATATATTTGTGTGCTGCAAGCAGTTAGAGCTTCAGATTCATTGAATTATGACTTATCGGTCCAAGATGTTAGACAAAGGCGTATTGGGAGAATATTTACAATGTACTTTTCATTCGGATACACAGTCATTTTGTAAATATATGGAAAGAGTGTCTGTTCACGATTTTCAACAAAAAGAAACTTACAGAAAGCCTAGCCAGAATATCGCACTTCATTGCTTCGCCAAAATAATCCGGGTGTAGGGGCTGGACATGTAAGTTCTGTACGGAGATTCTTTGTATCGCAGAGTTTTGCGGTGGTTGCTGAAAAAATCGATTCGTTTGGCTTTGGGATCAAGCTTGATGGTGGCGCTCCATTGATTGCCTTGCCTTTTCATTTCCATGGTTTGGTTATCGGGGATCATTTCGGTGATGTAGTTGGGGCTGCCGTCGGGAGCACGGTCGAAGATCCACCAGATACGACCACTTTCCTCACCGGAGTCCGGGGCGAAGGATACACTTACATTTAGCGTTTTGCCTTTGAGTTCACTTTTCACTTGTGGGGGTGCGAGGAGCTCACCTTTCGTCTCATCGGGAAAGAAATGTTTGAGCATAAATCCTGATTTGTTCTGTTGATCCCGTTCGGTTTTGGGATGACCGCGTTTCCCATGTCCGGTGTTAGCACCGAGATAAACGGGGATCGTTGGATGGTGTTTCCCTCCCCAGGCCATATCGAAGGCAACGAAGTCATGGGTGCCGGGATGAAAGAGCATATCCACCCCTCGTTTTCGTAACGCTTTCAGGTTGCGGGATATGAATGCATGATCCGAAATATCGCGGGCGAAATTTTGCAGGTCTTTCCAGGTACCGCCCGCATCCAAAACGCGTTCGTTGAAGTTGGGTCCGAAATGCCCGCCGGTAAATCCGCCTCTTTTTCCCGGTTGTGCCCGCAGTTCCTTCCATGCGTCCTCGTCATTGAGGCGGAGCGGGGAGTCCCAGATAGGGGAGACCGTCGCGTGCACTGCGGTCATGCGCTCGTCGTGAATGATGGCCATGGAGGGGGAGGCTCCGTTTTTGGATCCGCCGGAGGCAGCAACCTTACCCTTTTCAAAATGTTCCTTTTCCGAATAAGCGGTGGTGATGGCACGCATCAGGGTGGCGGGCCAGGCCCAGTACTGAATCTTGAATTTTGGGTTGAGGCTTTTCGCAAATCTTTGCTCTGACTCCATAGACAATTTCCGTTGACCATAAGTTCCGGGTTCCTGCACCACGGTAATGACGAGACCAACTCCGCCCTCCAAAAGTTCGCGCTCGGTGGGGTTGGGCCGGGCATCCTTTTGCAGTCGGGAAGGGGAACTTCCACCAGTGAGGTGAAATCCCTTGGCTTTGCGGTTTGCAGGCACGACCATGCGGACGGGGATACGGTACTCCTGTCCAGGCCATAGGTCACCCACGTTTATACTGACCAGTTTCTGCCGGGTTTCGATGGGACCTTGTACCCTGTGCCAGTCCTGCAGAACCTTGATTGCAAGTGTGTCGGGATTTCGAATTTCCTCCATGTCGAAGACCTTAATGCTGAAGGCTGGGA
>JAQXBH010000259.1 GCA_029252505.1 Opitutales bacterium | reverse complement strand
TTAACCAAGTAATTTTCCTGACTGCTCAGTTCTAGTTCTGCCGCAGCAAGATCAAGTTCCGAGGGGATAAGCCATAAGTTCTTTTCATTTGTAGCAACCACACGGCTCGATAAATCACTTCCAGTTAGTAAAGGTTCATAGATGCCAGCACCTGCTTTCTTTTCAATTCCAAGGGAACTGGTCGCATTGGCTTGGGGATCCATATCCACTAAAAGGGTAGGGATGCCGAAGGAAGCAAGAGCCGACCCTAAATTAATAGTGGTAGTAGTTTTTCCAACTCCTCCTTTTTGATTTGCGATAGCAAAGGTTGTGGCAGACATGATTATTTTCTAAGATCCTTTTTATTTCTGTCGAGGCGGAAAGTTATTTATTGAATTTTTACTACTTGATTTTTTTTACTCAAGCGAAGCTTGTTTTTTAGAATTGGAGACTTTGGGATTTGGTCAGGTTCCCCAATGAACTCCTGTAATGACCATTTGATCGAATTCAGACCAGCCTTAAGGGATAGGGGACTCGCTCCTCCCAATCGAGGGTTGATCTCCACTAAATGAAGGCATCCCTCGTCATCCACGATCACCTGGGCCAAAACATGACCTTGTAATCCACTAATCATTGAAAATGTTTGAATCAATTTTTCTGTCCATTCAGGATTAGAAAAAATTTCCGATTCGTGGGATTCCCCATCAATTATCAGTATTCTCCATCTAAGGACAACTCCATGGCACAACCCATTTCGATCAATCCAAGTTTCCGCACTCAATTCGCGACCATTAATTTGAGGCTGAAATATGGGCTCATTTATACTCTTTAAGTGAAAGTCAACTTCTTCGCTGTTTAAATTTAAACCAATGGAGCGAGATGCAGATCCCATTCTTTCCTTAACCACGAATCGTTCACAGTAAGAGGGGAGTGCATCCAGCGAAAAGGAGGTTCTGATAGAAGGGATAGGACCCTTTTCAAAATATTTGAAAAAAGAATATTTATCCTCACACAGAGAAATTGCAGACTGTGAGGAAATCATAACCCCAATTTGATGGTTGAATAAAAATTCTTGATGAACTGCCCAAAAGAGTAATTCTCCGTCCCGGGTTGGTATTACAAACTGAATATTATTTTCCTTACAAAAATGAAGAAGGTTTTCTTGGTTAAATTCCTGAATCGGAGGTATTTTTACAAAAGAATCAATCTCTTTTGCCCCAATGCAAGCGGGATCTGAATCTGCTCCGATAGTTTTATAATTCGGATTAACTAATCTGGCTTGCTCGCAAGTTGCTTGGTATAATGCAATCTTTGCAGATAGGCTTGAGAAGAGGAGAGTAAATTGATCAAAGGAACGCACCATTATTGGGGCGGTGGGAATTGTTTTAGATATTCTGATTTTAAACAAGATGCAATTACTGCATCTACCCATTGACCATCCACTTTAGTATCCTGTCGAATCACCCCGTCTCTGCGGAAACCTGATGCTTCCACTGCATTAACATGAAATGCACGGTGGGAGTAAGAATAGGTGGATATTTTATTTAGGTCGAGAGTGTCGAAAGAACACTTCATTAATAAATTTAAAAAGATGCTACAATCTCGACCATATTGGAAGGTATCTTTTCCCTTTTCGGTATCCAACAGGAAGGACACTTCCGCATGTTGGTTTGTCCAATCAATGTGAACCAATCCCCCGTATCCAATCAAAACATTCTCAAAAGTGAAACGAAGTAATATTAATTCGGGTTGTTTTTGTGTTAAGCTAGGCTTTACCACTTTTTCAAAATAGTTCTTCTGTTCCAGTGCTGTTAAGGGAGCGGATTGTCGGAGTGCTGAAATTTGTTCATTTCTCCATTTCATTATTGTCTCCGCATCCTGCATTTTGATTGAGGTCAATTCATACCCTCGAAATGTACCGCGAAACCCTTTTAAAATAATGTACCCCGGTGAAGATGAGGTAATTGATGGGCTAGTAAACTTTTTAAAATCCATTATCCTTTGAGTAAAAATTGTTCCAATGTCTTCAATACTCGATCCTGTTCGTTTTCTTTTAAATCGGGATACATGGGAATACTTAGACAACTCTGAAAAAATTTCTCTGCTCCTGGCAACTGAAAACCTTGGTTTTGTTTCTGATAATAGGGATGTTTGTAGACGGGGATGTAATGAACCTGAGTCAGAATATTTTTACTTCTGAAGTATTTAAAAGCTAAATTTCTAAGATTTTCATCTTTAAATCGAATAATATATAAATGCCAAGCATGACCATCCTCAAAAGGAGGACAGTTGATGTGTTCCTGAAAGGGACTCTCTCTCAGTATCTGATTATAGCGACTTGCCAACTTCCTTCGTCTTGCAAGAAAATTGTCTAATCTGTTAAGTTGCGAGAGTCCCAATGTTGCCTGTAAATCTGTTAGTCTGTAATTCCAACCCAACGATTCCTGTTCATAATACCACGGCATTTCATCAGTCTCGCTAAAAGGCCGGTTTATTCCATGGCTTCGTAAACGAAGTGCTTTTTGGGCAACATGAAGATCATTCGTGAGCACTGCTCCACCTTCACCTGCACAAACATGTTTAACCGGATGAAAACTAAGGGTCGAAGCAAGGGCATGGGTGCCACTGCAACTTGAAATTGTTCCTTCTTGATCATCAGGAGTGAATGCTCCAGGTGAGTGGGATGCATCTTCCACGAGGATAAAATTATTTTCAGACGCCAGCTGTTTACACTGAGCGAGGGGAGCAACCGCACCTGCAAAGGAAACGGGTGCGATTAGGTTATACTGTTCCTTCTGCTTTTCTGGTACACGATCTAGACATTCCTGTAATGACTCGATTGATATCAGCCCTGTATCCGGTTCCACATCACAAAATTGGACATCTCCGCCCTGATATCGAAGTGCGTTCGCCGTTGCGGCAAAAGTAATGGCAGGAACAATCCCCAAGCTTTCGGAGTTTATTCCTGCCGAGGCATAGGCTAAGTGAAGAGCAGCGGTTCCACTTGAACATACGACCGCATGCTTAACACCGAAATACTCTTCCAGTGCCCGCTCAAACTCAGCAATCTTTGGCCCCTGAGTCAGAAAGTCAGAAGTCATTGCTTTGCTCAGTAATGAAATATCTTCTTCGTTTATACTTTGCCTAGAATACGGAATTAAATCCATTATTTTAAGTAATCAAAAATATTCTATTTTTCCAAGCGCAATCGAACCTGATACAAGAGACTTGCTCCAATCGAAATTGTTGTTAATCAAGGGGAATGAAAACTGTTGGTTCTGTGATTGCTCGACTTGGAAGCAAGCGACTTACTTATAAAAACCTTTTGCCCTATTTAGGAGAACCCCTGGTTGTTCGTGCGGTGCGAAAATTATTGGAATCTGACCGCATAGATCAAGTTGTTCTGTCGACTGATAGTGAACTTATCGCAAGGACCTGCCAACTTAAGGGTGTGGAAATTCTTTTGCGCCCGGATCAATTGGCAGGAGACGAAGTTCCATCCATTCCGGTCTTCCAGCATATTGTGGAGCATTTCCCCTGCGATATTCACCTCAATTATAATTGTAATTTCCCCGAATGTGAGCCCTCCGTGATCGACAAAGCCCTATCCCTTGCCGAAGAGAAAGGAGAATCCCTGTCCCGTCCTTTTGCGGTATGGGCCCAAAGTGCAGCGTGTCTAGCCTCGTATGGAGATCCTTTTGCGATAACTGCTACTCAGTTTGATGCTCCAGGAGTGCATCCCCTTGATATTCATACAATGGAAGACCTTTTGGAAGTCCACCGCGCCAATCAGAGCACTTTTTCCTGGAATGAATTAAAAAAAAGTTAATTTTATCTAAAGTTTTTTCTAGTTGGTCGACTATAGATAGAGATTAATCATTTCATGGAACAACTAAATTTTAAACACTTTCGTAGAACCTTACACATCCTAAGCGTTCTTTTCTTTGTCTTTCAAGTGTCCGCACTAGATACCAAACGATTTGATTCTCCTCCACCTGCTCGTGGTCAATATCTCGCCTTCAGTAAACCGATTACTCTACGATATGGTACCTCTCAACTCCCCGTAGATCGCAGGAAATTGATTATGACACCAATCTCCCAAATTACTGTTACTACAGTGACTCGTGAAAATAATGAGTCAGAGAATTCAATCGATTCTGGTTTTCCTTTGTTCCCTTCACCAGATAAAAATTCTTCGAGTCAAATACGCCCAACTGCCAAATTGTTTCAAAATTTGCCTAATGTTGCCCCCCCGGTTGCTTTACCGTTATCCGACCCGTTTGAAGAAGTTAATTCTATCGGAATCAACAGTACTGACGAACTACTGCAAGTTTTTGAATCGTCCACTTTCTCTTCCCCTCGCTCGAGCATACAAGACATACCTTTTGTTCCACCGTACACAGTTGCACCCGATAACATGAGAGTTTCCTCGGGTGCTACATATCAAAGACGCCAACGATGAATTACTTAAAAAAAGCATTAATCCTCACATTTTGCTCGGTATTATCTTTTACTCCATTAGTCCATTCTTTTTCACAAGTTGAATCGGAGGTTGGGGATTTTAAATCAATTGAAGAGGTTATAAGCGGAATCAATTCACTTCTTGGTGATATTAAACAAAACTCAACTTCTCGATCGTCTGAAAATTCAATTTTTCCACCAAGTTCTCCTAACGATACAGAGAATGGATCTTATCGTGTACAAAACGAACTAATGCCCGGGAATTTAATTCCTGAAACAAAACCAAACTCAGTGGGGGGGGGATTGAAATTACCACCCGTTAATACTGACGATGTGAACCCCTCCTACACTACACAGAACTCTACCCCTACACGATTAAATCAACCGTCTAGTACAATTAGTGAATTTGATTTTAAGAGTGCATCTCTTGAAGAATTGCTGAGAGAGGTTGAACTATTGGACCTCCCGGAACTTGCTTCTCCTTTAACTTTAAATGTTCCTTCTATTCAACGAAACGAAGCAAATATACCTTTAAACAAACCAGAATTAAATTTACCTACTCCTACCGTCATAACTACTCCTTTGCTATCGCCCACAAATGAAGAATCTGAAATTATCGATATTCCAGATTATACCGTGTTAGGAGAAGAGATTGACCTTGAAATGAAGGCAAGAATTCGAGAAGCGATAATGGAAACTAGGAGAGCGTCTGGAGGAAGTAATAATCCCTATGTTACACGCTCAGTATTTAAAGCGGTATCTTACTGCAACCGTGTATTAGGTAGGTTAAATGCACCTCACCATAAACGCTACCGCCGAGATGTGCTGTTATCCCTAATTGGTATGCACGAAAGAAATCAAGCTTGGGTGGATGCGGCAAAGTCCTACGAGAGATATTTGGAAGAATTTGCCTCCGATGATAGTTACCCATTTGCTAGTCACGAAGATGCTCCTGGCATTCCCGATTTAAAAGCACCTCTTGGATCTGTCGAAAAATGGCTCGAGGGTCGAACTAGGGGAGCCCCCACCATCCCTGAAACCCATATTAGACTCGGGAAGATTTATCGCTCTCTAGGTGCCCACAGAATGGCATTAAATAAATTTTACGATGCAATCAATGCAACACTAACATTGCCCTCCAGTGAAGAGTTTAAACTTGCTGAGAGTAAAAAAGGAAAAGCAATAGAGGATCGAATGGACTCTGAATCAAATCAAGCAATGTTTGAAATTGCAGAAACTTTCATGGATTCCGAGGATTATGATAACGCAATTAAGTTTTTTGAAAGACTATGGAGGCTTGAACAATTGGGTGATTCAGATCGGGGGGTTGTGCGTTTCAAAAAAGGATTGGCACATTACAGGAGAGCTCGAGAAAATCTAAAAAAAGAAGAACGCATCAATCGTTTGCCGATAGAAAAGCGTGAAGATGTTGAAATCAAATTTGATCAAACCCCTCGTGCTGATTTTGCAAAAGTAAAGGAAGCGTTAAGAGGGTATGGCACTCTTTATCCGCAAAGTCCTTATGTTCCCGAAGCTCATTACTTGTTAGCTCTGACCTATGAGCAATTAAACCAAGATGAAGAGTCGGTTAAGGAATTACTCGTTCTTCTCAAGGAAGCGGATTTCAACCCCGAACTTGTTATTAATATGGAACAGGGACGTGCTATACGAGATCGTGATATTGAAAATATTGATAAGCTTAAAAGCATTTGGAACTTCTGGAAGAAAAAAACCGGTAATTATCTCGCAAATAAATTTTTCGAGGAT
>JAQXBH010000136.1 GCA_029252505.1 Opitutales bacterium | reverse complement strand
TTAGACCGTCGGATCCAAGTTTAGCCAACAACCAAATTGCTCGCGCCTGAATGAATTCATTGGAATGTCTGAGGAGTTTGCGGACAGCGGGTATGGCTTTCTTTCCTGCTCTCTCCAATCTTGATCGTCCAATCTCCCGAACGTTAGGAGAAGGATTTTGGAGAGCCTTAATTTGTCCGGCAATCGTGTTGAAATCAAAAGTGGGAATGGATAATTTGGCTCCCTTGGGTGCGATTCGATAGATCGCACCGGTTTGTCCGGCATCCCGTGTGCTGTGTCCGCCTACCCGGGCATCAAACCAGTCAGCAACATAGATCGCACCATCCGGACCAATACAAACATCACTCGGGCGAAATAAATTGATTAATCCATTGATTCGTCCGGCACTCGCGAAATCAGCACCAGCAAAATTTTTCTTCGGATTGCTGGTCATAAAAATATCCCGTTGGGGTAGGGCAATACCAGCACCTTCAGGTTTTGGATGATATCCAAAAAGGACATTGCGTGCAGGTTCACAACTGATCACATAACCACCAAACCGTTCTTCCATGATTCCATTCTCATAGAAAGCAATCCCAGTTGGGGATCCACCCCCGTAGACATCACCGGCCGGCACGACACCTGGATCCTCCTGACGCCATTCGGCAACCTGAGTGGTTTGGCCAGGCATCTTATCACTCCCCCATCTTCTGAGTCCATTCTTTGAAGTGAATCCCATATTTCCGTATTCCATTAACCACGCAGTTCGACTTGCGGGCGGGTCGTCATTGTCATTTTGAAAAATATCTCCCAATGAACTGACCGCCTGTTCATAGGAGTTTCTGAAATTATGACCGACGGGTCGCATGCCCGTTCCATCCGGGTTTACCCGTAAGGCCACTCCACCATTATATACTTGCCCATCCGAGCTTGGCTTTCCGGATATATTTTGCATCGAATAAAAGCTCCCCGCATTGAGTTGCCATCCCTCCCTGTCGGTTACCTGAGAGCCTTTGTTTCCATGATTAAAATAATACTGTCCATTGGGGCCAACGGTTACGGAGTGCAAACTATGGTCGTGATTTGCCCCGCTAAAACCGGTAAGTAAAACCTCGCGTTTATCCACACTCTCATCAAACCGGGCATTTCGGTCCACATCAGTGTAGACAATTAAATCGGGTGGTTGAGAAACAATGATTTTGTTATCCACCACCGCAATTCCCAAAGGAGAGAGGAAGGATTTTTCCTGGACAAAAACATGGGAGCTTTCGGCAATACCATTTCCGTCCTTATCTTCCACTACCACGATACGATCACCGTCCGGTTGGGTACGCTTACCACGATAGTTTCTTCCCTCGGCAACCCAAATACGGCCCTTATAATCGATATCTATATTGGTGGGATTAAAGAACAGTGGAGACTTTGCCCACAGTTTAACTTCCAGACCTTCAGGCAGGACTAATTGATCCGCCGGATAATGATCTACTTGCGGTAGGTTTTGTTGCGCTTGGGCAAGCTTGGATATTTCAATGGGCTTGTCCGATACCAAAAATTGAACACTGCTTTGTGTACCGCTTTTCTGGTCGCTTCCTCCGTTATCAATTCCAGCAAGACTACGGAATTCAATAAATGTATGATCTTTGGGTAATTCGTAATGAATTACACTATTCGCATGGGTCCCAATTCCATACGGCATATCCTCTCCGTTAATTCGTAAAGGACGTCCCCCGCAGTTTTTATTAATCTGTACTTTAGCCCAACCTGATTTTGCAGATTTCCACTTGAGATCAGTGAGCTTGGTTTCCTTTCCATTAGAGTCGATAAGACGGGGGAGGGCCCAGTCCGCCCAGTCGCACGAGTAGGAATTCCCCCCATCGGATACGGTGAGATATAAATTCTTAATTCCTTTAATTTTGGCCTTAATCTTTACGGCATGTCCCTTGGTTTTTGTGGTAATTAATTGACTGGCAAAAAGAGCATGCTTTGGATCGACTGCTGGTACGAGAGGAGCTTTCGCCTGTTCCATCTTTTTCGCGGTGGGATTGGGTGCTGATTGAACTCCATTCTTGGGGACGTCCATTTTTGCTGTCCAAATAATAGCGTTCAGAACACAGGTGCGAAAGTCATCATTATCCCAGGACTTGTGGTGGTGAGCACCAGTTACTCCAAACCCACGCTGTCCGTTCGGTCTTTCCGAGGCCCAGCCGACATGTTGCTTTTCTTTTCTTTCCAATACCGATTTTCTTACCTGTGGATTATTACTATGCGGACCATCTCCACGCTTCAGAGTATCTGCCGGTGGAAGGGCACTCAGAATGGGAGTGACTCCTTCCATGTTCTCACGGAATTTCATGTGGTAATACCATTCATCCTTTAGGCTGAACGGTTTTACTCCACGGGTAATCGGATGATTGGGAAAAGTTTTAAAATCGGCAGTCCAGTGTGGATTGACCGACCAAAAGACCTCAAAGTATCCACCTAGCCATTTTTTTAGCATATCCCCCGGGGCACCTTTGGGTACCTCCACTGCATAATGCACGCAAACCAATCCGACCCCTTTTTCTGCCAGGGCATCGAATTGATCGAGGCTTTTATTGATTGGGTGTCTCCCTCCGCCGTCCGATAAAATGACCACAGTTGCTGCGTTGTTAAACAGGGAAGGATCTTCGGGCCAACCGCCTTTGTGAATTACAGTTTGGATGTCGAGTCCGGACTGGTTGGCCAAGGCATCGGAAAGTAGATCAACTCCCTCTCCCCAATTATGGGCATTGGTCCCGTGACTGTCTTTTCCGGCAATTAGGACAACCTTGGTACTAGCCCTGGAGGAGTAAATTGAGAAAAAGGAGACAAATAAAAGGGAAACAAGAAAGATATTTTTATGCATTATTCTGATTAGAAGAATTTTCGGTTTATAAACAATGACAAACAGATTGGTTTGGTGATATTGTTTTTCATCGAACCACTTTACTGCTCACAATAAGAGTAGATATCAGTTTCTCAAAAAATGGTTTTTGATTGTAACCTAGTGCTCATCTGATTTTCTTAACACCTATGCAATTGATTAATAAAATAGAAATTCAGTTTAAAAATATTCTTTCAGACAATATTGGGATTAGTGATATCAATGCTGGCTATTTATATGCGTTAATTGCACTGGTTTTGATTATTGGCCTTGGATGGATCTCCAATTTTTTCGTGAAGCGATTTGTACTCGGATTAGTAAGATCGTTAATCAAAAAATCAAAAACCTCAATTGGTGAGCACTTAACGGAGGAAAAGTTTTTTCATCGACTATCCCATTTGGCTCCCGCTTTTGTAATTAGTTCTCTTTCGAGCGTGGTGTTGGTAAATTATTCATTCCTGGATGAACTAGTGGGGATTGTGGTTAATCTGTACTTGGTGATCATTGCCCTGTCGGTGATCGATTCTCTGATTAACGCAATTTATAAACTATCGGAGAATAGCAAAATTTCATCCAAGCTCCCACTCAAGGGAATCTGTCAGGCAATGAAGATCTTGATTAATGGAACGGGGATTATTTTCATCCTTTCCATATTATTGGACAAGTCACCGGTTTATTTCTTTTCCGGTCTGGGTGCTCTTACCGCGGTCATTCTATTGGTATTTAAAGATGTCATCCTTGGATTGGTTGCCGGTGTTCAATTGACCACCAATAATATGGTGCGCCGGGGGGATTGGATCGAAATGCCAAAATACGGAGCGGATGGGGATGTGATTGATGTTTCTCTCACCACGGTAAAAGTGCAGAACTGGGATAAGACAGTCAGTACTATACCGGCCCATGCTCTGGTCAGTGATGCTTTTAAAAATTGGCGTGGTATGAGCGAGTCGGGAGGGCGTCGAATAAAACGTTCGATACACCTCGACCTGTCCAGTCTGCGTTTTCTCAAGGAGAGTGAGATTGAAGAACTGGAAAAAATTGAACTGCTTCAAGATTATTTTAAAGGAAAACGTTCTGATATCGGAGAAAAAGGACTGGCCGTTGAGAAGCAGGGATTAGTGGCTCCTTTATTAAATGGCCGGAACCTTACCAATGCTGGAACCTTTCGTGCCTACTGTCTTGAGTATCTTCGCGTAAACCCGTCCATTCATAAAGAAGGCATGACCTTTCTCGTTCGTCAACTTGCCCCTACTGATAAAGGACTACCCATTGAAATCTATGTCTTTGTAAATGATATCCGGTGGGTACAATACGAGGCCATTCAATCCGATATTTTTGACCACCTTCTTGCCTCTCTGCCAATCTTTGGACTCCGTGCATATCAACTCCCGAGCGATTCGAGTTTTTCCCACTTGATCGAACAAAAAGCGTAGGACACATAGGTTTTTTCTGCGAATAGAGTGAAACGAATCAAATGGTTTTATGTATGCTTCCTGTTAATACTCGGATGCACACAGGAAGATTCAATGGAGTTATCCGATTTCACCAGCGATGGATGCAGCCTTTTTGTTGATGGGACTTTTGAAAAACCTGACCTTTGGAAAGAATGTTGTCTCAAGCACGATATTGCATATTGGCAGGGTGGAACTCAAGAAGAGAGACTGAAGGCAGATCTTGCTTTCAAATCATGCGTGGAAAACAAGACTGGTGATTCCACGCTTGCGGAATTGATGTACGATGCCGTTCGTGTAGGAGGAGAGCCTTACTTTCCCACCTGGTACCGCTGGGGGTATGGATGGCCTATTGGCCGAGGGTACCAGAAACTTAGTCAACAGGAACAGGTATTGGTACAGGCAAAGCTGGAAAAGTACCGGGCATCCCGATGAATTCACGGGGATGAAATGTGCCATTATTGGGGGGGGAGCAGCCGGATTTTTTTCTGCAGTTACCCTGGCACAGAAAAATCCAGATGCCGATATTTCGATATACGATTCGAGTAAACAATTCTTAAGGAAAGTCAAAATATCGGGTGGTGGTAGATGCAATGTTACCCATTCCTGTTTTGAACCCAAGGAATTAGCTCAGTATTATCCAAGGGGAGAGAAAGAATTAAAGGGAGCTTTTTTTACCTGGCAACCCCGGGATACAAGAGACTGGTTTCAATCGCATGGAGTACCCCTTAAAACGGAACAAGATGGACGCATATTTCCTGTTTCCAATCATTCTCAAAGTATTATTGACTGTTTACACGGACAGGCGAGGAAAGGGGGAGTCAAGCTGTATCCGGGAATAGGGGTAAAGCATTTAGATTTCCGGAATGATCAATTTGTTGTCGAGTTTTCGAACGGGCAAAGTGGAATATTTGATCGTGTCTGCATGGCAACTGGTTCAATGAAGTCGTCTACGCTGAGAACATCGCTGGAAGTCCTGGGACATACCATTGAACCGTTAGCTCCCTCTCTGTTTGCTTTTGATATCACCGACGAACGGTTAAAAGAATTAGCCGGAATTTCACTAGAAAATGTATCTGTAGGTGTGAAATCAAAAGGGAAAAGACAAGCCGGCCCAATCCTGATTACCCATCGTGGATTGAGTGGTCCTGCCATCCTTAAACTCTCCGCCTGGGAAGCTCGTCAATTAAATGAATTGGATTATCAATTTGAGATTGAGTTAAATTGGTTAGGGGAGCGAACAGAGTCAGACTTACAAACTCTTTTTGCCCGCATGCGAAATCAAAAAGGCCAACAACTTGTTAAAACCAAGTTATTCGAGGAACTCCCCAAAAGATTGTGGGAGAAAATTCTCTCTTATGTAAAAATAGAGGGAACATTACAATGGGCACAATTACCGAAGAAAACGGAAGCACATTTAATCAAGGAACTTCTCTCTGCCAATTTTCCGGTTCGTGGGAAAACCATGAATAAGGAAGAATTTGTTACCTGTGGAGGGGTGCGTTTAAAAGAAGTAAACTTTAAAAAAATGGAAAGCCGCATAATCCCCCATTTATACTTTTGCGGAGAATGTCTTGATTACGACGGAATAACCGGCGGATTTAACTTTCAGGGTGCTTGGACAACCGGCTATGTTGCCGGCACCGCCATGGCAGAGAAGCAAGTTTAGAATCGGTCTACTTCACTCCGGTCAATCTAACGCGTCCATAATTCTTCCTAGAGCAGTCCAACCCATACACATTTCACCCGCTGGTTAATTAATTTTTTTTGGTGGGTCTTGTTGAGGCAATGCGAGAACCTCTGACTTCTTGAGAACTTCTCTTTTACTGGAATCAATATTGTATACTTTTAAGTATCCGTTCTTGACCAGTTGAGAAATTGATCGGGAATTTTTAAAGCCCAGAAGAAGCGTGGCTTTCCTTTTAGTAATGTAATCGTCTGGATTAATCATATTTTTATTCATGTAATTTTTAATGAGTTCAATAATATATGTATACAACTCGGTAAGTCTTACGCTTATTATTTTTGTGTGTTATCGATCATGAAGGAATTGCTTCTCCCTCCGGACGATGCTGCACCCGAAGTTTCGTACATTACATGCTCCATGCCAGCGCTTGCATTCAATTCCTCCACCCGTCATACCTTCTCCATTCAGATCGAATTGGTTGACGCAAGTGGCAGTCTAGGTTCGCAGGTCAGAAATTGGTTCCACCATATACTCGATCCCTTCAAAGTTGTAATCGTCCTTGTATTTCGGGAAGGAAATTCTCTGTTTCTACTTCCTCTTGTACAAATGAATAGCTAATGAGAGGGAAATGCCCGACTTATAAATTCTTCTTCTCTGGCGCTTGCCCTTGCTTGAATCTGCTTGAATTTGTAGTAAACTTGCATGAAATCTGCATTAACGCTTATTCTTTTATTGAGCACACTCGCGTCCAGTGGCTGGGTTCCTCTATCGGGCAACTCAAATGCCAGTCAAGTGGAGTACTTCACGAGTTCAGGAAAGCCATTTATTCCTAAGAGTTATTACCCTAAGTGGGGTTGGGATACGGTGAAAGAGTATAAAATGCTTTATTCTGACAGAGCTCTGTCTGATACTCAGGTAAGTGAAATTGCTTCTTTAAGTGATTTTATCTGTATTGAAAAAGCTCATGGTATCCGAACATTTAAGTGTGCAATGCTTGGCACAAAGCATGAAGTCGCGCGGTTCAAGAGAGTTAATCCAGATATTAAAACCCTATTCTACTTCAATTCTGCCTTCGCTTGGCCTTATACAAGCTATACCCAGGCAATTCCAAAATGGTCCGAGCAAAAGAAAAAAGAAATCCTCTTACAAGATTACAAAACGGGAAAGTATGCGAAGTTTTTCAATAATTATGTATTTGATATCCTCAGACCGTCTATGCGTACATGGTGGAGCGATACTGTCTCCACCGGTGTGGGCGAAAGCGGTGCAGATGGCTTGTTTTGGGATCAGACGCATGGTGCGAATTGGATGCGCCCGAGGAGCCAGATGAATCAAATCCAACCTTCCCATGTTAAACTGCTTAAGGTGACCAAGGAGAAATTAGGCGAAGATTCATTTTTATTGGTAAATAATGCCGCAGATATTTCCAGCTATGTTTCCAATTGTGACGGGGTCATGTACGAGCATTATGGTATGGATAAAAGGTATAAAAAAAATCGCCATTTATTTGTAAAAGATTGGGATCAGATGCTGGAGGTGGCCAATATGGGAAAAATCAATATTTACCGCATGACGCCGCTTTCTTTTGTGCCACACGATCAATCCCCGGTGAATGAAGCATTACTGGCCAAAAAAAATCAATACTCTCAATACGCCGACGACTACACCCGTAAATTGATTCCCTTCCCACTTGCATCTTTTCTGATGGGGGTTCAGCCATATTCCTATTTCATGTATGGACGGGGATGGGGATTATACGACGGTGCCCTGATCGACTTTCCTGAGACAAAAAACAAGCTGGGTCTTCCCAAGGGAAAGTACAAGGAGGTGCTTGAAGAGGGAAAAATGATATTTACCCGACAATTCGAGCACGCTGTGGTTTGGGTAAATCTTAATACATTTGAAGCGGAAATCAAGTGGTCTGATGGAAGTAAGACTAGCAATCGTATCTCCCCGAATTAACCGGGAATCCAATCAAAAATTTGTATTAATTCACCTTACAGGAGAGTATGAGGTCGATAGACGGGTACCAAAAATGGACACACATTTCCGGCAAAACGGGTCATATGGCGTCGCGGGTTGGCGAAACGGGTGAGGAGGGTGAATTCGCAGGAAGCCCTTTAATTGTGGGCCTTGGGCGCTCATTGGCGCAATCTGACGAGGATTGCGAATGGCGGGATAGACGGGACTCGAACCCGCGACCTCCGGCGTGACAGGCCGGCGCTCTAACCAACTGAGCTACTACCCCAATTCGCGAAAGCACCTATCAAATCATTCGCGAGAAATAAGTCAAGATACAAGGTGGTGAAAATCCATAAGTAAAATTATTTTTTTTGAATCATTATTTGTCCGCCTGGAATTGGATCCACTTTCCAAATTGGATCGTTATCGGATCCAGGGGTGGATTGAAATTGATAATGTGCAAATGAAACCCTTAGGAACTTAGGCGATTGATTGATAAAAGGAACGGATTCAAGTTCCTCTAAAATTACGAGATTACGGTCAAGGCAGGCTTCAAGGAACTTTCCAAACCATTTGGATTGCTGGATGAATCTATTCATTAAGCTTTGATAGTTTGATATAATCATTTGTTTTTGCTGGGGTGGAGCTTGGGCAAATGCCCGCATTTCCATTTCTCCAAAAACATAGTGTATATCAAAACATTCTTTTTGCCCGCCACCATTCGCAATAATGTTGAGAAATCGTTCATATAAAAAGCTTGGGAATGACTGACTTACATACCGTTCCGCCCGGAGTCCTTCGAACCACATTTGCCAGTCCAGTCTGGGCATGTGAGGACCGGCAAAACGGGGGCCATCGTGTTCATGATCCGGTTTCCATTTAAAATCATAAAGTTTCCAATCTTCCCCGTTCATACTTCCTTCGACTATGATTTCCGCTCTGGTCTTGGTCATGACCCTGAATAAACCATAGGAGTTAATTGAACGGATGGGTTGGATATAATTCTTGACTGTAGAAATCCAGTTTTCGTGCGGTTCCTGGATTAAGTCGGTACGATTACCCTGCAGGTCGGATTGGAGGGAATTCCATCCGGTGCTGAGGAAAAGAAAGTAGAGAATGGCAATATGGGATAAGTGGAAAGCATGGATGATCTTTTTCTTTTGCTTTTTATCCTGACCGGAGGATGGACGAAACCTTTTGGGAACGAGTCCATCGTCGAGGAGTGGAATGCATAATGACAGGGTGAGCAGGTTAAAAAAACCATAGTTACCGGAGAGGAGTATGGCCAGTTGAAGGATTACCTGCCCAATCAGAGCAAACCTTCGCCAATTTTTGGGAAGAAAAAAGAAGAAAGGGAGAACTAGCTCAATGAAATACATTACATTCAGGGAAATCCAGTCCAACCAAGAGGGTAGTGAGTGGACCCATGGACTAAGTGTGTGGGGAAGGGGTTGTGTCCAATAATGATAGTCCATTGCGGTAAAATCCCTCCATGCATTACTTTTATCCGTATCAAAATAAGTAAACTTCACCACACCGGACTCGATCATTAGTTTGGAAAGTAGTAGAAGAACCAAAATTCTTGCCCATTTTGAATGATTAATTGGATCGGAAAGTCGGTGCCGTGAAGTGAAAGGAAGAAATGGAATTGAAAGGAAGAGACTTTCCAGGAGTAGAGCGTCCCATTGAAAGCTGAGAAATGGTTCGCCCACCACACTGAGGGAAAGATAGAAAACCCATGAGAGTAGTGCCGCGGGTCCGGGCATAAAGCCAAGCACCAAAGCGAGGGATGAGATTGTGCCTAAAGAAAAGAGTAAGTGGTGATTGGCAAAAATTGAAAACCAAAGCAGTGTGGGCCGAAGTCTGAATTTACTTTGTTCAGTTTCGCTTTTTTCCAGAAAGATATCAATACGTTCAAGATCCAATTCCCAGGAAGAAATTCCATCGGGTCCAATGAGTGCATCCGCCTGGCACCAGTAAGAAAGAAAGGCGGTCAATACAACCAACCCGAGGCAACGGCCAAAAAACCAATGAGCAAAGATAAAAGATTGGGGGGTGTTTTCCGTGCGGTTATGGAAAATACTAAGCATGAATGGGAGAAAAGGTACTAAGGCTCATTACGGGGTCGGTGGAGAGTTTCCACCCGCTGCATTAGTTCCGCATAATAATCAGGGTCAATTGCAAATGACTCGATGGCAAGGGGAGGTTGTTCATTTGGGGGAAGTGGACGTTTTAAGTGGAAGGTCTTCCTTCCTTGGTGACTCGCAATGGTTACTTCCGCACCGAGCGTTTCAGAGACAGGTTCAAAGATGTGAATTTTTTTATTCATGGAGTAAAATTTTCTATTCAATTCTTTGCATGAGACAATTATATCGAAGCCAAAAAAAATCCCACGCTCGAAAGCAGTGGGATTTTTAAAAGTTTAGATAATGCTAAGCTTACTCGGAAGCATTTGCATCCTTGCAGCACTCGCCACCTTCGCCACAGCAATCTGCGTCGGAACCATTGTGGTCATGAGCTTCACCTTCACCACCGCCACAGGAAGTGAAAAGTAACATTGAAAGAACAGTCAATAGAGACAAGATATATTTCATAAGAATTTATTTGGTTTGTAGTTATGAATAGTTAATTCATTAGACAATGTGCATAACACTATTAGGTGATGGTTTTGTCAATGGGAAATAAAAACTCTGCATTTTTGTATTTTATTTAAGTTGTAATAGGAATTTCAAAAATTTCATTTCCATTAGTCAAAAAAATGTGTTCGCCCGGGAGTGGTTGGATATTTTTTAACCCCGTGAAAGAACCAAATGCGGGAAGGATAATCTGGGACTGGTTAAGATGAAAGCAGGCGGAACGAATTTTGTCTTTCCCTTTTCCCTTCAGGGTGAAACCGGGGTGGATATGCCCGGCAAGGTAGGGCTTCTTTGAAATGGAAACAGGAATGTGCCTGCATTCAACACCCAGAATGTTGACCGGGTCGGGATGACATTGAATTTGTAATTCAGGCCAGGGATCGCCCGAATTTAAATCGTGATTTCCACGAACGAGATGAATTTGAAGAGAGGAAAGATTTTTTCGCCAATCGGTAAGGATTTTTCGAACTTCCTCTGTTTTTCCGATCCGGGCGTGAAAAAAATCGCCGAGAAAAATAATGGTTTGGGAACTAGTTTCCTTTACCAGTTGAGTAAGCCGATCGCAGTCATCCTGAGTCGTTCGTTCGGGTACTGGGATTCCAGACTTACGAAATGTTGCCGCTTTTCCAAAGTGGGGATCGGCAATAAAGAGGGTTTTTTGAGATGGCCAGTGAATCGCACGGTCGGCCAGAAGAGAAAATTTTTTACCCTGCCATGAGATCTCTACTTTTTTGTTCATTTACTCAATTTCCCGCTTCTAATTCCTGGGCCATTTTACGAACGCGATCGCTCCATGATTCTGAGCTTATTTGAGTTCGGAGAGATTCCGCCCAGAGGGGGAAAGAAAAGGGAGTCAGTTTTGCGGGATTACGGAGCACAAATAATTGGTTTTGAATTTCTTTTAGTTTTTCTGCGAGTCGTTTTGCTTCCAATTGTCTGTCCAGTACTTCCCTCCTTGCCTGAGTGAGCAACAGGTTGTCGGGGTCATACTTGGCAAAAACATCAAAAAACAAACCACCTGATGCCTGTACCTGCTTGATTGATTTTTGGGCCCCGGGATACCCCTGGAAAATCAATCCGGCCACCCGGGCCACTTCCCGGAATTGACGTTTCGCCATTTCGCTTTGATTCATACAGGTGAGTAATTCTTCGACCAATCCCTCCGGTCGCAAAAGGGTACGCCAGGTTGACTCATCGATCTCTTTTTCCGAATTAGAGCAGAAGCTCAAGCCGTAATCATTGAATGAAACGGAGAGGGTCATGGGTTCGAGCTTTGACATCCTGTGTGCAATTAATGAGGCCAGTCCTTCATGGGCAAGCCTTCCTGCAAAGGGGAACAGGAACCAGTTTACTCCATCGTTGGTAATCGTTTTTTCGATTAAAAACTCCGATAAAGTGGGAAGGTGGGACTCTTTATCCTGGAGTGTTAAGGTGCTCTGCATGGCCTTCATTTCCGGTTCGGTTGTTTTGCCCAGTCGAAATTGTTCAATTCTTTCCCGTACTGAATGGGCGAGCTCGGAGGAAAGTGGAAATTTACCCCCCCCCCAGACTGGAATCACTCCCTTTCCTGAACGGGCCAGTTTTACCACTGCCGTGAGGTCCCTTATTCGAACAAGGGTAAGGAGTTTTCCAGAAAAGAAAAAATGACTACCCTTTTTAATTCGTGCGATAAAAGACTCGTCAATCGTACCCAGAGTTTTTCCTTTTTGAAACTGAACGGTGATGGCAGGGTCACTTGTTATAGTACCAATTGACATTCTGTGAAAGCGGCTAATTAAGGTGGATGGCACGCGATAAACTCCATCCTCTAACACCACTCGTTTAAACTGATCGTATGCCTGCAGGGTCTTTCCTCCGCGAACAATAAATTCAATTGTCCAATCCCATTCCTGCTTGGTTAGGTTGCGGTAAGACCAGGCAGTTTTTATTTCGGAAATGGTTTCTCCTTCTTTAAATCCACCCCCCAAGGCAAGGGTGATTAGGTGCTGGGCAAGGAGGTCTAAGGGTGCATTAAGGGGTTCTCTTTCTTCGATTTCCCCTTCCGTCATCGACTTTCGAGCAGCGGCATATTCAATTAATTCCATCGCCTGGGCGGGCACGCAAATGACAGTACTGGTGGCACCGGGCTGGTGGCCACATCGACCAGCTCTCTGCAGTAACCGGGCAATTCCTTTGGGTCCACCAATCTGAATCACCTGTTCGACGGGAGAAAAATCAACTCCAAGGTCGAGACTGCTGGTGCAGACCACGGCCTTGATTTCACCACTCCTTAGACGGTCCTCGATCACTGTCCTTTCCTTGCGGTCGATTGAACCGTGATGAATTCCAATCTGGCCTTTCCATTCTGGACGAACGCCAAGCAGTGCATCAAACCAGTATTCGGTCTGGGAGCGTACATTGGTAAAGATGAGTGAGGTTGTTTTTTTCTCGATCACTTTCGCCACCTGTTCCACGAGTTGACCCCCGAGATGCCCAGACCAGGGAAACCGATCCATGTTTTTCGGGATGAGAGTTTTTACGACAAATTTTTTACGGAGATCTCCCTCGATTAATACACCGTCTTTTTCATTGCCCACGAGTGCCGCCATCGCCTGTTTGAGGTTACCGAGTGTTGCGGATAAGCCCCAGGTTCGCAGCAAGGGGTTCCACTTCCTTAATCGGGCAAGACAAAGTTCGGTCTGGGTTCCCCGCTTAGTGGAGAGTAATTCATGCCATTCATCCACAATTACTGCCTCCAGTTCAGAAAAGGATTCCCTGGTTTCAGGATAGGAAAGAAGAAGGGACAGACTTTCGGGTGTGGTAACCAGGGCGGCAGGGAATTTTTTTCTCTGACTCGCTTTTCTTGATCCCGAGGTGTCTCCAGATCTCGACTCAACAGTCCAGGGAAGTTGTAAGCCTTCCACCAGTTCGGTAAGGCTACGGTTGGTATCTTCCACCAATGCCCGAAGTGGAGTTATCCATAGGACTTTAAGTCGGGAAGGGCGCTTTTTTCGAAATTCTCCCCGGTTCATCCATTCAATAAGTGGCGGTGCCCAAACGGCAAAGGTCTTCCCGGTTCCGGTGGGTGCGTGGATCAACCCACTTTTCCCCTCGTGGTATGCCTGCCAGGTTTTTTGTTGAAATGGAAATGGTTTCCAACCCTGCGATTGAAAAAATTGATTTACCTCACGGACTCCTGGATTCCTCTTGCTTGTTTTGGTTTGTTTTTTCAAAAGTCGGATCTTCTATCAGGTCACCAAAGGGTGGTCTGCTTTTCTGAAAATTGATCGGTTATGCCGGGGTCATCTTCACTGACGCGGTTTACCCGGGAACTTACCTGGTGCACCAATACGGTGTGCTGACATTGGGCATATCGGGATAATAAAAGATCGGGATTGGATTGTGGTGAGATCCAATCCAGCCAATCTTCAGGCCTTAGGATTACCGGCATGCGGTGATGGATAGGAAGGATGTCGGGGGATGCGGAATGGGTTAGCACTGCAAATGTTATGCTCGATTGATCCCCCTGCTTGGATTCATTCCAAATGCCCGCCATGGCAAAAGAATGTTGTCCGGGCAGGAAATGAAAGTGGGGATATTTTTGAGTTTCAATTTTTTGCCATTCAAAATATCCGTCCGCAGGCACGAGGCATCGGCGGTGAAGAATAGAATTTTGAAAAACAGGTTTCTCGAGAACTGTTTCAATCCGGGCGTTGATCGGACTGGGATGATTTACAATTGGTTGGCTTAAAGGATCCAGTCCCCATTTTGCCAATGTCCACTTCCGTGAATTTTCCCGTTGGATCGAGATGGGGTGTTTCTGTCCGGGGGCACGATTATAACTGACAGATTTTGGAGGAGTAGGGAGCGAACAGTGGGAAGGAAGGGCTTTTTTTTGAGCCCATGAATAACGACCACACATAACTTAAAAAACTAAAATGGTTTTACTTTTTTCGGCTCGGTACATAATGCGGCAACTGGCTGTGAGCGCTCGTCCTGTTCATCCGCCTGAAAAAGTTTATGAATTTGAAAACCCGCCCGATAGGGAAAACCTTTGTCTTTGATCCATTGAGTAATGGAGGACAGAACTGATTGGTTACGGGATTGGGACCATTCGGGGTGCAACCACGTGGGTGCATTATACTGGGTGATATCCAATTTTTCAGCCCAGTATTGAATACTGTTTTCGTCCTCCACGATAATTTTAAATTCATCGGCTAGGCGGAGGTTTTCCTCCAAGGGTAGGGCCAGACTTTTGGGGCTCAGGGTAACCCAGTCCATTTCTCCTTTAATTGGGAAGGCTCCACAGGTTTCAATATGAACGGGAAGGTTACGAATATTTAATTCGTGGACAAGGTCATACAAATTATGAATGGCGGGTTCGCCGCCAGTTATGATAACGACTTCACAGCCGGAACTGAACGCTTCTTCTGCCAACTCGCGCGGGGATAACCGGTCGACATTGTCCGGCTTGTGGTCGGGATGCCATGTGCCCGCGGAGTCGCACCAAGGGCAGTGAACGGGGCATCCATGAAGGCGGATAAAGAAAGCGGATTTACCCGTATGCACACCCTCGCCCTGCCAGGAGTGAAAACGTTCATAAACGGGAAGTTCACTCACACTTTTTTTCGGGTTCAAATGTGGCTGAATTACGGGAATCTTCCTCGACATGAATTTTTTGTATCCAGGCACGGCCATCAGTATTCTGCCCCACCATTGGTTCAAATACCGAAAAAAGATACCGGGCAATTCCTTCACAGGAAGCTTGTTCAATCGCGATAATTTTTAAAAGACCAGATTGATCGAGTGCACGAATTTCATCAATTCGGGGATCGGAATTACAGACAATGGTGCCGTGGTCAAGATGTTCATCAATCCAATCTGCGATGTAATGAAGTTCGCCAAAATCGACTACAAATCCATTAGAGTCCAGTTCTGTTGCACCAAAGGTAAGAGTGATCGACCAGCTATGTCCATGTAGTCGGGAGCATCGCCCCGAGTGGTTGGGTTGACGATGAGACAAGGGGATATCCCGGTATATTTTGCTGCAAGTTAACATAAGTAAAAAGACTAATCATTATATTCTGTTGGGTCTAAAAGACCAACTAATTCAAAAGCCTCTTTTCTTTCGACGCAAGTCCCGCATTTCCCACAATGTAATTCCCCGCCGGCGTAACAGGACCAGGTTTTTTCAAACGGGACAGCTAATTCCCTTCCCCGCCTGACAAGATCTTCTTTACTCCATTTTACAAAGGGTCGGTGGAGTGTGATTTCACTCCAGTCGGCCAGTTTCAGTGTGCGGTCGAGGGCATCGGCAAATTCGGGTCGGCAGTCCGGGTAAATGGTATGGTCGCCTGCATGTGCGGCATAGGCAACGGTGTTAAACTGGAGAGATATTGCATGCCCCGCGGCAAGGGAAAGTAGGATCATATTGCGGTTGGGCACAACAGTTGCCTTCATTGATTCTTCGGCATAATGCCCTTCGGGTAATGAGATGGAGGGATCGGTTAAGGCACTTCCGCCCAGCAACTCAGCCAACATGGGTAACTTAAGAATGGTATGGGGCAGACCGAGGGACAGGGCAATTTGAGTGCTTGCGGACAGTTCCCTTTGGTGTCTTTGCCCATAGTCAATGGATAGAAGTTTTAGTTCCGCATTTTCACGGAGTAAGTGATAGGTAAGAACGGTGGAATCGAGTCCTCCGGAAAATAGAACAACTGCTTTCATGGTAATGAATTGGAAATATTGTGGGTAATACAAAAAATCATTTTTTCAATTTTGATCCTAAATCGGGACGAGGAAATATTTTTTGGTGGAGGTGAAAAATACGGATTAATTCTTGGATCGGGGTGGGGTGGTCGTCGACACGCAGATCACGAAATCGGTCGTTCAGTCCACCATATCCCCAACCCGCACGAACCACCAAAAGAGCGGCAGACTGTTTGCCCCTTTTATCCCCGCCAGCATTCTGCCCGGCTTCCAATGCCTTCAGTAATCGTATGGAGAGAGAACCACTGCTGGAATTAAAGTGATTTGCCATTGCTTCAATTACCCGAGGTCCTGCCAGAAGATTTCCCTGCACTGAAAAATGTTCTCCTGTTTTCCCTCCGGCCCAGTCCAGGCATTCGGAACCGGTGTAATGGGAAGGCTTACCGAATGGTCCAATTACGGCCAGCTGTCTTTTATTTCGTAGTGGGTCTGCACTGGTTAATATTTTAATGACTTCGGCGGGGTTCTTTCCGCTTGATAAAAGGTCCATTCCCTGGGGGCCGTAGAGAACATTTCCCCATGCCTGGGTGGCAACCGCTCCCACTCCAGCGGAGGCATACGGAACCACTCCGCCCACCGCAATAAACTTAGATTGAACGGCAATTCCGAGCTCGCTGGTTTTGGGGTCCCGGGCGATGATTGAAAAGGTCGAGATGGGTAGGGGGGGGAGCCGAGTTTTGCCATGGGAGAGGACAGCAATTAGCAGGAAAGCAATGAACGACTTAAAAAACATATTATTTTATTACAACTCGATCGGTTTTTTTTCAATTATTTTGAAGCAAAACAGTCAAAGTATTGATCTTTGACTTATTGGAGTACTATTGAACCGAGTAGAATGGATTGGAACGCTTGATTATAGATGAATTGACATATTTAAAACACTCATCCATAAAGCTCTCTTTGCATCAAATCATGGGGGTGTAACTCAGTTGGTAGAGTAGCGGACTCTTAATCCGTTTGTCGGGGGTTCGAGCCCCCCCGCCCCTACGATTTAAAAATTTCTTGGTAGAGTATTTTAATACGGCTTCTACTTCAGCAAAAGTGGTGCGAAAAAACTATCAATCTTTACCCAATGACCCGATCCATTTATAATTTTTTGTGATTGGTTGGAAATAAGTTTGCTTCATATCTGCCACTTATTTCTTTAATCTTTGGAGGATTTCTTTTTTTTCCTCGTGGCCATTTTTCTTCTTTCACCTGGATCTCCCAAATCACCCCCCTTGGCAATCATTTCGGGGAAAGTATTATCCCACCATTTATCGTAGGAACTAGATAGCTTAGTAATCAGGCCGGGCTTTTCTTGGGAGAGGTCATTCTGGCAACCAGGGTCCTTTTTTACATTATACAGAACCCAGTGTTCTCGAGGACTTACACCCCAATGATACTGGGCTGTACCATACGCATAAGTCATATTTTTGCTTCCCTGCGATACAATCCGTAAGCCTTTGCACTGGCTCATGTATTGGAGACATTCAGGGTTTCCGCAATCGTGACTGCGAAGCATGAGATGGTGACCCTGTCGTACGCTGGCCATGGCATATTTATGGAACTTGGCAAAGCCGCTTGGCCATCGTGCGACATGGTGGAATAAAATGCGGTCTGGTTTCCATTCGATTGGTTTTCTACTTTCCAACAGTGGCCGCAGGCTAAAACCCTCGAGCTTCTTTTCAATAATGGAGGGAACCGGAGTGTCAGTTAAATCACACAGAGTAGGTAAAATATCGAGGTGAGCAGTGAGGTTGTTGATTACTTTTGGTTTCCATTTTCCTGGCCAACGCCAAAAAGAAAAGGCCCGGGATCCTCCCTCCCACGCAGTGCATTTGGACCCGCGCATGTTCGCATTATATACATCCAAGCCTTCCGTCACCCCGTTGTCATTGACCATAATGATAATCGTGTTCTGTTCCCGGTCGGTATCCTTAAGGAAGCTCATTAAGCGCCCAAGGTTATAATCAATATTTTCAATCATGGCCAAATAAGTGGAATGGGTATCATTCAATCCGGCATCCCGAAATGGCTTGATTAAATTTTCCGGAGCGGCGAGGGGAGTATGAGGAGAATAAGTGGCAAGGTAGCAAAAGAAGGGCTCATCTTTGCATTCCTCGATAAAGGTCATCGCTTCGTCAAAAAAAATATCTTCCCGGAAGCCCTTTGTCTCTCTTCGTTTTTGGTTTCGAATAAAAGTAGCATCAAAATGCTTGGATGGACCTCCCACATTGGTCGAACACCAATCGAATCCCCGCTTTTCCGGACCGGGCTTGTTTCCCAAGTGCCATTTTCCAATGAACCCATTTTTATACCCGCCCGACTGTAAGAGTTGGGGCAGGACAATGGCATCTTTGTGAAGCTGCTGTCGGGGGACAATGGTATGGGTGACTCCGGAACGGAATTCATGCATCCCGGTTAAGAGCGCAGCCCGGGTGGGAGAGCAGGACGGGCTGACATAAAAATTGTCAAAGCTCACGCTTTCCGCACGAAGTTTATTGGTGTGCGGAGTTTTAAGGTATGGGTGACCGTGTGCATTGACATCACCGTAACCCTGATCATCGGTAAGGATAAAAATAATATTTGGTTTCTCGGCAGAAGCGAAGATGAATTTGAAAAGGGAGAGAAAGAGCAGGAGCAAGAAGATTTTCATTTAATAACCAATATGTTTTATATGCATATAATACAATTAATTCCGTAAAGTGAGTCAGAAAAATGGTATAATATTAAAATTTTGATCAAAATTTATCCCTTTTTCTACGATTGACCTCTAAGAATAATTTTTGGAAGCTACGGCATATTGGCAATTCACACTAAAAGTTTTATCAGTAAGGTCGGGTATCAATTTAATTTGGAGGGATACATTGGGTCCTCTGAAGTACATGGTAATGGAAATGTAAATGATACCTTTTTGTTATTCTGTGAAGACGGAGATTCTTTGAATCGATACACACTCCAAAGAATAAACCATGATATTTTTAAGAACCCGGAAGGATTGATGGAAAACTTTTCTCGGGTTACCCGTCACTTGCGTTCTAAAATCGAGGAAGAAGGTACCGGAAGTCAGTGCCTTTCTTTAGTACCGGCAAAAGATGGTCGCTTTTTTCACAAGGATTCTAATGGGAATTATTGGAGAGTGACTAAGTTTGTGGATGGAGGAAGGTCATTTGAGGTACCGGAAGATATTCATCAAGCTTATGAAGCGGCCAAAGCATTTGGTGATTTCCAGGCTAAACTTGCGGACCTGCCCGGTGACCCATTGATAGAGACCATTCCGGATTTCCATAATACCCGCATGCGTTTTGAGCATTTTCGAATGGCCTGTGAGCAAGATAAAATGGACCGGGCAAAAGAAGTTTCTGACTTAGTTCAATTTGCCATGGACCGTGAGGAGTTGGCCGACTTGATAAAAGTTGAAAATTTCCCCTCCCGCGTTGTTCATAATGACACCAAATTAAATAATGTGCTCCTTCATAAAACAACCGGTGAAGGTATGTGTGTGGTTGATTTGGATACAGTCATGACAGGCTGTGTACTGCATGATTTTGGTGACCTTGTTCGCACTGCAGCGTGCTCAGCATTGGAAGATGAACCCGAATTGGATAAGGTTTTCTTCTTACCCAAAACTTTTGAAGCAATCGTTGAGGGTTACCTCAAGTCTGCAGGTAGTATTCTTGAATCATCTGAAATCGAGCATCTGGCAGTCGCCCCACAAATCATAACCTATGAATTAGGTCTTCGTTTTCTGACTGATTATTTAGAAGGTGATGTCTATTTTAAAGTGAAAAGAGACGGTCATAACTTGGACCGCGTGCGAGCACAGTTTAGACTACTGGCTTCAATGGAGGAACACCTTGAACAGTCCAAACAGATTGTCGAGATTTGCTCCCGTTCTCTACTTGCTCAGTAAATAGTTCTATTACTTGCTGGGCTTTCTTCCCATTGGGAAAAGGACTTGTACACATTTTGCCTACTGTTTAATCGATTTCGGAGGGGGATCTTGTTGTGGCAATGCAAGTACTTCTTCTTTCTTGAGAACTTCTCTTTTGCTGGAATCAATCATGTAAGTTT
>JAQXBH010000104.1 GCA_029252505.1 Opitutales bacterium | reverse complement strand
GGCATCCAAGAGATTGGCCATCCCATGCAATCAAACATTTCTTGCGACCAAGTTCTCTTTCCGACATCAAGTAAAGAGGTTCCGGATGCATCCGAAACATCAGAAAAAAAGGAACCGGTCAATTTGTAACGAATAAAATCTTTTGGCAAGAGCACCTTATCGATCAAAGCATAAAGGTCGGGTTCATTTTTTTGAGTCCACAAGATCTTAGGTGCTGTAAAACCAGGTAAAACGGGATTGCCGGTAATACTTAGAATTTTCTTTTGTCCAACTCGCTCAGTAATTTCATCGCACTCCAAATGAGATCGCTGGTCATTCCACATGATGCAGGGCCTTAAAACGGCACCTTCTTTGTTCATGGCAACCATACCATGCATTTGGCCGGTAAGTCCAATACCAGCAATGTCACTGGACTGAACATTTAGAAGCAGTTCTTTAATTGCTTGTTTGGTTGCCTCCCACCAATCCAGTGGATCGGACTCGGCCCAAAGTGGTTTTGGGGTTTGAAAGGAGTATTCTGGCACTATGGTTTTAATTACCCTTCCACTACTATCAATAAGCAATGCCTTGACCGAAGAAGTTCCTATATCAATTCCTATATAATACATGTAATCACCCAATTAAATTAGTACTACTTTGGCAACGAGAATGGATATAAATTAATAAAATTAAGGGCCATTCAATATAGGATTCACCTTGACAGAATCGATAAATTATTAATTTTGGTGATGTTGTTTTAGCAACATCCAGATCAACTCAATATAAATCAAATACAAGAATTAGCCGTCATGAAAAACTTTCTAACTCTCATAAGCATTCTTTCATTAGCACTCTTTGCATCATGCGGAGGCGGAGCAGGTGAAGGAGAAGATTCAAACGCAACTGATGCAAATGCAACAGAAGCCGGTGCACCAGCTTCTGAGTAAATTCTTTACTATAAATTGATAAAAAGATCACCTTTAGGGTGATCTTTTTTTTGGCTTATTGAAAATTACTGAGAAGAAACCTTTTCTTCAGTAGGAAAGTCTAAAGGAAGCCCGGATGTAACCTGGCCGGTGGCAGCCCACTCTGTGCCTCTTCGCAACACCTCTTGAAAACCAATGCATTTCATAGAATAATCGGCATGCCCCATAGGAGTATGGAATACTCGACCTTTTCCATAAGAAATTACCATAATGATAGGTTCATGCTTTTTGCTCTTCTCACTGTAAGCAGTGGCTAAGATCTTTACTTTTTCAGCCGGGCCACGCAGAGAATCATAAAGTTCATCTTTACTGTGTAACCACTTTTTGGGCATCCCCTTGGTAATTGAATGTTTAAAATCGCGAACCTGCACTATAAATTCGCTTTGGGGACCATGACTTCCCCCACGACCCGGTCTTGGATCTCTGACCAATTTTCCAGAATCATTAAAATACAGATACGGACCCGACTTCTCATTACGCCCGCCCCACCCCCCGAGACCAATCATTTGATTATATTCTTTCCATTGACCAAATGCGTTATTGGCAGCATGAACCACTACGAAAGATCCACCCCCTTGAACATAATTTATTAAATTATCCTGTACTTCCTTTGGCCACATTTCTCCGTTGTAATTACTCAGGGTCACATCATAGGAATTGAATTTCGGATTCCATTTTTTCCAGGCAGAAGGCTCAGATTTTTTTGGTGGCGATGTGGATACAGTAACATTAAAATGTCCCGAACTCTCCAAAGTATTGACCATTACAGGGGTGGTGGCTTTCCAGTTGTGATTATTCTGCCCATCTATGAGTAAAACCCGAATTTTAGCCTGCAATACATGTACGGAAGAAAACACGACCAAGAATAAAGATAACCCTTTTAAATAATTCATAAAACAATCAGTTCACTTGTCGATTTTCATCAATTTCTTTTTCCATCATCCTAATCTCATCCATTTCCACAAATTTACTTTTTCCACCCGTCATCGCTGCAATTTCTTCCAATGGTAATTTAGCACCAGCTGGTGCTCCATATCCAATAGTATAAATTTTGGTTTTACCTTTTTTCTGCTTAATTAAATCTATACCCTGAAAATTCTTGTTCGAATTTCCATCGGTCATGAAATAAATAACATCGGGCTTTGGATTCATATAAAAAGCCCATTCAAAAGAATTATCCCATACAGTACCCAAGGTTAAAGGCGTCTCCCTTACTGATTTGGCCAATTTCTTTTTAACCGAGGGCGTAACGGGCAACCACTTGGGGCGAACCGGATTATATCCGTCGATTGGCTTCCACCCACCGTTATTGGACCCACTCCAATTTTTGTGCAAGGCTTTGGCATCCTCTCCAGCAACCCAAGTTGGTCCCGAAAAAAAGATAACTGATACTGATCCAACCGCCGGTAATTTCTCAATCGCTTTGGTTAGTTCGCTTCGCATTACCTTATCCCGACCATTCATCGAGGCAGAGTAGTCGATTATAAATAGAATCTTATTCGCCTTCGACTTAATCCCCATAAAATTAGATGCAAAGGCCTTATTAAGGACAGACATATCCACATTCACACTCACATCTCCCATATTTCCCATCGGGCTCATTGCGATTGCCGGGTTTAACGATTTTGTCTCAATGTCAACAACTGGTGCCGAAATTTCAGAAATCGCCTTGGCTTGAAAAGTAAATTTTTGGGAAGGCTTTGCCTGTTTTTGCCTTTGCATCAGCCTGACTTTTTGTTCCTGTTTTTTCGGGGCAGTTGTAGGTTGTCCGGCATCCGAAAAATCTGATCCCCCATCATCACTTAGTGGTAGACCCATCATCATATTCCAAAAAACGGAAAATGTCAGTACCATGAAAAATAAAGCCAATAATAAACTATTGAGTAATCTGTAAGTTCTCAGATACCTTGAAAATGAGCTTTCTATGGGTGCGGTTTCTAGAAACTGGACTTGAGACATCTCCTGAAAGCCTAACTAATATTATTTATTTCCTTCATTAATACCACTCAGTCTAAAGTACTTTCACTATTTCAACAAAAGCAAGGTATTTATTAACTAATTAAAAAAATATTTGAGGGAATAAACCTGTATGTTTTACTAAAAAATTCCCGGTGGCATTAAATTTCAAGGAATCTGTAATCAACTTTTTGTTAAAGCAAAAATGGAGTGATGCTTCACAAACTCACCTCCTATGATTTTAAAAGAACACGGTACAGTTTGGCCAAAGTGTGCCACCGGTTCTTTATTTTGTACAAAAATTAAGTTTAAAGAATCTCTTTTATCAAATGGCCGAATACTTCGGTAAGCCGCATATCCCGGCCACCAAAGCGGAATGTACTTTCCGTGTGCTCGATGCCCAACAAGTGGAGCATTGTCGCATGCAGGTCATGGATTTCGTATCGGTTTTCCACTGCCTTGTATCCAAATTCATCAGTGGCACCGACTGTTACTCCCGGCTTGATTCCTCCACCTGCAAACCAAGTGGTAAATCCAAAGGGGTTATGATCTCGACCGTTTGATCCCTGAGCAAATGGAGTTCGGCCAAACTCCCCTGACCATACGACTAGTGTATCATCCAACATACCCAATTTTCTTAAGTCACGAATTAAACCAGCAATCGGTTGGTCCACTGATTTACAGTTTTTTCCATGTCCATCCACTAATCCGTTGTGTTGATCCCACCTATCACCATTTCCTCCCGGACATGTTAATTCAATAAAACGTACTCCTCTCTCCACTAACCTACGCGCAAGCAGGCACTGCATGCCAAATGTTCGAGTATTTTTAAAATCTGAATCCATCCCGTAGGATTTCTTGACCGCTTCAGATTCACTCTTTAAGTCCATCAATTCAGGCACTGAAGTCTGCATTTGATAGGCAGTTTCGTAATTCTGAATTGCTGCTTCGACCTGGGGGTCAAAGTCCATTTGTTCCAAAGAAGAGCTATCTAGATCTGACAAAAGAGATAATTTATTCTTTTGTAAATCAGATGATTTTTCCTTCGGTTTAATATTAGCAACTGGTTCATTTTGTGGAAGAAATACAGATCCTTGATAACTAGCTGGTAAGAATCCGGAACCAAAACAATCCAAACCTCCAGGAGGAATTAAGCCCCCATTTAAAACCACAAACCCGGGTAAGTTTTGATTCTCTGTTCCCAAGCCATACCCGAACCATGCCCCCATACTTGGCCGGCCTTGAAAGCCGCTACCCGTGTGCAAAAAATAATTGGCAGAAGTATGTTCTGAAAAGTTGGACGTCATCGATTTCACCATCGAAATTTCATCAATCACATCATCCTGTGCGATATGTGGAAAAAGATCGGATACCCAGTGTCCGCTCTGCCCTCTTTGTTTAAATTCCCACGGACTCTTGAGAATTTTGCCGATATTATCAAATTGCGTAGGGGCAAGTTTCCCAATTACCTCGCGGGGGTCTTTCCCATTATATTTTTCCAACGCTGGTTTGTAGTCAAAAATATCTACATGGGAGGGTCCTCCATCCATGTAGAGAAAAATCACATTCTTAGCACGTGGAATAAGATGTGGTTTCTTCGGTGCTAAGGGGGAAGCTAATGTATCATTGGACAGAGCAGAAAAAGCGAGTCCACCAAAACCCATGGCACAGGATTGAAGCATGGACCTACGGGACAATGGAGTATTAAATTGGTTACAATGCATGACTTTGAAGATTAGTTGAGAAAAAGGAATCCTTTTGAATTAATCAAGACATGGGCTAAATCGGCCCATACGTCTTCGGTAAGGCTCCCATGTGCTTTTGTTTGAGTTTCTAAAAACGCGACAAGTTGTTCTTGAGCCTTCTGGCTTGGAGGTGTTGCCATAATCATCTCAAAAAGAATATCAACCGACTCCGATTTTAGCTTCTTTGCCTGAAAGATATTCTTACCCATCAACTTACATTGACCGATTACAAAAGGATCATTCATTAGAGCCAGAGATTGAGCAGGAACATTGGAAACGGACCTTTTGCCTTTGGTCCCAAAAGGAGCGGGTTGGTCAAAGGCCAACATAAAGGGCGAAAGAAAATTTCGATAAACTGAGCCGTAAATACTTCTTCTACCCGCTCCGTCTAGAGGTCCATTTTTCTTTCCTCCCCTTCCAGTCATAAAGGCAGTTTTGTAAATTGGAACCGAAGGGCCAAAAAGCTTCTTATCAATTCGCCCAGAGAATAACAGAATTGAATCCCTTATAGCTTCTGCCTGTAATCGTCGAATTGGCATCTTATGAAGTAAAATATTTTGCGGATCATCTAGGCTAACTTTTTCCTTATCGCAGGATGGGTTCAATAAACTCGATTGGCTGTAGGTTTTAGATAAAACAATTTTTCGAACCAAATTTTTGACAGACCAATTATTCTTCTTAAAATCGCTGGCTAACCAATCAAGTAGTTCAGGATGACTTGGTTCCTGACCCATTGGGCCAAAATCATCTGGAGTCGGCACGATCCCCCTACCAAAGAACTGCATCCATATACGGTTCGCCATAACGCGGGATACCAGTGGATTATCCTTGGATACTAATTGTTCCGCCAAATCAAGACGAGATCCGGTTTGTCCACCCAAGGCAGTAAGGTTTCTTCCAACCACTGGGTCGCCTAATTTATGAGGACTTCCCCGCACATAAACATTTCCCTGAAAAGGACTCCCCTGCCCCATTGCCAATGTATATCTTTCACGGGGTGTTTTAGAATCAATGGCTTCAGCCTGGCTTAATAGTTCAGACAGAATTTGTTCATTTTGGATTGGAATTAGTCCCTCGCTATACAGGTAATTAAGAAAGTCATATTCTTCTCTTGAAAACTTGCCTGCATTGATTTTACCGATTGATTTCCCAAGAAAATCATCAAGGAATTGAGGAAGATTGCTTAAATCAATTTTGTCATCCCCCAGCAAAAGAGAAAATTTGGAATCAGGCATCCGACCAATTCCGGAATTGGCAAACCTAACTTGATCAATCTCCAAGTAAGCATCTGTACCCCGATCCACAAATTCAAGATAGGCCCAGTGTCCTTTGTATTTTTTGGGCGATAAACTAAACCATTTGAAATCACCCTCGGAATTTGCCTCCTTAATAACAGTGCCGCCAAAAAGTAAGCCCGAATGTTTCCCCATATGATAATTATCAACTACTACTCGCATAAAAATTTTCTTGGCTTTCGCCTTCACTAAAATTTGATCGTGCTCAATTTTGAAATGCGAGGACCGAAGGTTGCCCACTCGCCTGTTTCCTAAAACATGGGAGGAAAGTACATTCCGACCAGGAAAAAGAGTAGATCCGTCGATCGAAATTAATCGATGACCTCGAGGCTTAAAAGCCTCTCCTGTTATCTTCCAGCCTTCTGGAATTTCTGAAGAAGTGAAATTCGCGAAGGATTGACTTTTTTGAATGAAATTCTCTTCCGCATTGACGAGTCCAACATGCGAATTTTGAGCACTTTCTATTCTTCGCGATAAAGATTGAAGGTTATTTTGCTTTTCAAAGTGTTGACACCAAGAAAGAAGGGTTTTGGGGGAGAGCTTGTTTTTGATTGATATCCGAGTGATGAGATCGACAGACAGAATAGGTGTTTCAATGAGTAAAGCGGCAGGGATACTTGCCTGAACGAAGCGATCCGCGTAAATGTGCCCCCATCCGACCTTTGCATTATCGACAATTTTAATCTGTGCTTTTTTCCCAAGATATCCATCCAAGTCCCAAGATTTGGAAATGAAGTTTCCATTATTCGATCCTCGGGAAATTATTTTCCTACTTTCTTCTATCCATAATTCGACTCCTACTTTATCGATAGTCCCACCTGCTATTAAAAAATTTATGTACCGCTTGGTAATTGTAAACTCGGGCGAAAGCAATGTACCGGTTAAGTTGTCGCCACCAGTGTGAAATGATCCTGCCCAGCCTTTCCCATGAAATTTGGTTACTGGATTATTCCCGGAAGTTTTGGTCTGAGGACCTTCACCAAATGCTTTCCCTACTGTTTTCCATCCTTCATAATCATTCTCAAAATCTCCCAAAGCTTCACCATCCCATGGGTTCTCATCTGTTGGAATAGATTTTTTTGCCTTCATAATTTCAGTTGAGACTTTCCAATAATCGCTCGGCTTTCCGGAATTAAAATCAAACCCCACATGATTTAGAAAGCCTTTTTTCGCAAGGGAAAGAAGTTGGTCAGTGACTTCTTGCCTTTTTCCACCCACATCCAAAGGATATTCCTGCCTGTTACTACCCTGCATGAACGCCGCCATCGAGTAGTAATCTTTTTCCGATATGGCATCAAATTTATGATCGTGGCAACGGGCACACCCAATCGTTAACCCAAGAAAGGTTTTACCAAATACATCCAACTGATTTTCCATACGGTCCGCGTTATCGACTTTGGGATCAGTGGGTGCATGAACCGCCTCATGGAAATACCAAAAACCAGTTCCAATGATCGACTCGTTGAATTTCCCCGAGGGATGCTTTCTCGGCTCCTTTATGAGATCCCCGGCAACATGCTCCCGCAGAAACTGGTCATAAGGAACATCCAAATTGAAGGCACGAATTAAATAATCTCGATACTCGTGAGGATGTTCCAATGGATAATCGAATTCATGCCCACAGGTTTCCGCATACCGTACAAGGTCCATCCAATGACGGGCCCACTTTTCTCCGAAGTGATTGCTCGATAGCAAACGATCCACCACTGTTTTATGAGCATTTTCGGATTTGTCGGAAATAAAATGTCCGATTTCTTCCAAGGTGGGGGGAAATCCGGTCAGATCAAAAGTTACCCGGCGCAGCCATGTCCTTTTGTCGGTTGCCAGTGCCGGAAGTAATCCTTTTTCGCTCAAACGCTTGCCAATAAAATAATCGATCTGATTTTGTTTTAGTACCACTTCCTGAGGTAACGATGGATTGTTTATGGGCTGCCAGCACCAGTGGGAATTTTTTCGCTTCTCCAAGTTAAAGGACTTCCGTTTTTTAGAAGATAAAAGAGTTGGAACTGGTTCGTCTGGCCAATTTGCTCCTTCTGTTATCCACTTCTCAAAATCCTGAACCACCACTTTAGATAGTTTTTCCTTGGGTGGCATGTGGAAATCCAAGTCATCATATCGGATTGCTTGGACTATCAAAGAATCATCCGGTTTACCCTGGATAATCGCGGGCCCCGAATCTCCACCTTGCAAAATCAACTCAATGTGATCCAAGCGCAAACCGCCCTTGATTTTAGCTGACTTTGAACTATGGCATTCATAGCATTTCTCTGAAAGAACAGGACGAATCTTTGATTCAAAAAAATGGTTATCATCCGCAATCAAATTGATGATAGGAAGAATAGAAAAAAATAAAAATCGCAGATTCATTAAAAATTGCAGTCTGTGTTAGTAAATAGTCGGGAAATAAATGAAAGTGTCAAATCGTACCATTCGATTTCTTCACAAATATTGAAAGTGGGACTGGCATAACAATAAATGATATTTTAAGCTTGGATAAGAATAGGGCAAATCAACTACATTAGAATCTTAATTACAAATTGCATTGAATAAGTTTAATAGAACCAAGTCGCTAAATTAGGAATACATATCCTTGACAAAAGCATATCTTTTTTTGACTTTTATATGTAAATTACATCATGGAGCACTTTTCTAAGCAGGTAACAGATGCAAGGCAGGTTTTCATCGGCTTTCCGAAAGATAAACCTGATTTTTTTTCGTTGGTAAGTGTGGGCTTTGAAAAGTGTCTGCCTGATTTCGTGATAGAACGAGATTCTTATCCAGAAATAGAACGATCAAACATTAACCTAGAATGCACTACGATTGAATTTATATTGGCTGGTGAAGGAAAACTGCATCTGAGTGGCTCCAATTATGAGTTATGTCCTGGTTCGGCATTCAGCTATAAAGTGGGTATTTATCACAAAATATCAAGCGCTCCAAGCTCTCCAATGATCAAATATTTTATGGTATTAGCTCATTCTCCCACTATCGAAATTGATTCTAAAACCATCACAGAAAAGTTTAACTATGAAAACATTCGAGACCATAATGAAATTGTTGAACTATTTGAATTAATATTGGGTAATACGAATTCCCCGGTGGTAGGTAGCAGTAGCGTTTGCAACTTACTGGCTCATACTGTTGTCCTTAAAATTTCTGAACTCGCTCAAGTAAGTTTAAATAAACCGGTACGTGCTTGGGATACATACAACCGCATTCATCAGCATATGCGAAAAAACTACTTTCGAATCAAGACCCTAGATGAACTAGCTAGTGAACTGCATATTGACCCTGCTTACCTGTCCCGTGTTTTTCGACGATTCCATAACGATTCACCCTACCGGTTTCTAGTCAGATTAAAAATGGGACATGCGGCCTCTTTATTGCTTTCATCAAGTAGATTGGTGAAGGACATTGCATTTGAGCTTGGTTTTGAAAACCCTTTTCATTTTTCAAGAACATTTAAATCTGTTTACGGAGTATCACCTGAAAACTTTTTACGAAATAAATAATCTTAAATCCGAAATTTTTAAACTTATGAAATTCCAAATAATTATTGAGTATTGCCCCGGTTGCCGATGGCTACTCCGCTCGGGATGGATGGCTCAGGAATTACTCTCCACTTTTGAACAGGAAATTGATGAGGTTACCCTAAAACCAAATAAGGAAGTAAGTGGAACTTTCAAAATTACTTGTAACCAGGATTTAATTTGGTGCAGAAAAGTTGAGGGTGGATTTCCTGACATCAAGGAACTTAAAAAAAGAGTCAGGGATTTTATCAGTCCGGACAAAGAACTAGGGCATTTGGATCGTTCCTGACCTTACTCAATTTCAACCAGAAATTTTCGTCTTTGTTTGCGACTTAGAAATACTCCCAAAAAATTCCTCGAAATTCTCAATTCGAGCAAGTTCTTCGGTCGCATTCGAACATTTATCTTTTGAAGCCAAACCAGTATTTTCTGCCAAAAAGAGAATGTACTCCACTACCCTTTTACAGTAAAGAAGTCGGCCTTCATCACTAATGGAGTAAAACCTTTCTCTTTGTTGATACCCTCTAGGAGAATGATCTCCAAGTGCTTTCTTTTCAGGGGAACCTTCGGCAGCTAAAACATAAAGAAAATTATATTCAAACCAAAAGAAATGCTCCGGGCTGGGTTCCAAATCATGCAACAGATTCCTACATGACTCTTCACTTTTCATAGCTTCCTTCATTTCACCATTTCCAATCGTTAACTGGACAAATTCACGAGCCATTTTCTTTTCAGTCTCGTCCTTTGAAAAACAGCTTTTAGAAGCTAATTCCACCGTAAATGCATACCAGTCTTTCCATAAAGCCTGATCCTGAGAATTATTCGAGGCGTGCAAAGCGACCCCCATCTCATAGGTGTACCGGCCACTTGTTTTAATCTCCAGATTACTGCCTGTGACATCTCCCGCCACCTGATAATTTTCAGCAGACTTACCCGATCCAGAATGAAAGCCTATGGACACTCCAAAGCTTTCACAGACCTTCCATATAGGTTTTATCATTTCCCGCAGTTGATCGTTATCGGGATAAGGAATATTCTTCTGGAACCCGAACGCGGGAGCCACAAAGTGAATCGGCATTCCCATTTCAAATGATAAGGCAAGCATTACGGCCGTTGTCTCCGGGGTGGTTAAACCGGGCAATTCATCAATAGATAATTCCCTAAGAAAATCACATCCTAAATCTGTACTAAAATGCTTCTTGCGGAAGCTCTTATATTTATCGTCACGAACCTTCATTTTTTGAAGTGCCGGCCAAACATATGCCAGTAATCCATTGAATTCGTCCTCACTGGGATACAATCCCGCATTTTCTACCCTCTTTCTTGCCGCATCCACCAAATCATGTGGGACCTCCTTTTCGACGAAACGAGCTTTTGCCTCTTCTGATTCCGGGATGACCGTCTCAGCCAATTCAGGTGAAAGATCAAATGTAATATAACTGGCGAACATACAACCAGCGACCAGTTGATCTTCCCTTTTATCGAACTTTCCTCCAATAGGTTGATGATCCGCATTAAAGCTCCAAGAGATACCGAGTTTGTGAAATCCATTCTTAAATTTTGCCAAAATGCACCCATGAGTCATACCCTCCACACTTTGACCCTGATGCCCCTCCGGCACATCGCAGCCAATAAAAGGAAATGGTACAGTATCAAGGTTACCCGCAAGCATTTCATTCACATCATAAACCAATTCACGGGGAATACTGTTCTGATTGGCGGTCAACCCCATACCTAATCGGGACATAGCCCAGTCCACCCCGTCCCAATGCAAAGTGGTAAAACGGGCACCAATTCCCAGAGTTGATTTCCCTAGATTTCCCCGGGATGTGGGAAAAGCATTATTTTCAGGATCACATTCCTGAATCAAATTTTTTAATCGAACGAGGTTTTCGAAGGAAGCCGGAAAATATATAAATCCTTCCGTCTCGAATCCATTGCTCAATGATTCAAAGTCCTCATTAATTTGATCAGAAACTCTCAACCTCCACGCATGGTCTCCCCATTGATCTTCAACTAAGCTCCATTCGCCGCACTCCGAAGAAAAAGAACTTCGTGAATATTCAGTTAACTTGGGAGTCCCTTTAAGAGCGGTAGTAAAACGGGTCCAATCCAAGCAGAAATCAGGACTTACGCATGGATTGTTTTTTATCCAAATAGCATTCTCGGCAAGAAATGAATTTATCGAAGAATAATCAAAAATCTTGGCATCGAATAAAGACATATCATTCACTTAAAACAAAAAGGAATGCAAAGTCACCAATAATTAAATGACAAGCTATTCCAAGTTCTGGGTACCCTTTGATTTTCCGCTTAATTCTGCAGCCAATTTCTCGCTCGCAGCCACCTGCCTTTCAGCCATTTTCTTCTTTAACATTTCATCCCCAATCACACCCAGCAAAATTACCACACCCAGAATTCCAAATTCCAAGTGAGTTGAAATTCCGACCATATTAATGGAGTTAAAAATTATCCTGATTACCGCCGCGGCAATTATGACTCCGAGGATAGAACCCTCCCCCCCCCGCAGACTGCAACCACCGAGAACAGCAGCAGCAATTGCAAATAGCTCGTAAAATTCACCGGTCTGGGCAGGTTGAACTGAACCAAGTTCAAAAGCGAAAAGAATTCCCGCAATTCCCGCGAAGAAGGAGCACAATACATAGGCTACAATTTTCATACGATCGGTGTCGATGCCACTATATCGGGCACCATCCTCATTGTTACCTAAAGCATATAAATATCGACCCCAGATTGTCTTTCTTAAAAAGATCGAACCGGCCAATGCGAGAACTAACAGAAACAGTGCCGGTGTTGGTAGTTTGAAAAAGTCACCAATTGGAATTTGGCCGCTAAAGATAAAATCAAGCATCAGGATCTGTTCCAGGTTTTCAAATCCCAGATCACCCTCCAAGGGTACCGGCCCCAAAGATTGATTATCAGTCAACCAACGGCTTAAGCTTCGGTAAATCAGCAATCCACACAGTGTTACCACGAAGGGCTGAAGCTTCGCTTTGGTAATTAGCAAACCGTGAATCAATCCAATCAAGACCGACATGAGTAAAGTTAATCCAATCGCCACAATCGGATCGAGGCCCTGAATTTTTGTGAAAAAAGAAAGCACCACTGCAACCAGCCCGACCACCGAGCCGATAGATAAATCAATCCCGCCCGTTATGATTACAAAAGCGACCCCGATACTCATCACTCCATACAAACTCGACCACTTGACCGTGTTTTGCATGTTGTATGCAGAGAGAAAATTGGGGTCTGCAATTGCGGTAATTACAAAGACCGTGACCAATAGACCGAATATTCCAAATACATTTTTTTTCATAATTTTAAGCCGACAATGAGCCTCCTGTGGCAAGTTGCATAATTGATTCCTCTGACATTTGATTCTTTTGAAGTTCTCCTGAAATTCCTCCTTCGTGCATCACATAAACCCGGTCTGCCATTCCCAAGACCTCTTCCATTTCGCTAGAAACAAAGAGAATTGCGATCCCCTTACCAGCAAGCTTCTCCATAAGCTTGTAAATCTCCCTTTTCGCACCGATATCAATTCCTCGGGTAGGTTCATCAAGCATCAGTAGTTTGGGATTCATCGCCAACCATTTCCCCAAAACTATCTTTTGTTGATTCCCACCGGAAAGAAATCGTGCCGCCTGCTCGATGCTTGGAGTTTTGATTTTCATCTGCTCGACCGCCACATTTGCTATTTCTTTTTCCTTGGAATGATCAAGAAAGCCCATTTTTTGATCTCTTTCCAGACTGGGCAGGCTTGCATTCTCACGAACTGTCATTGGCAAAACTAATCCATGGTGTTTTCGATCTTCCGGAGCCAGTGCCAAGCCGGCATGAACTGCGTCAGCTGGCGAACGGGGAGAAAAACTGACTCCCTGCACTTCCAACTCTCCACCAAGGGAGGGAGTGACACCAAAAAAAGTCTGTAATAATTCTGTACGACCGGCCCCAACGAGCCCTGCAATGCCAACAATTTCACCCGCCCGCACCTCAATTGAAACCGGAACTTCAGGATAGGTGGGAGAAACCACATTCACTGCTTTGAGTACGCAATCCCCTGGCTTGTGAATTTCTCGGTCATAAAATTCACTCAATTCACGCCCCACCATTAAGCGAACCATATTATCGTGATTGATTTCATCTTTGGCTAACTCCCCTGCATTCTCGCCATCACGAAATACGGTTACCCGGTCGGAAAGTTCTTTCACTTCACCCAGCCGATGAGAAATATAAATTACGCTGATTCCTTCATCACGCAAACCCTTCACTACTTCGAACAATGTCTCGGTTTCCTTTTGAGAAAGACTACTGGTCGGTTCATCCATGATCAAAACCCGGGCATTACAGGAAAGAGCTTTAGCAATCTCAACCAGCTGCTGCTTACCTATTGGTAACGATCCAGCAATTGTTTCAGAAGGTAAGTTTAGACCAACTCTTTTTAAATGACGGGATGCTTCAGTATGTAATTTCTGTTCATTTATAAAACCTTTGCTCCCGGGCTCACGACCTAGGAAAATATTGGATGCCAGGTCAAGATTAGCGGCCAGGTTAAGCTCTTGGTGAATAAGGGCGATCCCCAAATCCATGGCCTCCCGGACATTCTTAAAACCAACTTTTTGCCCATCAATGTGGTAATCACCGGAATCCGCCGGTTGCACACCGGCCAAGATTTTCATTAGAGTGCTTTTTCCCGCACCATTCTCTCCGATCAGTGAGATAACCTCACCCTTTCCGAGTGTCAGGGAAACTCCCTTTAAGGCGAGTACCCCGGGAAAACTTTTTTTTAGGTCTTTTACTGCAAGAAGCAGACCTGAATCTGAGCTCATTTACTCGGATTTTCCAAGTTCAGCCATTTCTTTCTTTTTGGCCCAAAACTCATCGATATTATCTTTAGTTACCTCGAGAAATGAAACTTCCTGATAAGTATTCTCTGGTTGAGTACCTTCCAATATCTTCTTAAGCATCTTAATGGATTCATATCCATATTCCCAGGGTTGCTGGCTGATGGTGCCATAAGCATGCCCATCGGTAATTGCCTGAAGAAGAGCATCCTGTTCATCAAAGCCACAAATCTTAATGGATCCTAACTTGCCCGCCTCCTTAATCGCATCGATGCATGAAGGGGGATTATATGCAAACAACCCCACCATGCATTTTAAGTCTTTGTATTTTGCGATCGCATCTTCGGCGTTACTTTTAGCTCTCGCTTTGTCAAAATTATCTGTTCGAGTATCCAAAATGGTATAGTTTGATCCTTCTGCGGTCAAATTTGTCGCATCCACCGGATCGTATTTTACCAGCTCCAAGCTTTGAACAGGACGACCTAGTAATTCATCAATTACACCCTGCCTTCTTTGGCGTGCATTTAATTGCTCAAGGCGACCCACAAACAGCATTACTTGACCCCCACCAGGCAAAGCCTTCTTTACCAAACCCCCCAAAGCTCGGCCGGCCTTGTAGTTATTTGTACCAATAAAAACTAATCGCTTACTCTTGGGGGCGTCCGAGTCGTTGGTAATCAGAATAGTATTTTCAGCCACTTCATTGAGGAAAGGAGTTTGGTTCTCAGCATCCACCGGACTGACTGCAATACCATCTATACCCTTGGCCAGTAAGGTTTCCATCATTCTTTTTTGGTCAACAACTCCTTTGGGAGGCATCAAAACCTCGCAACTAACACCAAATTCTTTTTCCGCAATCCGAACTCCCGCGGCACATAAATCCCAAAATGGGTCCACCCCATTAGTCACATAAGCAAAGGAAGCTTCAGAATCACTCCCTTCTCCGTCGGGCTTTTCAGCACAGCCGTAAAAAGAACCAAGAATTGGCACACATAAAAGAGATAGTATTTGGGAATAAGTCTTCATATTGATTTTTTAATTAAGGATTAAATTTTTTACCAAGGGGTGCGTCCACCATTTACACACAAAGTTTGCCCGGTTATAAAGGAAGCCGCATCAGAGGCAAAATAGGAAACTGCATTGCCTACATCTTCAGGTTTCCCCCAGCGACCAAGCGGAATCGTTTTTAAATATTCATCTTTTGCATCCTGCGGATCATTTTCATGTCGCTCAGTGGGAATCCACCCTGGTGCCACTGTGTTCACAGTAATTCCATGGGGTGCCAATTCATTTGCCATGCTTCGACTCCACCCAATCTGCCCGCCCTTTGCCGCAACATAAGCACTAAATTCGGGTACCGAGCAATGAAAGACTTCGCTTGTAATATTTATAATTCGACCACGTCCCCGTTTTTTCATCCCCGGTAAAACTGCACGAGTGAGATGAAAGGGACTCATCACAAAAAAATCATACATCTGACGGTAAAAATCAGCATCATACTCCTCAATTGGTTTTTGTGGCTGGTCCGGAGTTGCATTGGGTACTAATATATCTAGCGAACCAAATTTCTCCTCCACTGCCTCCACGAGAGAAGCAACTTGCTCGGGGTCGGAAACATCAGCCCGAACTAGCATTGCATGTGTTCCGTCTCTCTTAAGGCTATCCAGAGCCTTTTCCGCAGACTCACGATCATTTAAATAATTAATGACGACTTTGGCTCCGGCATTGCCCAGAGATTTGGCAACGCCAAATCCCAATCCACGGCTACTTCCAGTCACCAAGGCAACTTTTTGCGATAAAGAAAATGTCATATCGTATCACTAATCGAAGCGTAAAAATTTTTAAACATATTTATGCCCTCAATTAATCATTTTTTATATTTCAACACAAGTTGATATTTCAAATTAACCACCCTCTGTACTTTTCTCGTCCACATTTTAAGGTTCACCCTCGACTTTTTTCAAACTCAATGTCGATTGTTTTCCTATGACTATAATACAAAGGCTAAGTATCCTACTTCTATCACTTTATTTTCCTGTTTCTGCAAAGCCTCGAAAAAACATCACCTTTCTTGTTGCGGAGCGTGAGTATAAAACGGCTGAAACTCTCCCCAGGTTTGCCAAACAAAACTTGGGTAATAAATTCTCATTCCAATTTTGCAATGCATTCAATGAAGGAGACAAACGAAATATTCTCTCCACACCTTTAGACATTCGCAAAGCAGATTTACTATTTGTTAGTGTTCGTCGTAGGGCCTTTAGGGGGAAAACCATGCAACTTATCCATTCACACATTACCAAAGGCAAAGCAGTCCTAGGCATTCGCACCGCATCTCACGCTTTCCAATTACGTAAAGAGAAATTGCAGGAGGGTCATCAGGAATGGCCCGAATGGGACCGAGAAGTGATGGGAGGAAATTACCATGGACATCACGGTAAAGGATTAATCTGTAATATTAAGGATTTCTCCTCCACAGAAAATCACCCTATTCTGCATAATGTAAAACTGCCATTTACCACCCCCGCCAGCCTATATCGAAACTCGCCTCTGCCCGAAACTTCTAAACCTTTATTAATTGGTTCGGTGAAAGAATTCCCCCCAGAACCAGTTGCCTGGATTTACCGAACATCATCGAAAGGAAAAGTTTTCTACACCTCTTTAGGGCACGAGGAAGACTTTAAGAATCCCGCGTTCAATCAACTGCTAATTAATGCAATTAATTGGTGTCTCACAAAAGATTAAGCACCCGAAACTAAATGGGCACCCGGTTGTCCTTCCTCAATCATAAAGATGGCTTTGGTTTCAATTGGTGAGCCCTTCTTTGTAACAAAGGGAGTAGCCCTAAAACAACTTTTCCAGTGATCCTTAGTCAGTTCGCAACTGACATAACCGCGGTTTGAATTATACCACTTTACAAAATTATTCTGCTTGGCCGCTCTTTCATATTCAGGAATAAAATTACCCCCATTCCCCGCCGAAGTCATCGATGTGCCCACCCACTCTGTTCCAACTAAAGGCGATTTCGGATCTTTGAAATCGAGTTGCAAGTCATTGACCCAATTTAAATGAATATCTCCGGTCAGAACGACAGGGTTGGAAATTTTTCGATCGTGAAAAAATTGGAGCAGTCTGCGTCGACTCACTTCATAACCCGGCCATTGATCCATGGAATACCGTGCACCTTTATCATCCCCTCGATTAAGGGCAGCCATCATCACTTGCTGGGCCAATACATTCCAAGTCGCTTCTGAATTTAGCAGTCCACCCATCAACCAACCTTCCTGCTCGCTGCCTAGCATGGTTGCTTGTGAGTCAAATACCTTTCCGGTCATTGGTTTCTGACGATCACCATTGGGCTGATCAGTACGGTACTGTCTTGTATCCAGAACAAAAAAATCGGCCAGTTGGCCATAACTGCATTTTCGGTAAAGTTTCATATCCGGTCCCTGGGGAAAAGATCTTTTTCTCAAGGGCATGAATTCATAATACGCCTGGTATGCATTCATTCTTCTGGCAAGAAATGACTCAGGAGAAATTCCATCCTGTTCGGAAACTAAATTCGCGTAATTATTATCAAATTCATGATCATCCCAGGTCACCAACCACGGAAAGAGTCGGTGCGTTTCCTGCAAGTCCTCATCCATTCGATATTGCGAATAGCGTAAGCGATATTCATCTAGTGACTCCACTTCCTTCCCTAAATGCTTCCTCACTCGGTTATCCCTACCTGCATACTCGTAGATATAGTCCCCAAGGTGGATAACCAAATCCAGATCCTCATTTTGCATGTGAGGGTATCCATTAAAGAAACCGCTCTCCAAATGCTGGCATGAGGTAAAAGCAAATTTCATTTTGTCTGGCATATCCATCCGCTTTGGTGCGGTTCGTGTACGACCCACCGGACTGATCTCAGATCCGGCATGAAACCGGTAGAAATACCAACTATGCGGAGAAAGTCCGGTCAATTCAACATGAACGGAATGTCCAAGTTGCGGAGTAGCGAGGCACTTGCCTTTTTGTACGATTTTAGAGAAAGCTTCATCCTGTGAAACTTCCCATTCGACTCGAATCGGTTCAGGATCGAGCCTTCCCCCATCAAGTGGATCAGGTGAAAGCCTCGTCCAAATTACAACGCCATCAGCTTCCGGATCACCGGAAGCGACTCCAAGTGAAAATGGATAAGCAAGAAACTTAGGTGATTCATTAATAGATCCATAAACTGAATCCTGGAAATATGGAACCGCGGATATCATCGCCATATATTTCAAGAATTCCCGGCGAGGAACCCCATATTTCAAATCGATTTTAGATAAACTAGACTCTCTCATAAAACATAAGGCTTCGAAAGGCTCATAAAATTTATGTTGTTACCCATTATAGGCAAAACCCGTTTTTCCTCGAACCCCAAGTCCATCGACCACAAAAATACGACCCGCATTTTCTTCTTCCAGCGATTTATGCACACCAGTTGTTACAAATAATCGATCCAAACCAGCTCCTCCAAAAGTACATGCTGTGGTTTCGACGCAAGGAAATTCAACTTTCTGAATCACCCTACCCTTATCGGGATTGATTCGAACGACCACACCACCGTGACACATCGCCACCCACAGCATGCCTTGGGAATCAATGGTCATACCATCCGGAGAGCCCTCTAAATTAAGAAACCCCGTATCAGCCACCAAAGAGGGTTCAGAAATAGCCCCTGAACTATTATCAAAAGGAAATGCCATGATTTTCTTAGTGGGTGTATCAATATAATACATTACCGTTGCTTCCGCATTCCAACAAATACCATTTGAATTGGTTACACCCTCTACCTTCAAACTAAGGTTTTCCTTAGTATCCAACATGTAAAGGTTGGCATCCCCGCTCTTTTTCACCGTACTGATTGTACCCGCCCAAAACCGACCACTTGGGTCGCATTTACCATCATTAAAACGATTGTCGGGTCTTTTATCCGCTTCCGGATCAGCCAAATTTACTTTCTCTCCGGTGATAGGATCAAAGGCATAGATTCCGGAATCACCCGCACACACAAAACCGCCATCCTCTCGGGGGACTACAGTTCCAATCCGCTCGCCCATTTCCCAAAATTCTTCGTCTCCGCTTTCAGGATTCAATCGAATGAGCGTATGCCCTTCAATATCTACATATAAGAGATGATCATTCCAAAAGATTGGACCTTCACCCCATTTGGAAACACGCGAACCGATTGGACTAATTATTATATTGTTATTCATTTTTTTTGGATTCCCAGGACTTCTTAAAAAATTGCATTGCTAAATCATTCACATCTTTTCCCTCGGGCAAAGTGCGTAAGCCTGAACCCTGCACCCCATACGCGAGACATTTAAGTCTCAATTCTTCACATCTTTTTTTAAGCATTATTGCAAATCTTGGATGATGTATCTGATCATCTAAACCAGAGCGATTATACACTATGATCGGCGGTCCGTCTGCACGAATATGAGGGAGTAATAAAGGTGTGCCCTTGGGCTGTTGAATTGGATAGATTGAACGAATGCCCAAATTTTGAGCATGTCCAAGAAAGCAGGTAATTAAAGCACCGGCGGAATTTCCCATTACTGAAATCTGGTTTTTATCAATATTATACTTACCCGCATTTTTCTTAATAAATTTGATCGATTCTGCACAATGCTCGAGTAACTTCCGATGATCCCCATCCATCTGATCAATGTATGGATAATTCACACTGGCAAAGGAAATCCCTCTTGCTAAATTATTTTGCAACATGGAATTTCTCTGAAAAGATCGCTTATCTCCCTTTCTAAAGCCGCCACCATGAAAATTAATCACCAAAGGGGTTGGTTTTTTTGACTCTGCAAGCCATAAGTCCAGCTTACTTCTTTCATACTCCTCACTGTAGCGGACATCAGCATGGGTAGGTTCTATCGTTTCAGCCGAACAATTTAGACCATGAAGCAAAAGTAATAGATAAATGAATAAAAATCGTTTCTGCATAATCAAGTAATGAATTCACACCAAAATTTGTCCCTTTATTCAACCGTTTTTCGAGAGCCTTGGAAAAAAAGAGTACGAATGGAAGATTTTGATCTTTTCAGTCTCTACGGCCAATACCACTCCTTCTTAGTTTTTTTAATAATTCAATTACCTTTTCAGGAAGTTCTTCGGCAATATTTCTGATCTCTTGTGCATCATTACGAAGATCATATAATTCCAAGTATAATGGCTCCACATCGACATCTCGGTAGTCCAACCAGGCAACCAATCGATAGCGATCAGATCGTAAAGTGTAGCCCATTAAATGATTTTCAAAAAGATCCCGATTCCAGCGCTTTCCCTGTTGTTGCTTGATACGATTTTCCACTTTCTCAATCAAAGGCCCAAAAAAGGTCTTCCTCATTCCCAAAGAAAGTGGATTAGCTGCCCACTCCCGTAATGCCGGGTTAGGAAATTGGCTCACCGCATATTGCTTCCCTTTTGCATCCGGGTTTTCCAACAATGGGAGCAGGCTCTCGCCTGCCAGATGCATCGGCTTCGACAAGCCCGCAAGTTCGCAAAGAGTTGGATACAAATCCACCAACTCTACTAATGCCTCAGTCCCCTTTCCTCTCTCCTTCATTTTCGGAGTCCAAAAAATTAGAGGTACCCGGGTGGCAATTTCATAATTCGTAGCTTTTCCCCAGATACCCATTTCACCTAAGTGCCAACCATGATCGCCCCAGAC
>JAQXBH010000100.1 GCA_029252505.1 Opitutales bacterium | reverse complement strand
TTCAATCTTAGCGGATGGAACCGATGGTACCATATTGTCTGTTCAAACGGCGGTATTGGAGGAGTGGCCAGAACTTATGTTGATGGTACTTTTATTTCCAATAATCAGCGTTACGAGCGGAAGGTAATGGGCGATTTAATCCGAAACCAAACTGCGCCTTTGAATATCGGAGTGGACCCGACACACAATGGTTCAGATAATCAGTATTTTCTTGGGAAAATGGACGATATCCGACTCTATAATATCCCCCTTGGCTCAGAAGATATTTTTCATCTTTATCAGGGAGATTCAGACTTATTGGATTTTCAAGTCCCCCGAATAGAGGCCCTTCGTGCGGGAAATGGGGTACTATTGAAGGTGACCTCCCCTGCCCTGCCCGCGATTGCGCCGCCTGCCCTGACCTACGGGAATGAAATCATCAGCCTAGATTTAGGACAAGCAAGCGGCCTTACTTATTTAATAACAGGATTACCCACAGGAATTTCGAATCAAATTCCGTTTTCTCCCTCGGACATATCAGGAGTGGCAGCCTGGTACCAAGCCGATGAGAATAACAGTTTTAGTTTATATCCAGACCTTTCTTATGAAAGAAATGATTCAGTTGCAGTCACGGATCAGCTTGCCGCTTATTCCTTTGATGAAAATAATCAAAGTTTGACCTTTGATGAATCCGGAAACGGGTATCATGGCAGTTTTATTGGTGATACCTCCAGGGTTTTGGCAAAATTGAACGGAGGTCTTCATTTTGACGGCTTGAAAGATGGGCTTGTTTTACCCAAGGTCGAGCACTTGGACAGTAGCTCTGCTTTTACAATTTCTATGTGGTTTAACCGATCGAGTGATATTCAGAACAATCTGACCGCCCATTCAATTTCTAATGTTTTATTTGCGCAAGCCAGTGCTGATTTTAATGATAACTTTGAACTGGGAACCACAGGATCAGAAATCAAACTTTATTTGGATAATGGGACTGAACATGTATTCACGACTAATGATGCCAATATTTCCAACAATACTTGGCACCACTTATCCGTTAGTTACGGTAATGATCTTAGCGTTTATTTGGATGGATCGCCTGCTTACATAAGTGGTTGGGCGACCTCTCACTTAACTGGAGATAGTGATTCCGGAATTTCAAGTACTCAATCCTACACCTGTGCTGTTAATATTAATGGTTCGACAAAAACTGTAAATGGAGTTCCGTTTATAGGAACTAATGCAACTTCTGGCAGTGGATGGTCTATCACATCCGGTTTTACTAATCTGCATAATAGCATTCCTTCAACTGTAACCGGGCAGATTGGTGATATTTTAGGAAATGGTTTTCGATACAACGGAGATCCCCAAAAAATTAAAATTACAGGATTAACACCGGGTGAGAATTACACCTTTTCTCTCTACAGCCGGTCTTGGGGGGGGGGCGAGCGAAATTGCACATTAAGCAGTTCTGCCCTCTCCCAAACGATAATGGTAAATCAAGATCAATTCAATTCTTCTGGGCAAGATGGTTTATTGGTTGAATGTTCTTACTGTGCCCCCGGAACTGAAGTCGAATTTACCATTGACCCTGTTCTTGGAAGTACGACTTGGCACTTGTATGCATTTAGTAATCGTGAAGGGAAAAGCGAATTGATAACAACCCCAACTCCCTTTTTTGCTAATGGACCCCTTCGGTCTTCTTCAGACTCCCCGATCTCGCTCGGACTATCCCGTCCTTATTCTGACCAGACGGGAGATTATAACGGGAGTATTGACGACTTAAGAATTTTCAGTCGTGAATTAAATGCCAGTGAGGTTGCTGGATTGTATAACAGCGGAAACGGGGATTTTAACGGTTCCACTCAAACCAATCAGGAGAGGGGGAATATTCTTACTTGGAATGATTTCTCTGGAAGCGAAAGACATGCCACATCACCCAGTTATGCTACTTCGCCCCGCATGGTTTTCGACTCTCAGACTGGAAAAACGATGGTTTCTCTAGATTTTGGGAAAACTCTCCAAATTGGTGGCCCCGTTTCGATGCCAATGAGTGTGATAATGGTGGGACGTGAAAAAGGTAGTTTATTGGCCGACCGGGAATTATTCACCACACAAGGTTGGCGCCTCGTAAATAACGGAAACTGGGTGCTGAGAAGGTGGGACAATAATAATCCAAATATTACCTCTTCCACTGCTTCGAACCTCCTGACAATGGTCGGGTGGACATTTGACCGATACGGCTACGAATTACGGATTAACGGACGTACTGCCGGAACCAGTACATCCAATAATTGGCATCCTGATGTCTTTTTTGACCGAATTAATTCTGAAAGTTCTCTTCTTATTGGAGACCTCTTTTTACTGCCCCGTTTACTGGAAGTGAATGAAAGAGAGAAATTGGAGGGTTATTTTTCCCATAAGTGGAATTTAAATGAACTTTTACCCTCTGGGCATCCGTATACCGGGAAACCTCCAGCCGGCAGCGAGGGATTAGTACTCTCCGGGACACCTCAGTTAGCCGGCAGTTTTACTGTGAATATAAATGCTTCCAATCAATGGGGTTCAGTCGATCAGAATTTCACTTTGGAGGTCAACTCAACCGCTCCACAGATACAGACACAGTCTCCATTACTGGTCGGATCAAGTTCCGCGAGGTTACAGGGAGAACTTTTGGAACATGGAGGAGAAGGTGTACAGGTATCCTTTGAATATGGAACTGACTTTACCAACCTGGATCAAAATACCACTCAGTTTGTTGTTTCAAATAAAGGGATTGTATCTCAATTACTTACTGGGCTAGCCCCAGGGACGAATTATTTTTATCGGGCATGGGCGACTAATACTACCGGTACCTCAAACGGAAACTCAATCTCCAAGTCACCCCTGTATGACTGGCCACTGCAAGCTATAAGCGGATCCACAATTACTGACCTGACTGGTAGGGCAACGGGGACAGTAGGCGGTAATGTAATCACCTTTGTTGACTTGAGTCGTGGAAACACAGTTCGATTCGACGGTCAGGACGATTACATAACTTTTGGCGATCTTGATGAAATGGATTCCCCTAATCAATTTACATTATCATTATGGTTTAAAAAAGAACAGGACCTTATCGGACAGTCTACGAATCATGGCATTGATAATGTTTTGGTCGCCCAGTCAAGTGGTCCATCCAATGACAATTTTGAAATCGGCACTCAGGGCTCAATGGTGGAGGTTTACATCGATTCTGGTTTAGACGGAGACTTGGATACGGCAGTAAGTGTGGAGGCAGGGATTTCTCTTAACAACTGGACACACCTTGCCCTGGTGTACGGTTCCGAAATGAGTTTGTTTATCAATGGTGTGAAAATTACAACCTGGACCCAGTACAATGGCAAACTGGACAGTAGTGTAACTTCTCCATTATGCCTTGGTATTGCCCGTCCTAATTCCAGTCTTTGGGGAGAGTTTAAGGGGTTGATGCAAAATGTGAAGATTTATGACTCGGAGCTTTCTCCGGTTGAAATCGCGATTCTTGCTGAACTTGGTTCAGTGCAAAGTTTTACCACGGGTACTCAAATAGCTTCGCCTCTTGTTGAAGTAAGACCTGCATCAAATATTACAGAGAGCAATGCCACCATTCATTACGAACTTCTATCCTACGACGAGGCACAACCCGAAATTATTATGTACTGGGGTCCGGTGGATAGGGGAACGAGCGAGGGATTGTGGGAAAATAATCAAAGTCTTGGACCGCAGGGAATTGGCGAAGGGAATGTTACGATTAGTGGCTTCCTTCCTGGTGATATGATTTATTACAGAGCTCGGGCTAACGGCTCTACCTACGGCGACTGGTCTGATCAATTTGGTCAGGTCCGAATGGTGGACAAGCCCAGTGTTTCGATACTGCCCGCGAATCAATTGACTCTGACTACGGCGACGCTTCGCGGAAGAGTAGACGGAAACGGTGGAATTTCCCAAACTGTGCTGTTGCCACAGCCTAAAGTCTCAAAAGATTTAATTGCTCATTGGCGGTTCGATGAAGGATCGGGGCAAGACGCGTATGATTCAACTGGATTTACCGGTGCTGCTCAACTTTTTGACGGGGTGTCCTGGGTGGAAGGAATGGGTGGGCAATGGAAAAAAGCTCTTCGGTTTGACGGTAGCTCATTTGCCTATCTTAAAGCGGATTCTTTCCGAATTGAAGGTGGCATGAGTTTTTCAGGATGGGCGTACAAGGAAAATCTTGGAATTTATCAGAGTGTATTTGACTTTGGTAATGGTACAGATGATCAAAACCTATATCTATCCAACCGGTGGAAAACAAGTGAAGCTGAATGGACAATTCGTCGCGGGGCGAACACTCGTAGCCTGTATGCAACTAATTTTTGGACACTGAACGAGTGGCAGCATGTGGTGGCTACAGTTAATGAAGCCGGGGTGATGAAACTGTACCGAAATGGACAGTTAAAAGGTGCAACTCTGGGTCAATTGCCAGCCTCGACCACTCGTACCAATCACTATGCTGGAAGGAGCAGTCGAATAGATAGCGAATATTTTTACGGAATGATGGATGACTTGCGAGTATACGACCGTGCAATTAGCCCGGAAGAGGTCAGTCAAATTTTCACAGGAGACCTTCAAGTTGATTTGGTGCAGGGGGGACAGGATCCGATTGTAACAATTTATTGGGGAAATGAGGACGCGGGACAGACCATAGATGTAAATTCATCATCCAATAGTAGTTGGGATGCAAGTGTGAACCTCGGAGTTCTCCCCACGGGTGAATTTTCCACTCCACTCTCCGGATTAGTCGGGGGCAATACCTATTTCTATCGTGTAATCGCCCAAAATGCTGCGGGAAGTACAGTTCTCAGTGAGGTGTCGAGTTTTTCAACCGGTTCCTTTGAATTTAAATCTGATTCTTTTGCTCAGGGGCAACTTCTTCTGTGGCTTGACTCAACTGATATAAATGGAGACGGTAATCTTTCCAATGAACCTTTTGGGGGAAGAGTTGATCAATGGCGGGATAAGTCAGGTGCAAACCGACATGCGGGAAATGGGAACGGTCCTGAGCTCCGAATCAATAGTTGGAATTCGTTAACAACCTTACAATTTGATGGTCAGAGTAATTACTTGAGAGTATCTGATTCAAATGCTTTTAACTTAGGTGAAGATTTAACAATCTTTGTCGTGGCAAAAGGAGATACTCTTCAAAACTGGAGATCAATCCTTTCAAAAAGGGGGGAAGATGATGTGGGTTGGCAATTCCGAAAGGATGATACGGATTTTGCCACTTTTACTGTCCGTGGAACATCAGGAAATGACGGTGAGCGCGGAAGTACTCTTATTAACGGGGTTCCCCATGTTTGGTCGATGCGTAAGAATTCACTCAAGCGAACTCAATGGGCGGACGGAAATCTTGAATTTCACATTGATGACCGGGGCTCAATTCCGTTCACCAGCAGCGACATGGTCATTGCCGGACGAGATCAGGACGGAATTACCTCTCTCGGTGGGGTTGAGATTGGGGAAATCCTTGTGTTCGACAAGGCGTTGAATGACAGTGATGTTTCGAAGATGGAGGGACATTTGGCTCATAAATGGGGACTGCTTGCCAATATGCCAGGGGGGCACCCTTACAAGTCGGAAACCCCTCAATTTGAAAATCGGCCTGAAATTTTGCTGAGTGACAGCTATTCAGTTAAGAAAGATTCAAATTTGAGTATGCCGATGCAGGTTAACCGGCAAGCCAGTAATTTCCTGGCCACCGGATTACCCACCGGGTTGGATATAAATTCTACCACAGGATTGATATACGGTTCCCCTGTGGTAGCGGGATCGTTTACTGCACGGGTGGAAGCGTCCAATCAATCAGGCACATTCTCGAAGGATATTCTTTTCACGGTCACTGACTTTTCCGACTGGAAATACTCCTCTGCTATAAGTTTTCCCGGTTATACTCGTTCCACTGTCCTAAATGACTTTCCGGTTTATCTTGAATTGAATTCGTCGCTATCCGGATTTAGCTACGATCAATTTGCTTCTCCCTTCGGATACGATCTCAGGTTTTTGGGAAATAATGGATCCAAAGAGCTTTTTTATGAACCGGCAAGCTGGAATAAACAGGGCACTTCCGGTTTTTGGGTACTCCTTTCCTCCTTGGATGAAAATAGCACGGTTCAGGCAATATGGGGCAACCCCAATGCCACTCAGCAACCAAGTTATTGTACTAATGGAATTATCTGGTCTAATTACGACGCAGTTTGGCATATGGACGGTACGGGTCTTAGTACAGTAAAGGAGTCTCGTGCGAGTGCACATGCTACTCCTTACAACTTTGAAACCCTTCGGGTGCAAGGAGTCGTTGGTACTGCTCTTTCATTTGATGGTATAAATGATTATGTCGACCTACCCCTTTCGATTCACCCGCAATCGGATGCCCGCCAACTCACTTTGTCTTTTTGGAGTTATGGCGGATCCAATCTGAGTTCAGCTTCAAACACGACACTTCTTGAATCTGGGTCTGCAGAGGGACGCTCGCTTAACATTCATTTCCCTTATGCTTCCAGGTTGCATTGGGATGCGGGGGGGAAGAACTCGTATGATAGTATTAACCGTGAGTTTCCTTCTTACAATGGACAATGGGATCACTGGGTATTCCAAAAGGATATCGATGAGGGGGTAATGTATGTTTATCGTAATGGCCAACTTTGGCATGAGGGGTATAATCGAACCCGTCCGTTTGACGGAGATGTGGAGAGTTTCCGTCTTGGTTCGAATCGTTACAGCGGATGGTACTGGAATGGATTACTAGACGAATTAAGAATGAGTTTTTCAATTGAATCTCCAGATTCTATTCTTGCCGCCTATGAAAGTCAGCGACCCGATGGTAATTTTTCTGCCAAGCAACCAGTGATTGGACCCCCACTATTGATTAACGGACAAGTTGCGGAAGGATACGCGAATGACAGTAATCTTTCTTACTTAATACAGGTTTTTCCGAGTGCAACTAGTTTTTCTGCCGTGGGATTACCCGCGGGAATTACTTTGAACTCATCTACTGGCGAGCTTTCTGGAGTTCCATTGCAAGGTGGAACTTACAGTATCACCGTAACCGCTGCCAACAGTTCGGGACAGGATCAGGGGGTTTTGAATTTGTCTATCGTAGAAAAGTCAGGGTTTTCGCATAAGATCGATTTTAATTGTTCTGCTTATCCTGGGTCCACACTGCAGGATTTCCCATTATTAATTCGCTTGGATCGCACGGTTACTAACTTCAGTCTGAAGAGTTTTGCATCCAATAATTGTAACGACCTGAGGTTTTATGATCAATATGCCCGAGAACTTGAATATGAAATTGATGAAATTAATGATGTTGATGGAAGCCTTTCAGCCTGGGTAAAGACAAAGGAATTTAACTCATCGACCCTCATTTCTGCGTACTGGGGGAATCCTAGCCTTGCTCAATTTCCTCCGGTCTACTCGGGAGACGGTTCAGCCTGGTCTAATGGGTTCCGTGGAGTTTGGCATATGCGTTCTTTCAATGGAATTGAGGTCCTGACTGATTCGAGTCTTTACCGAAATCATGCCTATGATGAGTATGGAATTGGAGATTCCGGGATTGTGGGTTCTGGTAGGTCATTAGCTGGAGGAGTTGAGAAATTCATCCGCGTTCCATCCGCTTTTTCAGTCGATGATCTTCATGAAAAAAGTTTTACCTTTTCGACTTGGATGAAATTAGAAGAATCTCCCCCGAACAAGGCGGAGGATGCGGTTTACGGTTCCGGGTTTCTTGCCAATCCCAATAATACCTATTTTGATGACATTAATAATTTGATCGCCCTTAGGGCAAGTGGTAGCAGAATAATGCAGTCTGGACCAAGACAAGGGCTCTTTTTTAATGGAGATAATGACTTCAAGAACGGCGGCATCGGAATTAACCGCAATGATAATTACATGTCCTTGTTTCAAGCAATTTTCACCCCGCAGGAAACTGGCAACTATCAATTCAGGTGTGATTGGAAGGATGACTATGCCACGATTTGGCTTGATCTTGATCAGGATGGTATCTTTGAACGAAATGGTGACTTAGGCTCTGAGAAATTGGGAGGAAATGATAATTTTACTTCCGATTCGATTCCCCTAAATTCGGGACAAAATTATAAAATTGCAATTGCACATGGCGAAGGTTGGGGCGGTTCACGAATCAGACCATGGATAAAAACTCCTTCGGTAGATTTTCAAATTATCGATCCGAGTGACCCGGGGCAGGCGGGAATGTTCTCCGTTACATTCGATGGAAATATTTCCAATGAAATCAGTCCGTATGTTATCGCCAAACATGGAGTGGCGGAAAGAATTAGTCTGAGTGGCGGAAAGACGGCTGTTTTTCATGACTTAGTGGTGCAGGGTGAAGAATCGGCTGTCTCTACGAATACCCTGTATAGTTTAGGTTCAGCATGGAGGCATGTTGTGGTCAGTATCGATCACACATTAGGAAATATGAAAATATACGAAGATGGTAATTTGACTGCTTCTTCCACTTTTCCTGCAGGGGAATTTGCACGCTCAATTAGCGGTCAGGACTGGTATTTCGGTCAAGGCTTAGTGCCTTCTTCGTTTGATGAAATGCGACTTGCTAATGTATCTCGTTCCGCGGATTGGGTTCGGGCTTCTTATCTTAATCAAAGTCCTGCTTCAACCCTGCCTGCAATTTCAGCGGTATCCGGCTTGCCTAGCTTTCGGTCTGTTTCAACATTTAACCTACCCGCCGATCAACCTTTCAACCACTCAATATCGGTAACAGGATCCCCACTTGTTTTTACTGCTGTTGGATTACCCAGTGGAATTCTGCTTAGTTCGAATGATGGTAATTTGTCTGGCTCTCCTTCTGTGTCTGGTCAATTTATTTCCACAATTAGTGCCTTGTACCCGAATGGTAATCGCGCAGATCAGCAATACCTTTTCACGATATCTCCAAGTGCTCCGGATATCATTATTTCTACCCCTCAGGTCGTTAATTCAACCTCGCTCTCAATCCCTTACGAAATGAATGCAACGGGAGGCGAAGACCCCATGCTTTATGTGCTTGCGGATACCGTAGATCATGGTGCCAGCTTCTATGCATGGACTTATCGAAAGGCTCTCGGGAATAAGGGGCTAGGCTCTGGTACTGCAACATTGGGAGGCTTAGAACCCAACCAAAGTTATTATGTGCGATTATATGCAGAGAACTCGGCAGGCTTTGACTGGACGGGCGAAAAGTTTTTGGTACGAACACAGCCATTAGTTCAACATCTTCCTTCTACAATAGGAATTTGGTTTGATGCTGCGGATATAAGTAACAACGGAGTGATACCTTTTGAAGGTCAAATAGTTTCCACTTGGTTGGATAAATCTGGCAAGGGGCGAGATATGACAAAGTCAACTTTGGGATCGATTACAAGTCAACCGGTTATAAAACTTGATGGAAATAATGGAAGGCCGGTTGTTCATTTTGATGGTAAATCAAGAATGCGTACCACGGATTATAATTTTCGTGGTACAGATACTAACTTGTGGAGAAATGGTGGATATAGTGCATTTGGAGTTTCAAGATACACGGGTGGTGACAGTGAGCGGGTAATTACATCAGCTGGTGGTAATTGGCTACTGGGACACCATGGGAATCAGATTGGCCGCTATTATTTTGATGGATGGGTAGACCAAGGTTTTGCATCTGATACCAAGTTTCATATTTTTGAAACATTGCATGAAGGAAGATCAATTAGCAGTAATCCGTCTGCCACCGTATGGACAGATGGAATCGAGGGAAATTACAGAAATGCCAGTAAGCAAGGATCAAACAATAATTGGTTTTTTCCTGAGTATTTAGCTTTTGGTGCGATGACATCTGGAAGA
>JAQXBH010000255.1 GCA_029252505.1 Opitutales bacterium | reverse complement strand
AAAGGTGTTTCTTCCTTCACCGGACCAAAACTAATAAGCAAACTACGCACGTAGACACCGAACGGGAAGTATTGCGGGACGCGGGTTCAACTCCCGCCACCTCCACCAAAGTTTCAAGGTGTCAGACTGCACCAATCTCAGTCTATAAGCGACACACATCGCCAAAATTGAGGCATTTTCTTGGTGGTTCATAGTGGGCACCCGCGACCAATGATCGACATGTTTTCCGGAAATCTCAGTCAATATATCAGTCAACGGTTGGTCTGATAAAACACCCTTCTATTCGGCATAATTAAAACATTACCAATGAAGTATTGGTTTCATCTTTAGAATCTTCCTCCGGCATTTCGGATGGTTCCCCCGGTTGGCTCTTCAACATGAGCTCTTTTTTCCTCAAGCAAGCTATCGATTTCTTTTTTTAGTAAGTTATATTCCCCTTCAGGATCAGTAAAGAGGTCGACACTCCAGACTCTAAGGATTGTCCAACCTTTGGATTCCAAAATCGACTGTCTCTCAATATCTCTATCCCGGGCACTTTGGCGAAGGTGGTCTTTACCATCGAGTTCAATCCCACAAAGGTAGCCATTTGGATAGTCTGGGTGCATAACCCCCAAATCTATTCTCCATCCGCTGACTCCGACCTGTGGATTTACTTTGTAGCCATCTGCCTCTAACCTGTCATGGAACCATTTTTCCCATGGGGAGTCATACAAGTCTCTATGATCTGAAATATTCTGGGTAGCTGTATCCTCAAGAATACCTGTCTTTACAAATTGCAAATACCTTCTGAAAACCTGAGGGCCCGTGCTCTGGTTGGTAATATCATTGGGATCAATACTCGTACAGACGACAACTCGTTTCTTTGCACGTGTAACCAGTACATTGATACAATTCTCTCCCTTCTCCAGATTTATGAGACCAAACCTTTGAAACATCTTACCTTCCTTATTTTTTCCGTAAACTGTGGCGATAATGATGGTAACCCGCTCATCTCCCTGCACATTTTCAAGATTCTTGATAAAGAAATATTCGGGAGTTTTCTTCCAACGGTTTAAATAGTCCAAAATAGTGTTATCCATTTTTGCATGGAATAACTCTTCCACGCGTATGGCCTGCTTTAGATTCATCATTGCCACCCCAATCGACCAATTCGGACGCTCTCTGATTTCTGCTTCTATGATTTCAACCAGTTTATCCGCTTCAATCGGGTTTGGGTTCTTGGAGGGCGACCAACTGGACATCTGTCCGTCCTCTTCTACACTCACCCAATTTGCATTTCCTGAATTGTAGACTCCTCCCGCATGTACATGGTGAACCCGGCGGGCTCAACTCCCGCCACCTCCACCAAAATTTCAAGAATCTTTGTCTTAATCAATCCCTTTAAGTAAGGGGAATTCGCCCAAGTTCCTTCCTCGTTTCCTGGAGGGCTAATTTTGCCAGAATTTACCTGTTCTTGCCCCCTTTAACCGAAAATATAAGTAAAATTTAGATCTAGTAAAGCGACCATGAAAAAGAAAGGTACTATCGTACTCTTTGGTCATCCCTCCACTGAACTTTTCTCATTATCGCACCGTTTTCTTCCCAGATAATTTGAGTTCCATGCTTTTTCCCGTTTAGATAGGGAATTTCCATCAATGTTTTACCACTGGGGTATAATCTTATTGCCTTTCCAGTAAAAGGCTTGTCCTTACCTTTGAGAAACCAAATTCCCTTTTTCTCAATCAGATTAAAGTCGTCCACAATAACCGCCGGTTCATCTTTGATCTTTGCCTTGGTAGCTATTTCAGACTCTTCCTGATCAGTTTCAGGAAAAGCAATTTCCACGGACCTGGAAGAGCGCACTGAAGTTTGTTCAGAATCCTCCGAAGATGACGCCCCTCCTCCTTCACCTTTCTCATCATCACTATCCTGGTTCGTACTTGTTAAAGATTCCGATAAACCCTCAGAACCATCGTCTTTTGCTGAATCTTCATTAGACTGACTTACCTCCGACGATGGCGGAACTGGCACTCCCCAAATAACGCAAAGCAAAACACCATCACCACTGGCGCAGTGTTCGGTCAATTTATTCCACAGTGCCACACCGTCAGGAGCCTGCTCGCTTTCCATGACAAGGTCTATCTCCCATTCGCCGGGATTACGGGCATTCTCATCAATAAAGCTTTTGAGACCAGTCGCTATATTTTCGTATGTCGTACCCCCGTCCATTGTGGTGAACATTCTGTGGGCAAAACTGCCGGGTCGGGGGAATGGAGCTTTGTTTCCACCAATTAAGCGGTTATTTAACCATTGCTCCCTTGTGTTAAAGTCAGGATCGTCAACGAAAACAATCTTTGTGCTCAGTTCCGGATATGAATCTGAAAAATATGTGATCACATTGGATGCTGATGTCGGCGCACAATAGCACTGCCAATCGGGTTGAATTGCATGCTGAGACAAATCGGGCATACCGTATTGAGTCCACCTCGATGGAGAATCTATATTTTTTCTGTTCGGTGGCTTGATAACAACTGCACCAGTAAGAGTTGCAGGCTCCCCGGCAATCACCGTTGTACAAAAGCCATTGATAAATTCAACCCTATGAGGCTTGAAAGTCGCCTTGAGACTGTGCCCAGTCTGCAGGTTGTCTGCAGGGTCGCACAGATACAACTCCATCAAATCCGAATCATACCCGGCAAAAACCATGCAGTGCCCCATTGGCAACTCGTTTGAAAAACCTGTTTCACCTTTGGGAAGGTCATATCTGTGGTTTTCAGTCGCTTCAGGAGGACCATTTTCCACTGGTTCTTGAGTGGTATCATCACTGCAACCAATTGGCAATGAGTACAAAAATAAGAACGCGACAAGAACGAATATTCTGAATAAAAAACACATTTTCATAATTCACTGCCTGCTCCACGCCCCCCTTCACTCGTCAAGATAAGATCATTCTCGAGAGGATGCCAAGTATATCCTTTCCCCATTGAAGCTGCTAATTGCTTCATTCTATTTAGGGCACGAAAACAATTGTCGTCAGCAAAAACTTCAAAGGCCAAATATTCATTTCTTGAATCAATTTTTTGAAGATAGCTCTTTGCATCGGTTGAGTTAGCTATCACATTCAAACCCCTACCTTGTTTGGGAATAAATTTAACCGCCTTAAGTCCAACTTTTACAATATTAAAAATTTCCTCTAAGTTTGGGTAGTTCAAGGGATACACTCTTCCGTGCTTCACCACCACCCAGATGTATTTCTTAGCCGAACGCCCTTTTTCCTTCGGCAAACGAAGTGTCTGGGTTCTTTCGCTTTTAGATGAACTTATGCCATCATTTACATCGGAAAGTTTTGCCTCCATATCTTTGATCCTTTTCTGGAGGTCACTCTTTAATTTTGAGTTTTCCTCGTTTAATGTGGTCAGGCTCTCCAGCTGATTTTGCAGGTCAACAGCCAGATTTGTAGAATTGGCCGGCATGGAAGCCAATTCCTCACGCAGTCTTTCTAAATTTTCGGAAATGGTTTGTTTTTGTCGTACAAGTCTTTGCTTTTCACTAATTGACTCAGCTGCCTCGTTCAAGTCTTCGCCTTTGATCTTATCTTCGAGGCTTTTTCCGATGGACTCCTCAATAATCAAATCATTTTCCATTCTTGAAATCTCCTGCTGCTCAAGCAACCACTGGGTTTTGAAACTAGTGGGGACGGCAGGAGCATTATTAGCCTCCTGGCTCATCAACGCTATTAGCAGTGTGATAAGGATGATACCTCCAAAAGCATTACAGAGAGTGTCCAGCAACAAATCCAGGCTATCTTCGCTTTCTTCCTCCATACATCAATCAGGTAGTGAAAAGATTATTTTTTGCCTCTCCTCAACAGGATCATAGCCGACTTCAAAACCCAGCTCCTTGGCAAGTTCAATCACTCTTTCGAAGTAAATTGCGCCGGAAGGTTTGAAAAGAAAAACGATCTTAAATTTTCTCTTATCGTACTTTTCAACGCCCGCCTCGAAACTGCTGGTCAGGGAGCTTGTGTTTAGCACTCTAAGCGATTCCGGCTTATCAAACTCCTCAAAACGCATTCTCTTGCCATCAATAGTTATAAGCAGAGGATCCTTTCCATCACTGTCTTTTTCAGGAATCATCCAAACTGAATCCTTTCTTTTTTTCTCTTCGGAAAGTTCATCCAATGAACTGGATAGACTATTGCTTAATTTTTCTATGTCTTTTTTAAGATCTGAAATAATAATAGAGTCTTTGTCAGATTCTTCTGTAAGTTCAGCAATCTCTGATTGCACAGATAGAAGGCCTAACTTGGAGGCGTCCCTGCGAAGAGTTTCTCTTTTGTCTGTTAAAGTTTGATCCAAAACCCCAAGATCCAGCTCCATTTGTTCAATTTCAGAAATAAGGATACGCACAGACTCCTCAGCTCCCTGAAGTGATTCACCCGCAGATTCTATCGCCTCTTTTTGAGCAAGAATCTCACGATTTTTGGCACGGAGTAAAGAAAGCCTTCTTTCCATCTCCACTCTTTCCTTTCTCTTAACTATGAATTCCTGCTCAGTTATAATTTGAGAATCTACTTCAGCATCTTCACTACCTCCATCCCCCTTCAGGGCATTGATCGAGAAAGAAAGCTGTAGTGCAATGAGAATTAAAATTCCCAAAACTGCAGTAATAACATCCTGAAAAGCAAAAAAACTTGCTACCTCATCGTCATCTCCCCGGAGAAAATCAGACATTTTTACTGATTTTGCTCGGCTCTTGTAAGCTTTAGTTTGGCAAGAACATGAACTTGGCAATAATCATTACATTGGTCCAGAAACAAGGACTCCTTGAATTTAAGGAAATTGGTTATGAAATGCAGGCTAATGGTAGCAAGTAGTCCAACCAGAGTCGTATCAAATGCAGTGGAAAGACCTGCAGTCACTCCTCCAAGCGATGCCTTGATCGCTTCGACTTCCTGAGTTCCTGCTATAGTTTTGCCAAATCCACCGATTGCATCACCTAGTCCCAAAACCGTGCCAATAAATCCGAGTACAGGTGTTGCCCAGATAAAACCACGAATAAGATTGTAACTTGATGCGACCTGTTGCTCGTCGATTTTGCTCTGATTTCCAAGTATACTAGAAACATCACTGATCTGCCCGATGTTCCTAAGGTTTGAAAGAGCAACTTCGATTCGGTTCAGAAGAATGAAATTGCGTGCCGAGTCGACAAGGCTATCCGTTCTTGCCAGAACGGCTTTTGCAGTTTCGTTGTTTAAAGAAAAGTCCGGTTCCTGCGGTACTACAGCCAAGTCGAGAGCTTTTTCCTGAAATTTAAGCTTTCTCCATTTAATGAATAGGGTCGCCATTCCCCAAAAGAAAAGAAATACGATTGCGTAAGGAGTAAACCCCCGGGATGTAAATTTCTGCGAGAGATCGTATGAGATATTGTTGGGTTGAAGAATATAAAAGCAAACTCCGTAAAAAGCCAGTGTGAGCAAAATTGCTATCACCAATGTGAAGAAGGTATTTGCTCGAGTAAACCTTCCGCCAGTCAATCCGATACGTTGCTCAATATCCCTATTCCCCCAGTCAAGTGCAAGATTTCGAGCAATCGGTAAAGGGTTTTCGATGTTAATATTACTCTTAGTCATAAATTTGAAAAAAGTGCTAAGCCTATAGTGAACAAAATAACCCCAACTATACCGTTGGCCCTCCCTTTCGTAGAGGGAGAACAACACAGAGTTATTGCTATTACGATGAATGCTAAACTAAAAAAAACCTGAACCATAAAAAAACCGTCCACAGTAAGAACATTTCCGAAAATCATGGGAACGAAAAATGATGCAATGACTAAGCTCCACAGAGTAAATATGAGGCCATCGGGGGCCTCTGGCTTAGCAGGTATAGGTATTGGATGTTGAGCTCGGTTGGAGTGAATTGGAATGTTTGGTGAAAAACCCGAAGAAGTCGATTGTTTTCTACCAACGATTTCCTCAAACCCTTTTAATTCCACCCATTCACCAAGATCCTCTGTCCATACTTGGGTGTCATCATCAACCCTTCCCGCACGATACATAACCTGGAGGTTTTGTTTTGAAAACGGTCCTTTCTTTTCTTCATCAAGAAAGATGTAATAAATTTTATCACTTACTGAAACCCCATTTTTTGACTTTGGCTTATGAGAACCCTCAGGTTCAATTCTCTCCGCTGCCTGAGCTCCCCCTTCTCTCATTTGGGCCTGCAATACTCTTTGTTCTTCCGCCTCTGCTAACGCTAACTGCTCCTGATAGTGTCTATTTTTTTCAGTCGCATCTTCTACTAAAGCGACAAATTCCTGAACAGACAGGTTCCCCTGATCGGTTACTACTTGGTATAAGCCACTAATCTCTTCAGTCTCCCACAATCTCTTTATCTCTGTTGCAGAAAAAGAGCCGTGAACCTGCCCATTCCAGGAAAGTAAAGTATAGGCTTGCTCACTCATTTTCTTTTAAGGAATTAAACGGGTATGGAAGAAATTTCTTTATGTGCTGATATTGGGCATCATCAGTGGTTTTAAAACCTGAGTAAGACCTAGAGCTGGCAAGTATATGAGAAAGTTTTTTATCAAGCTTCATGATTGGCGTAAAGGGCATGGCTTCCTTGCCCTTTCGTTTTACGATCTGAAAAAGACCACTTTCTTTACCAATGCCCCAGTAATGCTCAGCCGATGAAACAATCCAATCATCATCAAGCGTACAATATCCTTTAAATACAAACTTGGATGCTAGTAACTCTTTCCAGAATTTTTCATAAAACTTTGCCTCTTTAAAATATGAAACCCCTGATTCCTCCTGGTAAAAACTGACCAAATCTTTTCTTAGTTTTGTCACTTTTCCGGTGGACATAAACTTATACCACTCATCAAGCAAATCCTGGTCATCGATCATATCTTTGACCTTTTTGATACTCCTTTCAATTGATAGGGAACCAATGGGGTTGTTTTTCAGTCCCCACTCATGAGGTCGAAACATACAGCTTTCAAAAATATTTAAAAACAAATGAGTTTTAAAAAACGGATCGAGTTCCTCATTTTTTAAAGTGTCAAAATACTGAAGTACTGAAGAACGAATTTTGCCCTTGGAATAAAATTTCATGAATGGGGACGAGCTTGAGTATAAGTACTTTGTCTCAGGGGAAAGCTGTGCTAAATCAGCATTCAGAGTGCCTCCCAAAATAAATTCTCCTTTTGCCCTGACAATATTTCCTCTGACTGCAAATTTTTGGCCTATCCCTGTCCATTCACTTTTGAAAATTTCCTCAGTCACTTTATCGCCAGAAATTACTTTAGCCTTTTGCTCCATTATATGACTCCCTAGACCTCTTCCTGGCTTAAGGGTTAAGGTATAATCATATTTTCTACCAACAGTCCAAATTCTGTGATTATCCTCTGATTCCACCTGTTCCCATTTATCGATATTTTTTTCAAACCTTTCATATTCATTGCTTGAAAAAAATGCCACCGAACAGATATTTATGGTCCTTTCCTCATCAAGAAGCATGTTAATAGGACCAAGTTCTTTGGGAAGAACCTTTTCAGGTAAATATTTTGAATTAATCGAACCTAATGCACTCTGCCAAAGTTGAGGTGTTCTTGGCATAAATCTTCTTCCCTCGATGTCGTAGAAGCGATTTCGTAAACGCAGGAGATTTTGGGAAGCTTTAAATTCTGATGAGCCTGTTATTCCGACTCTAATAATTTCGTCTAGGCAGTTAAGTAAAGACTCCACTGAGTCTTTTTGGGGTAATTCAGCAACCAGTTTATTATGTTTTACGAGTAATTCTTTCTTTTTATCGTAAGTGGTTCTAAAAGATGTGAGTAAATCTTTCTGACCAGATGTCAGACCAATCCCGTCAATTTTACTGTATTTTTTTGCTTCTCTCTCGGCAACAACCAGTAGTAAATTAAATTCATTTAAGTTGGACTCTAAGGATTCTGATTCCTGATTTGTATCCAAACGACTCTCTTGAAAAGTAGCAAGATGATCAAGTTTCTTACTTATTACATCAGATATTTCAGCCTGTATATTGTCACGTTTACTATTCCAGATTAAATCAATTTCTCGAAGTTGATCTTGTCTTGAATTTAAATATGCCGGATTAACCTGATTTAATTCTTCCCAGAGAAGTTTTTTTCTACCCATAATTTGAGAAATTGACTTTAAATCTTTTGCACCTTTAAGCTGTTGGAGAACTTCCTGAACATTTTCCCCAAATTTAGTATTATAAGATCTTGCCTGGGAGATGAAGTTTCTTGCATTGTTAATTTCAGTTTCAAATTCGACATCCTTGATTCTCTCGGAATTATTTTTAACGAAAGAATTTACGAATTCCTCTAGTAGCTCAGCATTTTTATACTTACCCAAACCTTCGGTAAGGGTATTGTATTGTTCATTCCAGCGTAGTCTTTCTGAGATAAAATAAAAACTTACACCTGCAAGCACAGCCAACGCCAGGCATGAACATGTTGCCAATATTCTTAAGTGCTTCTGTCGCTTTGCAATATCCTGCCTTAATTTAATAAGACATCGATTGAAGTTATTAAGACCCTCTTCCTTCAGGCTCTGTCCAGCCTGCTCAAGATCCCTTCCCACAGAGGTTAGTTTTGCGAGGTCTGACCTCAATTCGTTAGTTCTTCTTTTTCTTCCCAATTCTTTATCCTGAATCGAGCGAATGACTATTTTTAGTTGGCTCTCACGTGATTTATCTTCCTCTTTTCTTTTTGCTTTGAGTGCCTCCTGCTTAATCCAACCACGAATAGACTCCAGAACAGAATGATAAGATTTACCTTTTGAACCATCCAGTTCTTCTTCCATTGTAAATCCATTGGCTGAGATTATTGAATCTATCTGAGAAATTAACTTTTCAGCATTAGCAAAGTCGTCTTTTTTTCTCAGGTTCATCAAGTCAAAAATCATTGACTTTGAATGTTCTAAATTTTCAACTTTGATTATAGCCAGATTGTGGGCATTAACCTTGTTCCAATCCGTTCCCTCAGGAGTTAATTCCCATGGCTCCATTTCAACGCGGGAAAAATTCGCTGAAAACTCCTTGTCATTGCCCTCTCTTATTAGCGACAAAAGAGTTTTCATTTGTCCAGCCTGCACAGATGACTCTATCTTAATTAACTGATCTTTAGCATTTCTATCAGATGGGTTCTTTTGCCGAATAAGCCGTAATATGGAAAGTGCCAATTCAGCATCCTTTGTTCTCATCGCATGAGCTAAATCTTCATATAAAGGATCACTCCCATCAATAGGCTCCGAAAACAGTTTCCCTATTAATGCAAGTTGCTTTGAATCGATCGAGGCGGGTGCCATCATCCCCTCTTTGCTCAAAGCTTCCGACCATTGCTTTTGCTGGGAAAACGAAAGGGCATCGAGCACAACCATCAGAGGAGGTGAAAACATTGCCTCTTGAAGCGCTGTCGATTTTTTATCCTGCCGGATAAGGTCTACGCACCTTTGCAACCTAGTAGTTGCCGTATTGTGTGCTTCTAGATAATTGACGCCAAGCCTACGAACCTCATTTTCCGGTGCCCCATTTCTTAGACATGTTTTGATTTCATCAACGAGGGATTTAACATTCATTCTCTTATTCGATAATCAGTACAATATTTTTGCTAGTCTTATTCTCGACCTGCCAAGGATATTGCGGGCCCTCTAGAAAATTTTGTAGGTTATTTTTATATTCTTTCAATGACTTTACTTCCTTCTCACTGAGTGGTTTTTGTTTTCTGATCGCAGCAGATAAGCATTTTTCTAAAGTTGTTTTAAACTTCTTAAATTCCTTGGGTTCCTTGGGGAAAATGTATTCAAAATTATGGCTATCTTTTCTTACTTCACTTAAATTATTTTTACTTTCTTCAATTTCTTCTTCCAAATTTTGTAGTTTTTCGTTTCCTTTTTTTCTTTTATTCAACTGGTTAAGTTTATCTTTAGCATCAGAAATCTTTTTATCGTAGGATTCTTTTTTATAATCTACACATGATTCCTTCAGCTCATACCAGTCAAAAAATTTGTAAGTTTCTGAAGATTTGTTATATTTAAACAAATTTTTCTTTTTGAAAGTATTTTTAATAACAGATTTAATGTCAGATGATAATTTATTATGGAATGTAAATTTTGTTATTTTAGAGATAGCTTTATCAGTTATTTCTATCTCTGTTTCTTCATGTTTTTTGGAGAAATCAAGTTGCGATTTTAAAAGAGTATTAAGTTCCTGCTTTGAATCATTATAGTTTTTTTCCTGACCTTCGTTAGCTGATATTAATTCATCTATATATTTCACGATATTAGAAATTTGATCTCTGATTAAAATTGCTGTGGGAGACTCATGAAAATACTCGCTGAGACCAGCTAGTTTATTGCTATCTTTTGTCAGTAATTCTCCATTTTTATTAGTGGCGGGACCATTCTCATGAAATAATTCATACTTTAGGTTACTTTTCGCCCAAAACTCCTTTACCGTAAGTTTATTAAGTGCACGGAAGAAATTTACAGTACGCTCTTTTCTTTTCGTGATCCTGACATCCTTATCATCAAGTTTGAATTTTAAATCCGGAATTTTTGATGAGGATATTACCGAAAAATTAGCGTCATCTATTTTTAACTTTGGAAATGATTTCTTATCGACTTTGTAAGAGATTTTTTGGTCTTTGAGTAAATGAAATATTTGTATTTTAGTGCCGCTACCGTCTTCAATCCGTTTGACAGTAGTCCAATAGGCTTCGTGCATTGGACCTTGTTTAACTTCAGTACAATTTTTGTTTTTGTGATCCCAGTAAAAGGTTTTCTCAGGGTTTTCAGGTTTACCACTATCATCGAATGAAAATTCACTAACTGTAGAACTCCCATTAATGTCTAAGGGAATCACCTGAGGAAGAGGGCTGGGGGGATGAGGATTCTGGGGACGTTCCTCTTGGTCCGATTTATTGAGTAGGGAGTCTGGTGGGTTTTCGCTTTTGCTTGTTTCTTCTATTTTTTTGTTTGCAGGCCCCCTCTCCGACACTTTGCTTTTTTCATTATCATCAACAATTCTCTCTTTTTCTTCTAAGGATATTTTACTTTCATTTACATCAAGTTCGTCCATGATCTTTGCTTTAGCAACTTCAGGAGAATGAGTATTTCCACGTTTTGCCTTTTCTGGCCAAAAATAGACACCTGCAAAGATTGCAGCACCCAAAACTAGAAAGCTGAAAAAAGAAATCAGTAGAATTAGCAGCTTCGATTTTCCATCAGCACCTTTCCCTTTAGGAATATCGGCGGAATCATATAAATTTTCAAAATCACCAGGCTTTCCTTGATTAAGATTGGACTTTCGTCGTGAAATTTTAGGGGTTGGGCTTTTGGTTGGAGATTTCGGCTGAACTGGTGTGGTTGTGGGGTGTTTAGCTTGTAAAGGTGCCTCATCATATACCGGCTCAATGCGTACTGTTTCCACTGAGTTTTGATCTTCCTCAACAATAGGCTGGTGAATTTCAGGTAATGGTCCGAAATGTCCAGTGCCAGTAATGCTAAAACAGGCATTGGCACCTCCAGAAGATGAAATATTTAAGGTAGCAGATGAAATTGCATTAAAAGCGGGCACAGATGGGTCACCAGCAACAATCCTAAAATTGGTCGCTTTTTCCGAAGGTTGGAGATAGGTAGTAAAGGTAAGTTGATTCCAAGAGATTTCGAGATAAGTAGGATCGAGCAATGAAAATTCTGACAATAAACTTAAAGTTTTATAGTGTTCTCCACCTTCTGTTATAAATTTCCAACTACCATAACCTTTGAGTTCATGAGCTAAATTACTCTTACCGGTCAACTGCTCCCAAGTGGGTAAATATGAGGAATTTCCGGAAATTTTAGGGATTGCGATATTACAGATGCCCTCCTGGAAAAACATAGGCGATTGCCCTTCTGGCCAAGCACTAAGCCAACCAGTCCCCCTCAGAAAAATCTCAGCTGGACTGACAGATTGTGACAAGGTCTCCGTTTGATCAAAAATCAGATTATGGGAGATATAATTTGTTCTTCCTGTGTGGTCAGAACCACTGTAACATGTACGCGTAAGGACATGAAAAGTACCTGTATTCAGGGAAAGTATACTGTAGTTATGAACGACAGGTTTGATTGACAGCTTCATCAACTCATAGAAGCATAATTTCTCAACTGCTTGATCAAGCAAGCGGTCAATTCCCTTATGTTTTGCGACAGTACAATAACCTGTTGATCCGGGCTTTACACCCTTGTGCACACTAGTAAATATTAGTTCTCTAGGCATGTACTAGCTCTCTGGAATTAAATCTGGGATAGTTTTTGAAAGGGCCCATAATGTAGGAATTTCAATCATATATGGATTTATCCTTACTGGGTCGGGTGCAACATCCGTAACTTCAATATTCTCCTGTTGGTCATAAAACTTGTACTCCTTGGGCTTGTGACCAAAAGATGAGATAGGAAAGTACTTTATTTCACGAGAAATTCTTTCCGCTGTTGCAACAATATCAGGGGCAAACTCATTCAAGAAATCACGAATGATTTTCGAATTTGCATCGATTACATTATGATTAAGTAAATTTTCACTTCCAATCGGATTCTCTATTTTATTCCAGTCTGGCACAAGGGAATGCCACAGGTCGCACTTGCCTACTAATATCGCTAATGGAGTTTCTAACTTCTCAGATGTAGCTTTTCCCAATACGCGACTAATCTTTACATTCATCTGCGAAAGAATGCTAGCTTGTTGATCTAAATCTGATATTCTCTTCAATTGATCACTATCAACATTAGATAAGCTATGTCTGATATCTATATTGACGAGCGGATCATAGAGAAAAAAGAGGGACGAGGCTTTGGCCACATGAAGAATCTGAAATTCCTCTGCACTACTGTGGGACGGAAGGAAATGTTCGCCCGCATTGTCATAAAAAACAATTGAAGAATCAGTATTCTCAACATTAGTCTGAGAAATGCTAAAAATCGAAGGTTTTGGTAAATCAACTTCCCTGCCGTTACGAATAACGCTTTTGTAATTACCCCCGCGCATGTCGGTTTTAATTATTCTTCCTTCAACCGCTGATCTAGCGGAGAAAAGAGTTTGGATAACTTCATTTATTTGAATGTTATATTCAGGATCCTGATCCATAAATGAAATTTCAAATTTATGAAAAAGGAATCTTTTAAGCTGTTTGAGTAAAACAGCCAGGTAGTAGGACTTCCCAGATGAGGGAG
>JAQXBH010000073.1 GCA_029252505.1 Opitutales bacterium | reverse complement strand
CCCCATGTTTGGTTTTCGCAGGCTCACTTTGAAACACGTAACCATGTTAAATTGGAGGGCGAGGGAAGAAATGTTGAGTCTGTTAATAATTTCATCGAACGCCTTGAGACTAATCAGGTTGCTGTGGTTCGCTCTGATCGTACGGGTGACGAACTTCGAAATATTAAGAGCGGTGGTGGATCCACCTCTTTTGACGTAGAGTTTGAAATGTTGGAAATAGAGGAAGCGCCTGTTTCTGATGAACAAATCGAAAATGATTTAAACGGGAGTTTGCAAGAATGATAAGGCTACAAAAAGTTTTCTTCCGTATGCAAGATCGTGAGCAAAAACTCCTGGTAGTTGCAATAATTGTAGTTTTGCTGGTAGCTTTTGTTAAACTATTTCAAAGCGGACTGGATAAGTTTACTACCTGGCAGGGAATCAACGAATTGACGGAAAGTCATGAGGTGATTCTTCGATTAAGGCCCGGGATTGACCGAGCCCTCGAGCAACAAAAAATCGACCAGGCAAATAAGAGTTATGATAAGAAGAATTTAAGTAACCGGGTTTCTAGCCTTGCCGACCAGGTGTTTCCTGCCCGGGATTATAGAGAACTGGATACGGAAGAGCGTGAAAGGTACTCCCAACACCGTGTGCGTATTACTTTTAAACGATCAAACTACCAACATGTTAATGATTTTGCCGGCTTGATTCGGAATGAAAGTCCGTACATGTTTTTAAGTGAGGTTAAAATTACCCCAAACTATCCGCCCAAATCCCGCCCTTATGACCCTACTACCTTCGATGCAGTTTTCGAGGTAAGTTCTGTCGAATTTATAAATCAATGAAAATTTTTCTTTTTCTTATCATTTCATTTTCTTGTAGTGCATTTTTGTCTGCTCAAGTTCCTGCACAAGTAGATGAAGTCTCCCAAGTTGCACCTGCTCAAGCAACTTCTCAAACCAACAATTTGTTATCCGCGGGATTGTTTTCTGATCCTTCAGAAATTGAAATGATTGAGGGGTTGGACGATCCTTTGGAGCGGGTAAAGTTAAGGGATCAAGACACCAACATGATTCTTGATATGATCCAAACGATTACAGGGCGCTACATTCTTCGTCCGCAGAACTTACCTCAGGTAAAAATCAACTTTGACAGCATGAAAGTTCTTACCAAGAGGGAGACTTTGCTGGCTTTGGAAAGTTTACTTGCAATGAATGGCGTAGGGATAACAAAGATTGACTCTCAATTCTTCAAGGCGGTCCCTGCGACTGGGATCAATGCCCATGTACCTATCTGGATCGATGTCCCAGCTAGTTCTTTGCCTCCAAGTCAAAGGATTTATGTAAAGATGTTCCCTCTGAATTATGTACCTGCGGAAAAAATGCGAGAAATTCTCAATCCTTTTGCTACCCCAAATGTTTCATCACTTCTTATTTTCCCCAACTCCAATGCCATATTAATAACTGATTCACTGTTAAACTTACAACGGATGGAGAAAATTATTCTTCAAGTTGACTCATATAATGAAGAGTCGAAAACAGGCATACAATGGTACGAAACAAAGAGATTTGATGCGAGTGCTTTGATTGAAATTTTTAACGAAAATTGGGATGCCCACTTTAAAAATGAATTTCAAGTAAAACCTTCATTCATTCCTTCTGGAACTGAAGACCAGTTAGGCTATATTTGTCATCCACTTGATGCCAATAAGATAAAGAGCTATTTTGAAAAATTTGATGTCGATCTTTTGACTAGCTATACTTCTAAGTTAGTCCCTCTTTATCATGCAGACTCTCAAACTGTAGCTGAAATGTTAATGAGTTTTAAGATAGGCTATGGCTATGGATCTAAGTCAAAACCATCCACCCCGGCAACTCAAAATCCCAAACCTGCCCAAAAAAATTCAAGTGGAAATACAAATGCGTCCCTTACTTATGATGCCATATATTCCGAAGTAGCTATGGCTATTCCCGATTTGAGGAGTAACGGTCTTTTCTTATTTGGGACGCCGCAAGATATAGTGAAAATGGAAAAGATGATTGTCGAACTAGATACTCCTTTACCGATGGCTAGAATCGACACAATTTTCGTAATGGTCGATTTAAGCCAAGCAAACCAACGCGGAATTGATGCTTTGTTTCAGGATCTGAACTGGAACGACAATGAAAATACGACTACTGAAACAGTCAGTGTTGATACTGATGGGGATAATATTCCAGATACACCTCAAACGATTACTTCTACATCTGGGGCTAAGACTTTAACCGGTGGTCTAAAAGTACCTTTTTTAAACTCTGGTTTGGAGTTCCAGATGGAAAATTGGAAAATTCAACAAATTAAATGGAATCAAATTTTTTCCTTAGCTTCGAAACGTGAAGATGTCAGGATTTTTTCCACACCCTCTATTACGGTTAGTCATGGAGAACAAAAACATAGAAGTGGTGGGGATAGCTATATCCGGATTACCGATGAGCGCAGCATAGGACTCCCAGGGGTAACCATGAGTAATGGCCAAACAAGTCAACCAAATGTTGATAAATTGCAGGCGAGCACTGAGTTGAGAGTTTCTAATCCTAGGATAAGAAAGACGGAAAGAGACCCTGAAACTGGAGAAATAATGGAGCGAGGAACAGTTTTTATTTCTGTAACAGTAATGGCGGAAAAATTTGATACAACCACATCAAATACATACGAAGGTCAATCTTTACCTTCCAAAAAGGGTCGTACTGCGGTTACTGACTTGGCTATTAGAGATGGGCAAATTATGGTCCTCGGAGGATTTCAAGAGGTACAAACAGATGAAGAGGTGTCTAAATACAATATTTTAAGTGATATTCCCTATTTTGGTGAAAAGCTATTCAGCCCGAGCCAAAAAAAGTACACGCCTACAGAATTAATGATTTTCATAAAGCCAACAATCATTGACCCAGAAAATCCAATGGATGACTACAGTAACTTTAACGCTGATCGCATCGATAGCATGATGGAGCCCGAATATACCCCAGTTTTTCGTTCGCCCTCTGGTAAAATCTTAGGACAACCAGATAAAAAAAGTGCTTATTCAAAACAGGATAATCAATCCTCAAAACCATCCTTATGAGGTTTGGCTGCAATTTTGGCCTCAAAGAATTGGTGTTTCTAATCCTGCTGAATAGCTCTGTTATCGCTGCAAATAATCCTTTTCTAAAACCAGGTTCTAATGCACCTAGGCCGCCAGTCATCCAAAGACCTGCCCCGCCGCCTCCCAAACCCATTCCTCGAAATCCCAATATCGAGTTCCGTGGTTACTATGAATTCGAAGGTGTTTGGAGAGTTGCTTTATTTGATAAAATAAAAAACCAGGGCTTTTGGCTGGTTGCGGGAGAAATGTTAGAGGGTATTGAAGTGGAAAGTTTTAATCCCGATACAGAAGTTATTAAGTTAAAAGGTGGACTGTCTTTAAGCTTAAAAGACTCAGATAAGACGGTTTTACCTGTTCCGAGTGGGCAGGTGAAGTCGAATAAACCTCCTATTCCTGGAAAGCCTGCCAGTCAGGTCAAAAAAATGAATATTCCCCCGCCAAGAAGGAGATGAATACTTAACGAGATGGATAAACCTACCCAAACAATACAGGCTGAGCAGCCCAATGGAGAAGTCCTTACTAGCAGTGACGATTCGATGAATTGGTGGCCAGATTTGTCAGATTTGGACAGGTTGAACGTTCTTAA
>JAQXBH010000059.1 GCA_029252505.1 Opitutales bacterium | reverse complement strand
ACCACAATAAATTTCAAACTTTATATTCTTAGAAAATTTCTTTTTTTGCACACCTTAATCATGGGTATTATGAACTGCTAAAAAAGAAATTTTCTAAGAATATAAAGTTTGTAATTTATTGTGGTGAACTAGCGAATGGAGTTGGCTTTAGTCGTCATTGGGTAAATCCGAAAGTAGATTATTTTTTTGGTCCATTTGAAGAAACCTGTGTTGCAGCAGTCAAGAGGGGAATGCCTGCCCAAAAAACTCAAGTTGTCGGACCACTTTTAAGAAAAGCTTTTTATGGGGAAATATCTGAACAACAGAAAAGAAGTTTTTTAACTAAACATGATATATCGCCTAATTTACCAATATTTCTTTTGGGCACAGGCGCAAATGGGGTAAATCGACACCTGAATGTTTTACATTCGCTTAAAAAATTTAATGCCGATTATCAGGTGATCGCCTTATGCGGAAAAAATGATAATATTTACCATGAAATACTTAAAATAAAAGATTTATTTAAGTTCAAAATTATTCCTCTTAGGATAATTGATGATGAAGAGATGGCTTTATTGTTACAGAATGCTTCCTTTTTATTCGCTCGTCCTGGCGCAGGAATGACGACTGAGGCAATCGTTTGTGGAACACCAATTATATTTGATATTTCTCGTGGAGTAATGCCCCAAGAAATAAATAATCTTAATTTTTGGAGGAACCGAAGTGATTCGATTGTTTTATGCCGTAATCCTAAAATTATTGATCAATTAATTGAGCCAAGATTACCTAAAGTTAAAATAGGAATGGACTCATCTCCTAAGATAATAATAGATCGGTTGGTTGAAATCTGTGGATGTAACAAAAGATAGATTGGTTCCTTACGCAGCAGCTCTGTCTCTTGAGGCTGCTAGTTTGGAAATTGTGAATCTCTTTCATATTGGTAAGATTCTAGATGTTACCTTGCTAGACAATTACTACATTCAACTTGGGGGAAAGGGGCTTTGCTTTAAAGACACTAACCTATTACAAGCGGTCAGTACTGGATTTGCCGTTCCTCGACTTATCCCTCTTTTTGGAAATTTTAATAATGCATTTACTTCAATCTTAATGTTATTAAAAATTAAAAAAATTCTATCAGCAAAACTTTTAAAAACCCAATGTATCTCGGTTGCTTTGCGAGCTGGCTTAGCCGGGACAGCTGCATTTGCTAATCATGACGTAAGGTGTAGGGAATTGCTAAGTAATGAAAAAGAAGGTCGCATTTTATTTCAAGTTTATGGAACTGACATCGCGATTTGGTTCTCCTTTTCTAAGAATGAGCTGTGTCGTGTTGATTCTGGAGTTATTGATGTCCAACCTACTGCCGTTTTTACATTTCTAAATCTTAAGGTTGCCCGTAATGCAATTAGTGGTTGGTTCGATCATTTAGGCGGTCCTGCTTTAGGGGAAGCCAAAATATCTGGTAACCTTCCATTGTTAGATAAAATAGGGTATATTTCGCGAATAGCACAAAAAGCGATACCCTCTATTATATGAGTATAAAAAGAGAAACTTCAGATAGTCTATTCTCCCGAGCATTAAAGGTGATACCAGGAGGGATTTATGGACATGTTGCTCCAATTGCTGGATTACCCCGGCATTTCCCTCATTATACTAAAAGTGCTTTGGGATGTCGGTTTGAAGATGTGGACGGAAATGAGTGGCTTGATTTTATGTGTGGATTTGGTGCCATTTTACATGGGTACTCAAATTCTGAAATCGAGGAATCTGCCAATGAGCAACGATCAAAAGGTGCGGTATTTAATCAACCCAGTCCAATCATGGTGGAACTTGCTGAATTATTGACCACCAATATCAATTTTGCAGATTGGAGCGTTTTTGCAAAAAATGGTTCTGATCTTACCACCTGGGCCATCCGTGTTGCACGGGAGGAAACTGGCCGTCCATATGTAGTAAAGGCGAAAGGAGCTTACCACGGTGTGGATGCTTGGTGTGACCCGGGATTTGGAGGACGAGTAGAGAATGACCGTTCACACGTTTTAGAATTTTCCTGGAACAACCTAGATGAGTTTGGTTCGTTGTTAGAAAATTATAGAAATCAAATCTCTTCGGTTATTTTGACTCCTTACCATCACGCTGCATTTGGACCTTCTCATTTGCCTGCTCCTAACTTTTGGCTTGTTGTGGAAGAGGAGTGTCAAAAGAATGGCATTATTTTAATATTAGATGATGTAAGGGCAGGGGGGCGTTTAGATGATGGCGGTTCCCACCGATATTTTGATTTCACCCCTGATCTTTCTGTATATTCTAAAGCTTTAGGGAATGGTTTTTCAATTTCTGCTTGTGTTGGTAAAGAATTTTTAAAAGCAGCTTCCAAAGAAGTTTTTTTGACAGGTAGTTGTTGGAATGATGCAGTTGCAATGGCGGCAGCTAAGAAATCACTTCAAATTTCACAGCGTGACCAGGTTGCCCAATCAGTATTACAAAAAGGAGACTATTTTTGTGCAGGATTACTTGCCTGTGCCAAGGATTTAGATTTACCTTTTTCTATGACCGGTCCTTCTTCCATGCCATACCCTTGGTTTGAGGGGGATGATAATTTATTTCGTATTCAGAAATTTTGTGAGTTGGCAGCGGGTAAAGGTCTATATTTCCATCCCCATCATAATTGGTTTATTTCTAATGCGATGGAGTACACTGATTTAGATTTGGCGTTAGAACTCGCCGGGCAGGCAATGACTGAATTGAAAAATCTTAATTAAATTTTTCTGTAAAAAAACGCAATAAAAACTCTTCTTTTGGATTACATTCAATAATTGAATCTTCTAGCCTCCAAAGAAGATCTTGAAATTCAGAAAATGCTTTTTTTATTTCTTGAGAACTTGGATGTTTTTCTGGTGAGAGAATAGGCATTATCGAAAAAGCAAAATCACCAAAAAGTGATGCAATATCACGATTTGCGAAGATACTTCTCAAGGCATTAAGATTGGAAGTATTTTCACTTGTATCTTCCGTACATAAATCTGACCAAGCCTTGTCACATAAAGTAGCTAGTTGAACAAGTAATTGATTTAGGCCAAATCCGCTCAGACATTTTCGAAGTTTCAAAAGACCCTTATCAAGTGGAATGAAAGGGGCTATGCTTTCGTTTAGTGCTTCCTTGAGTTCTTGAAATTGTTTGGGGTGTACCAAGGTAGCACCCTCCAGTTTTGCACCTCGGTCATTAAAATTTATTACGGTTTTGTTATTCGAGATCTTTTTGCAGTAGTCAGAAGTTTCTCTCCAATCTGAAAGAAAAGGAGTGGGGACTGTTTCATTATAATTACCTGGGATGCTATGGTAATGAGATGCGTGAACTTGGATGTGGGACCGGTTTGTAATTTCAGCATACCGGTCTTGACCGTCCCCACCTCCGGCTAAATCGAGACCAATTGTGAGAATTGCTGAAGTATTTAAAAAATCAGCAAAAGCCAAAGCACTCAGACCAGCATTATTTATTACAAGGTGGTTTGTCTTGGATATTCCCTTTTCCGCAAGCCAATCTTCCGTTATCACTCGTCCCGATAAATAAGCACAACTTTCCCCCCAATTTTTTCTCCAACTATCATGGGATTGGCTCGAAAGTATGGCAATTCCAGGAGTGTAATCTGGATCGCTACATGAATCGAAAGTTTTTTGTGGATCTATACTCACAACAAAATCAGGATCCATTCCAGCGTGCTTTAAAGCTTTGAGGCTACTGTCTGCAGCAATAATGATGGGGTTGGGAATATTCGAATTGAGTATCGTTAAAGTAACATCAAGTGAAGGCCCAGCCCCAACAACAACAGCTAATTTTCCCTGACCAAGAGAATTCCATTCATTGGGTAATCTCTTCGTTAGGTAACCGGCCAAGTTGGTGAATATTTGCCTTTGTCTTAAAAAGCCGGTTTCCGAACGGGTACGCCTGGCTCGCATAGTGGAATCAATTTCAGCAATTACGAGATCTAGAATTTTTGTATATTCAGTAGGATTATCTTCCTCAATCTTGTTACTTACTTTTACAGAAGGAGGAGTATCATAATCGAGAAGCATAAAAGTTTCCAAGGCACTTTTAAGAGGGAGGGTATTATTACTCCGGTTAATATTCTCCACATTTGAAGGTAGGGTAATATGTTGCTGAACTGGGGGTGAAAACCATAAAACTCCCAAAGGAAATTTCATCGATTGATCAACTAATTGATCCTTGGATAGTGGACCGAGCAAAATTACGGATTTTGCACCACTTGAATCTGACTCAGAAAGCCACTCAGTCGTCATGTTGGAATAAAATTTAAAATTTTAGAAGAAATTGTACAAATTATTATCATTTAATGAACGGTTTATCTTTCGAATCGACTAATATGAATATTATGTTTTTAATATGTACTTACTATGTTCAACGACAAATCAATTCTTGTAACTGGTGCAACTGGATCGTTCGGTCAAATGTTTGTTAAAACTATTATTGAGAGATTCAATCCTCGGCGGGTAATTGTTTATTCTCGTGATGAATGGAAGCAATCGGAGATGCAAAAAAATAAGGCTTTCACTCAAGGTCAGGTCAGATTTTTTCTGGGTGATGTTCGGGATAAAGAACGTCTTTGCCTTGCCATGAGGGGGGTTGATTATGTCATCCATGCTGCTGCACTTAAGCAAGTTCCTGCAGCGGAATATAATCCACATGAATTTATTAAAACTAATGTAGATGGTGCAACAAATGTAGTAGAAGCCTCTTTGCATGCGGGAGTAAGTAAAGTGATTGCATTAAGCACTGACAAAGCGGTGAACCCAGTCAATTTATATGGAGCAACCAAGTTGTGTTCAGACAAGGTTTTTGTAGCAGCTAATAGTTATGGTGGAGATAGTGGAACAATTTTTTCAGTAGTGAGGTATGGAAATGTAGTGGGGAGTCGAGGAAGCGTTGTCCCATTGTTTGCAAATCAACGTGAGAATGGTTCCCTTACCATAACTAATCCAGACATGACTCGTTTTTTAATCACCTTACAGGACGGGGTTGATTTTGTTTTGCAATGTTTGGAACAGATGGTTGGAGGCGAACTTTTTGTTCCTA